>CAMVRS010000103.1 GCA_947169935.1 uncultured Lachnospiraceae bacterium
AAGCTCGCATACCTTTTCGATAAGCTCGCTGCGATACAGTTCTGCATCGTCCTTCATGTCATCGGGTATGTCAACGATGGAGATATCATCGCCCTTATCATCATTGTAGATATATGCCTTATTCTCGAACAGATCGATGATGCCCTTGAACTCGTCTTCCTTACCGATGGGTAACTGAAGAATGATGGCATTCTTACCAAGTCTGTTCCTTATCTGATCTACTGCACCGTAGAAGTTTGCTCCCATGATATCCATCTTGTTGATGAATGCCATACGGGGAACATTATATGTATCTGCCTGACGCCATACGTTTTCTGACTGGGGTTCAACACCGCCCTTTGCACAGAACACGCCTACAGCGCCATCAAGTACACGGAGTGAACGCTCCACCTCTACCGTAAAGTCAACGTGTCCCGGGGTATCGATTATGTTTATACGATGCTCCAGTGCGCCGGCCTTGGGCTTGCAGTTTTCCTGCATCGTCCAGTGACAGGTGGTAGCGGCTGATGTGATGGTGATACCACGCTCTGCCTCCTGCTCCATCCAGTCCATGGTAGCAGTACCGTCGTGGGTGTCGCCGATCTTGTAGTTAACGCCGGTATAGTAAAGAATACGCTCAGTCAGTGTAGTCTTACCTGCGTCAATATGAGCCATGATACCGATATTCCTGGTACGCTCAAGAGGATATTCTCTTTCAGCAGCCACTTATCATTCCCTCCTTCCTTAGAATTTGTAGTGAGCAAACGCCTTGTTAGCCTCAGCCATACGATGCATCTCTTCCTTACGCTTTACAGCAGCGCCGGTATTGTTTGCTGCATCCATTATCTCACCTGCAAGTCTGTCGATCATGGTCTTCTCGGAACGCTTCCTTGAGAACATGGTCAGCCAGCGCAGAGCCAGAGCCTGGCGTCTGTCGGGACGTACCTCGATAGGTACCTGATATGTAGCACCACCGATACGTCTTGCCTTAACTTCGAGCATAGGCATGATATTGTTCATTGCCTCACCGAACACTTCAAGCGCCGGTTTGCCGCTCTT
This sequence comes from uncultured Lachnospiraceae bacterium, assembly GCA_947169935.1. Classification (GTDB taxonomy): domain Bacteria; phylum Bacillota; class Clostridia; order Lachnospirales; family Lachnospiraceae; genus NK4A136. Next base: position 1,039 of record CAMVRS010000103.1, read on the forward strand.
GTCTTCAACCTTAGCGAATGCGCCGTATACAATCTTCTGAGCAACACCCTTCTTGCCGTCAAGCATGATGTTGTTGATCAGTTTGGTAACAACCTTGTCATTGTACAGGGGATCCGCCAGAACATCTCTTTTCTGAATATGTGCTTTACGTGGCACGGTTCTTCCCTCCTTAATTATTTTAACAACAATTAGATCATCGGTACTCACATTCAAATTATCATGTGTTCGCGCTGTATCTGTTAATAGATGAAACAGAACTCCGACATTTAAATTTGTCTATGATACCCAGGTCTTATTTATTTCTTGTCTTTAGGACGCTTAGCGCCGTACTTTGAGCGCGCCTGCTTCCTGTTGGCAACACCTGCGGTATCAAGCGTACCACGGATGACATGATATCTGGTACCGGGAAGGTCCTTTACACGGCCACCTCTTACCAGAACCACGCTATGCTCCTGCAGATTGTGTCCCTCCCCGGGGATGTAGCTGGTAACTTCAATACCATTGGAAAGACGTACTCTGGCGATCTTTCTAAGTGCTGAGTTAGGCTTCTTGGGGGTAGCGGTCTTAACTGCGGTGCAAACACCTCTCTTCTGCGGCGAATTGGTATCGATCGCACGCTTGTGAAGTGAGTTGTAGCCCTTAAGGAGCGCCGGTGCGGTAGACTTCTTAACGGAAGTCTCACGACCCTTTCTTACAAGCTGGTTAAATGTCGGCATTCTATTCACCTCCTGTCTGACTTAACATTTTACTATGCGTCTTACATGCGCAAAAAAACGAGCGCACGCAAAACCGCACGCTCGAATATTATACGTATATGGTATTTCTATGTCAAGAAGTTTTTTAAAGATTCTTCGCTTCGCTCAGGATGACAGGAGGATATTCGCTCAGGATGATACGGGATCGTATCCGCCCTTCTTCAGTCTCTCTTCAAATTCCTCCACCGGCAGTGGCCTGTCATAGAAGAATCCCTGTGCATAAGGGCAGTCATTGTTCTTGAGTATCTCTACCTGGTCAGCCGTCTCAACGCCTTCGGTTATGCATTCAAGCCCCATGTCTTTTGCCATGGAAGCGATATGGCCGAACATCAGATTGGACATCTTCTTATTATCGTTGCCGACTCCGGGCAGCAGGCTCCTGTCTATCTTAAGTACGTTCCAGGGCAGTTCGCGTATCAGGTTAAGTGAGGAATAACCCACGCCGAAATCATCAACTGCCGTGCTGATGCCCACTTCCCTCAGACCTTCCACAAGACGGCGCAGCTTTTTAAGTTCCACTTCCGTTGTGGTCTCGGTAAGCTCTATCTCGATATATTTGTAAGGCACCTTATTCTTGTCTATCACCCTCATGAGGTGTTCCAGCAGGTCCACATCCAGCAGGTGCTTACGGGAAAGGTTCACCGAAACGCGTACTACGTTCAGGCCTTTATCCAGCCAGCTGCGTATATCTTTGCAGACCCGGTCAAGCATATAGAAATCCAGACGGCAGATATCGGTATTCTGCTCCAATATGGGGATGAACTCCATGGGCGGCACCACGCTCCCCTCATAGATCCATCTGCAGAGTGCCTCCGCTCCTATTATCTTCCCGCTCTTTACATCCACCTTCGGCTGGTAAAATGCATGGAAGTAATTCTTTTCAAGAGCTTCTTCAAAATGCCGGCGTACGCGCGACATGTTTTCCTTTTCTGCCAGGCTCTTTTTGCTGGCATATACGATGGTTCCTTCCTTCTCAAGCTTTGCAGTCTGACACGAAGGATATATCATGTCGACTATGCTTCCTTGATTGATATACTTAAAGTCCGGAGGGATTATAAAAACGCCGGCGCAGGCTGATATCATCACGCGCCTGTCGTTTTCTTTATCATATACTACAGGCACGCCTTCCATAGCCTTTATTATCTTATCAAGCAGCTCATTCGGGAATATTGCCGCAAAATTATCCCCGCCCACACGCACGACAAAGCCTTTGTCGCCGATAATGGCTTTAATGGTCTCGAAGTGAACGCGAAGGATACGGTCGCCCATATCATGTCCCAGATCTCTGTTTATAAGCGAGAACTGACGCAGATTATAAAGGATGGCCGTATAGCCCTTAAACCCGCAGGTCGACTGCATCTTCTCGAGATACCTGAAAAATGCAGGGAAATTTGGATAACCGTCGCGGTCCTGGTATCCGAGCATCTCGATAACAGCCTGCATCCTGTTACGGCTTAAAAGATTGAGCATGGAACGTATACAGAGATCCAGCTTCTTTTCTTCATCTTCATTAAGCGGCTCTGTACCTTCTGCCATAAATGCGGAAGCCTTGAGAACGACTCCGTTCTTAAGCTGGTAGCGTCTGTACAGAACTTTGATATCGGCAGGTCCTTCATCAAAGTCGGAAAGCACCTCTCCCTCTCCTCTAGCCTCCATAGCCGGATTCCTGTAAAACTCAGACACAACCTTAGTAAGGCGGAACATCCTTGCCACCTTAAAAAGCTGCTGCATCATCTTAGGCCTGTCATAATTATCGGGACTGACCATCAGATCGATCATTTTATAGAATTCTTCATTAAAATCAAGGGGTTCCATCCGTGTCCCTCCTTTAAATTTCTATGGGTTATAATATCATTTGTATTATATCATAGAAACATAGTAAATGTACACAAGCAAAATATGCAAAATGGCCAGAAATTTTAACAATTTATCCAAGTCAGCCTTTTTATCTATTTCAGCAGCTTTTCTATCCTTCCAAGATAGCTGCGCACTTCAAAACCATAGGTTTCTTCCAGGAGTCCCCCATCCAGTATCTCTTCCCTGCTGCCCATCGCCTTCATCCTGCCATCCTTCATCAGTATAAAGCTGTCAGCCAGTTCCAGCGCCAGAGGGATATCATGATATACTCCTATCAGTGTGTGCTCCGGCTGAGCACACCAGTCTTTCAGATAACCTGCCAGTTCCGCCTGCACCTTAAGATCCAGATGATTGTTGGGCTCATCCAGCATAAGTATGGGGCTGCCCTGGGCAAAGGTCCTGGCCAGGAATACGCGCTGAAGTTCTCCGCCGGATAAGGATGAAAGCTGCCTGTCCTTAAGTTCCTCCATGCCTGTGCTTTTAAGCGCCTGATCTGCTATCCTCTTATCTTCGGCAGTGGTTCTTCCAAAAGCGCTTTTACTGTGAACATAGCGGCCCATCAGTACAGTCTCAAATACCGTATATGAAAAGAATATCCCGGAAAGCTGGGTCATATAAGCGATATTGCGCGCTATATCCCTGCGGGACATACCGGCGGAATCTTTTTCTCTGATCAGTACCGTACCTTTCTGCGGTATCATCCCGCAGAGTGTTTTTAACAGTGTACTCTTTCCGCTGCCGTTGGGTCCTAAGACCGCTACGCTGCTGCCTTCTTTTATCTCAAAATTTATATCTCTGATCACGGCTTCGCCTTTTTCCAGCAGCTTTTTGTCATAAGCCGCAAAAAGATCCCTGCACTCTATCGCCTTCATCTCTTCCTCCTTGTGCCGAAATATACCCACAAAAAGAAGGGGGCTCCCAGCAGCGCCGTTACCGCTCCCACCGGTATCTCCTGGGGTGACAGCACGGTACGTGAGGCAAGATCCGCAAGGGTCATAAAGCTGCCGCCCGCCACTGCGCTCATAGGCAGCACGTATTTATGGGAGGATCCGAAGATACGCCTCACCGCATGGGGCGCCGCCAGATCGATGAAACCTATCACTCCGGTAAAGCATACCGCAGCGCCTGTCAGCACGGACGAAAGTATCAGAAGGATAAGGCGTGAGCGCTTTGCATCAACTCCCATGGCCTGCGACTGTTCCTCGCCAAAGCTCATCAGATCCAGTTCCCTGTTGAAGAAAAAGACGGCAATACAGCCGATGAAACATATAACAGCCAATAGTCCCACATGATCCCAGCGCCTGCCCGCAAAGCTTCCCATCTGCCATAATACCAGCCTGTTCATATGCTGGGAATAGGCCGAAGAAAGCAGCGTCAGCATGCCGTTAACAAAAAGGGAAACTATCATTCCGAACAGGATGATAGTGTGATTGCGAAGATTCCGGTCCAGTCTTGCCGAAAAAAAGATGACCAGCAGTACAGTGGAAAGACCAAATACAAAACCCGCTGCCGGCAGCATAAGTGTGCCGACAACGGGTATGCTTATCTCATTTACTATCACAAGCGCCGCACCCAGTGATGCGCCCGAAGATACACCCAGGGTATAAGACGAGGCCAGGGGATTCTGCAGCAGTGCCTGTACCACCGCGCCCGATACGGAAAGCATAGCTCCTACTATAAACGCAGTTATGGCCCTGGGCAGTCTTATATCCCAGATGATGGAAACTATCGAAGGTGTGACATTCTCAGGCAGTGGCCTTGCAAACAGTTTATTTGCGATCACGGCCAGTATCTCAGCAGGCGTGACGCGCACGCTGCCAAGCCCCGCCGCCAGTATAAGTGCCGCAAGCGCGAACAGCAGCGTGAAAATGATCTTAAATGAGTTATTTGTTTTTTTAAGATTCTTCGCTTCGCTCAGAATGACACTCCTTTACTGTAACTTATGCAGCGGGTTTGATCTCATCTGCACCTTCATCATACTCAAAGTATTCAGGATAGATAAATACAGCCATGTCTACCAGAGCGTTTATTATGCGGTGGCAGGGCTGGTTAACTTCGTCGGCGTCCAGCATGTATACATCGCCGTTCTTGATCGCTGTAACGTTTTCCCAGCCTTTCATGCCCAGTATAGCATTGATGGCGTCGGGAGTATACATATCTGCGGAAAGGATCACCTGGGGATCTGCCCCTACTGCAGCCTCTTCGGTAAGAGCAGGCCACTGTGCATCTTCATTGCCGGCAATATTGATAGCGCCTACCAGCTCCATCATCTCATTGATGTAGGTTCCCGGGCCGGCAGTATAGATCGTGGGATAATCGGCAGAGGGTGTGAAGAGCTCAAAGAGCACGGTCTTCTTCTCATCCTCGGGGATTGTAGCTGCGATCTCTTTTATTTCGGAGATGGTCTCTTCCATCTCATCTACCAGTGCCTGTGCTGCTGCCTCATCACCGATGCACTTCCCGATGAAGAGCAGATCTTCCTCAACATCCTTTATTGAAGCGCTGCTGGGGATATCTGCCACGCAAAGGCCTGCTGCCCTTACATTCGCGTATGCATCATTACCGTCAGTGCTGCTCATGCCTGAAGTAAATACGATATCCGGCGTAAGCTCGACGATCTTCTCCTGATCGGGAGACATCATATCCATGTAAAGTACTTCGTCTGCCAGTTCAAGTCCGTAGGAATACTGTGAATTGGTATCCGATGCAACGATCTTGTCTGCATATCCCATATCGATCAGTGCTCTTGTGGTTGCAGGTGACATGGATACTATAGCGTTGATCTCGGTGGGAAGTACTATATCGTTACCGCTCCTATCCTTGGTGGTAACAGGTGCTGCTTCCTCTGCAGGCTCCTCTGTTGTCTCTGCGGGTGCCTCTGTAGGCTCAGCCGTGGGTTCCTCAACAGTCTCCTGTGTCACCTCTGCAGGCTGATCAACAGACGGCTGCCCCTGCGTACATCCGGCAAGCAGGGTAAACACTACCATGCTGCCTGTTAACAGTTTCAAAACGTTCTTTTTCATAATTCTTTTCCTCCTTCGCTTTCGTCACAGCCAATTGCCATGCATAAAAAAAACCGCTTTCGCGGGATTTCCCCGTTTCCATTTAACAGACCCCCGGCGTCCGGTAATAACGACACCCGGTCTGCACCTGCAAACGTATGCGAATATAGCACAGAATACAGGGAATGTCAAACAAAAAAAGATCCTTCGCTTCGCTCAGGATGACAATGCGTTACATTCGTGTCATCCTGAGCGTTAGCGAAGGATCTTTAGTTTATTTACTCTTCGTCGCTGCCTTCTTCCGATTCAACGGATGCCAGCTCAAGCATTCCTCCTTCGGAGGTCTCCTGCTCTTCATCCTCATAATCATCGAAAGATATCTCATCACCTATCTCTTCCTGGTCTACATCCAGACGTACATCACCGTAGCATCTGAAGCCTGTACCTGCAGGGATCAGCTTACCGATGATAACGTTCTCCTTAAGACCCTGAAGAGTATCAACCTTACCCTTGATAGCTGCTTCGGTAAGAACCTTGGTAGTCTCCTGGAAGGATGCTGCGGAAAGGAAGGAATCGGTTGCCAGAGCTGCCTTGGTGATACCAAGGATTATGTCTGTTGCAACGATAGGCTTCTTTCCTGCTGCCTCGAGCTCCTTGTTCTCTTTCTCGATAACAAGACGGTCGATCTGTGCACCGGGCAGGTATGTTGAATCACCGGGATCTTCGATACGCTGACGCTTCAGCATCTGACGTACGATAACCTCGATATGCTTATCAGCCAGATCAACGCCCTGCATATTGTACACTTTCTGAACCTCACGGATCAGATAGCTCTCAACAGCCTCGATATCCTTGATCTCCAGCAGATCGTGAGGATCGACGGAACCTTCGGTAAGCTCATCGCCGGCCTGAACGGTCTGTCCGTCGGAAACCTTTATACGTGCACCGTAAGGTATCTCGTAAGTCTTTTCAGCCTCATCATTCTTGATGATGATCTGTCTCTTATTGCTGGAATCTATTATGCTGACCTGTCCGCCGATACCTGCGATAAACGCAAGTCCCTTAGGCTTTCTGGCCTCGAAAAGCTCCTGTACACGGGGAAGACCCTGTGTGATATCGTTACCTGCGACACCACCGGTGTGGAATGTACGCATGGTAAGCTGTGTACCGGGCTCACCGATGGACTGTGCTGCAATGATACCTACTGCTTCACCAAGCTGTACGGCCTTACCGGTTGCCATGTTTGCACCGTAGCACTTAGCGCAGATGCTCTTTGACTTACAGGTAAGAATGGTACGGATCTTAACCTTGTCGATACCGCAGTTGTGGATCTCTTCAGCCAGCTTCTGGGTGATCATCTTGTTTGCGGGTACAAGTACGTTGCCGTCCTTGTCCTTGATATCCTCTGCTGCGAAACGGCCTCTGATACGCTTAGGCAGATCCTCAACGCAATCCTTGCCGTCCCAGAGTGCGGATACTTCCATGCCGGGTATCTCTTCGGACTCCTCACGGCAGTCGTTCTCCTGGATTATAAGCTCCTGGCAGACGTCAACCATTCGACGGGTCAGGTAACCGGAGTCTGCGGTACGGAGTGCTGTATCGGACAGACCCTTTCTTGCACCGTGAGCGGAGATGAAGTACTCCAGAACGTTCAGACCCTCACGGAAGTTTGCCTTGATGGGCAGCTCTATGGTACGTCCTCTTGTATCGGCCATCAGACCACGCATACCTGCAAGCTGCTTGATCTGCTGATCGGAACCACGGGCTCCGGAGTCAGCCATCATGAATATGTTATTGTACTTATCAAGACCTGCCATCAGTTCCTTACCGATAGCCTTGTCGGTTTCTTCCCAAACCTGAATGACTGTCTTGTATCTTTCATTCTCGGTAAGAGCGCCATCCTGATATGCTTCGTTTATCTCATCAACCTTATCCTGGGTTTCCTTAAGCATATCCCACTTTCTTGCGGGCACCACCATGTCGGAAATGGAAACCGTCATGGCTGCTCTGGTGGAATACTTATAACCTATAGCCTTAACATCATCAAGCACCTTGGCTGTCTTGGTTGCGCCGTGTACGTTGATGACCTTTTCAAGTATGCCCTTAAGCTGCTTCTTGCCTACAAGGAAATCTACCTCCAGAGCCAGCTTCTCTTCAGGAGTATTCCTGGAAACATAGCCCAGATCCTGAGGCAGGATCTCGTTGAAGATGAAACGGCCAAGAGTTGACTCAACGGTACCTGTGATCTCTTCTCCGTCTTCGGAAGTATAACTCATCCTGACTTTGATCTTTGCATGAAGATCGATGATACCGTTCTCGTAAGCCAGTATTGCTTCGTTAACATTCTTAAAGAACTTACCCTCTCCCTTAACGCCGGGACGCTCCTGGGTAAGATAATAGATACCAAGTACCATATCCTGTGAAGGCACTGCCACGGGCGCACCGTCGGAAGGCTTCAACAGGTTGTTGGGGCTCAGCAGCAGGAAACGGCATTCTGCCTGTGCCTCAACGGAAAGGGGCAGATGCACAGCCATCTGGTCACCGTCGAAGTCCGCGTTGAATGCGGTACATACGAGGGGATGAAGCTTTATAGCCTTACCTTCTACCAGGATGGGCTCAAATGCCTGAATACCCAGACGGTGAAGTGTAGGAGCACGGTTCAGCATAACGGGATGCTCGGTGATAACCTCCTCCAGAACGTCCCAAACCTGGTCTTCCTGCTTCTCTACCATCTTCTTTGCTGCCTTGATGTTCTGACAGATTCCCTTGCCTACCAGTTCTTTCATAACGAAAGGCTTGAACAGCTCTATAGCCATTTCCTTGGGCAGACCGCACTGATAGATCTTAAGTTCGGGACCTACCACGATAACGGAACGGCCTGAGTAGTCAACACGCTTACCCAGCAGATTCTGGCGGAAACGTCCGCTCTTACCTTTGAGCATATCGGAAAGGCTCTTCAGCGCACGGTTGCCGGGGCCTGTTACAGCACGTCCGCGGCGGCCGTTATCTATAAGTGCATCTACTGCCTCCTGCAGCATACGCTTCTCGTTGCGCACGATGATATCGGGTGCGCCCAGATCCAGAAGCTTCTGCAGACGGTTGTTTCTGTTGATTATACGTCTGTAAAGGTCGTTAAGATCGGAGGTTGCAAAACGTCCGCCGTCCAGCTGCACCATGGGGCGCAGATCGGGGGGGATGACCGGGATCGTTGTCATGATCATCCATGCGGGATCGTTGTTTGAATTCTTAAAGGATTCAAATACCTCAAGGCGCTTAACGATCTTTGCTCTCATCTGTACCTTTGTGGAGGGATCGTCAAGCTTAGCCTTAAGCTCTTCCATATCCTTATCCACGTCTATCTCTTCCAGAAGGCTCTTGATAGCTTCGGCGCCCATGCCTACTGCAAAACGGCTGCCAAATTTCTCTCTCTGCTCCTGGTATTCATGCTCGGATAATACCTGCATCTTCTTCAGATCGGTATCGCCGGCGTCAAGTACGATATATGCTGAGAAATAGAGCACGCGCTCCAGCTCCTTCGGTGAAAGATCCAGTATCAGGGCCATACGGCTGGGTATGCCCTTGAAATACCAGATATGTGAAACGGGAGCAGCCAGCTCGATACGGCCCATGCGCTCTCTTCTTACGTTGCTCTTTGTAACTTCCACGCCGCACTTATCGCAGATAACGCCCTTATAACGTATCTTGCGGTACTTGCCGCAGTGGCATTCCCAGTCCTTGCTGGGACCGAAGATCTTTTCGCAGTAAAGGCCATCCTTCTCAGGCTTTAACGTACGGTAATTGATGGTCTCCGGCTTGGTCACCACGCCCGCATCGGGATTGTTGTTCCTGGTGGACCACTCGCGTATCTTCTCCGGGGAGGCCAGGCCTATGCTGATCTTTTCAAATGAGATAGGCTGAAACTCATTGTTCTTTATATCTGCCATTTTTATTTGATCTCCTTCCTGATATCCTGAAAACTTTAACGTTTATCCTGCTTTTTATTCGTCTTCATCAAAGCTGTCAACGCTGGCGAACTCATCGCTAAAATCGTCTTCGCTTTCAGAATACTCCTCCACATCTTCAAACTCGCCCTGATCATTGGCCACCTTGGTGCCGAAGCCTTCTGCGCCTTCGTAATCGTTCTTATGCTCACCAAGTTCGAACTTGAACTCACTCTCGTTGTAGTCCACGTTCTCCTTAAGCTCAACTTCCTTATCGTTCTTGTCAAGAACCCTGACATCCATAGCCAGTGACTGCAGTTCCTTAAGCAGCACCTTGAAGGATTCGGGAATACCGGGCTGAGGTATGTTCTCGCCCTTTACGATAGCCTCGTAGGTCTTTACACGGCCCACAACATCGTCGCTCTTGACGGTAAGGATCTCCTGCAGGGTGTAGGATGCGCCGTATGCTTCCAGAGCCCAAACCTCCATCTCTCCGAAACGCTGGCCGCCGAACTGAGCCTTGCCGCCCAGAGGCTGCTGTGTAACCAGTGAGTACGGGCCGGTAGAACGTGCATGGATCTTATCGTCTACCAGGTGATGCAGCTTCAGATAATGCATGTGTCCTATGGTAACCGGGCTGTCGAAGTATTCGCCGGTACGGCCATCGCGCAGCCTTACCTTACCATCGCGTGAAAGGGGCACGCCCTTCCAGAGCTCACGATGATCCTTGTTATCCTTCAGATAATCAAATACTGCGGGAAGAAGCTCTTCCTTGTGCAGGCTCTCGAAGGTCTCACCGTTCCAGGGCTTGCCATCCTGTGTGGTGGTACGGTCTTCAGCCTTCCATGCCTTTGCCTCAGCCGCATCAAACGGCAGGTTGACATAGTCGTTTGCCAGCTCAAGAGTATCCATGATATCGTTCTCTTTTGCACCGTCAAAGACGGGAGTGGCAATATTGAAGCCCAGTGCCTTGGCAGCCAGTGATAAGTGGATCTCCAGCACCTGTCCTATGTTCATACGTGAAGGCACGCCCAGGGGATTAAGCACGATATCCAGGGGACGTCCGTTAGGCAGATAAGGCATATCCTCTACGGGAAGCACGCGGCTGACCACACCTTTGTTTCCGTGACGGCCTGCCATCTTATCGCCCACGCTTATCTTTCTCTTCTGTGCGATGTAGATACGCACCTTCTGGTTAACGCCGGGTGAAAGCTCACTGTCACCCTTGGCACGTGAGAACACCTTAGCGTCTACGACTACGCCGTATTCGCCGTGAGGTACCTTAAGGGAAGTATCACGCACTTCTCTTGCCTTCTCACCGAAGATTGCACGCAGCAGTCTCTCTTCGGGAGTAAGATCGGTCTCGCCCTTGGGTGTAACCTTACCTACCAGGATATCGCCGCTGCGGACTTCTGCGCCCACGCGGATGATACCGTCGTCATCAAGATCCTTAAGGGCATCCTCACCTACGCCGGGGATATCACGTGTGATCTCCTCTGCGCCCAGCTTGGTATCCCTTGCTTCTGTCTCATACTCTTCGATATGTACGGAGGTGTATACATCCTCCTTAACAAGACGCTCACTAAGGAGTACAGCGTCCTCATAGTTGTAGCCTTCCCAGGTCATGAAGCCGATCAGGGGGTTCTTGCCCAGACCCAGCTCGCCGTTTGCTGTGGAAGGACCGTCTGCGATAACCTGTCCTGCCTCAACATGATCGCCCTTGTCAACGATGGGCTTCTGGTTGTAGCAGTTTGACTGGTTGGAACGAACGAACTTCTGAAGCTCGTATTCGTTCTTCTCACCGTCATCTGTCTTGATATGAATGGTATCGGCGGTAACGTAGGTAACGGTACCGGCCTTCTTTGCAACAACACATACGCCGGAGTCAACGGCAGCCTTGGTCTCCATACCTGTTCCGATAACGGGTGCTTCGGTAAAGAGCAGAGGCACTGCCTGACGCTGCATGTTGGAACCCATCAGCGCACGGTTAGCATCGTCGTTCTCCAGGAAAGGTATAAGTGCTGTAGCCACGGAGAACACCATCTTGGGAGACACATCCATGTAGTCGAACTCTTCACGTGAGTACTCCTGTGTCTCTGTACGGTAACGGCCGGAAACCTTTTCGTTCTTGAAGTGGCCTTCAGCATCCAGAGGCTCGTTAGCCTGTGCTACATGGTAGTTATCCTCTTCATCTGCGGTCATGTATACAACTTCCGTTGTGACCACAGGGTTCTTCTTGTTTGCGCCATGCTTATCGATCTTTCTGTAGGGAGCCTCAATGAAGCCGTACTCGTTGATCCGCGCATAGCTTGCCAGCGAGTTGATCAGACCGATGTTGGGACCTTCGGGTGTCTCTATGGGACACATACGTCCGTAATGGGTGTAGTGCACGTCACGCACTTCGAATCCGGCACGGTCACGTGACAGACCGCCGGGGCCCAGTGCGGAGAGACGTCTCTTGTGGGTCAGCTCGCCCAGAGGGTTGTTCTGATCCATGAACTGTGACAGCTGTGAAGATCCGAAGAACTCCTTGATAGCTGCCTGTACAGGCTTGATATTGATGAGGTTCTGGGGTGATACCTCTTCGTTCTCATGTGCATCATGTGCGGTCATACGCTCACGTACGACACGCTCCATACGGGTCAGACCGATACGGTACTGGTTCTGAAGCAGCTCGCCCACTGCACGGATACGGCGGTTGCCCAGATGATCGATATCATCATCGTTGCCTATGCCGTATTCAAGTGCGATGTTGTAGTTAACGGATGCAACTATATCGCTCTTGGTGATATGCTTGGGAACAAGCTCATGTATGTTCTGGCGTATAGCCTCGGGCAGCTCATCTGTCCTGGAGCTGTACGCACGAAGGATCTTCTTGAGCTCGGGCCAGTAAACCTTCTCACTGATGCCCAGCTTCTTTGCGTCCACATCAAGCCATGCTTCAAGGTCAACCATCAGGTTGGAGATGACCTTAACGTTGCGCTTCTCGGTGCGGATCATAACGCTCTCTACAGCGCTGTTCTGTATAACGTCTGCCAGCTCTGCAGTAACTACGGTGCCTGCCTTTGCCTCAAGAGTGCCGGCGGGCTTACCTTCCTCATCAACAGTCTCAATACTTACTACCTCATGGGTGTAAGGATTGACAACATCTTCTGCCAGCACATGACCGCGGATACGGTTGCGCAGCGCCAGCTTCTTGTTGAACTTATAACGGCCTACCTTTGCAAGGTCATAACGTCTTGCATCAAAGAAGGT
>CAMVRS010000104.1 GCA_947169935.1 uncultured Lachnospiraceae bacterium
TCCGTCTGCAGCGCATTTGCTAATTCAGCTATAACACTACTCTTGATATCGATCCGGTCATTCTCGTAATTGGATATAGTCGGTTTTGGAATAAAGGTGCGCTCCGCCAGTTCCTCCTGGGTCATCCCCAGCCTTTTGCGCTGCGCCCTGATCCGCTGTCCTAATGATCCTTCTTTTACTATCTTCTTCATCTTCTCCTCTTTCCCGGACCGATGACCGGAAAAGAAAGGACGCATGAAAAGCCCCAGCTTTAGCTGGTCATCTTTTCATGCGTCCACGGTGGGTCTATGCCCCCATATCATGAAGCCCGATTCAGTTTTATTGTTCCTGCATGTCCGCCACGCAGGCTTTTATTTAGAGTTACAAGTAGCATTTGCCGGAAGCATCTATTTTTTCTATCATCCGGCCTTCCGTGAAATTCTTAAGAGTAACACCCCTGGTGCACCTATTCGTATGGCACCTTATGATCATGCTGTTCATCACCTGCGTATCATTATTACCACACTGCCGATATCATCCCCTTTGTACCAAGGCGCCTGAAACTGTTCGACATAAAGGTATCCGCCGGTACCGGAAACTTCTTAGACAGCGATTCCTATACCTGGAAGGAAGCCGGGGAAGAGGTCCCGAAGGAAGCAGACTTCGGTGTTCAGATCACCGGAGACAGTATGGAGCCGCAATACAAAGACAAACAGATCGTATGGGTCCACCGACAGCTCACCCTGAACCATGGCGATATAGGTATCTTCTGTTTCAACGGAAACGCCTTCTGCAAGAAGCTGCATGACGATGAAGACGGGGTATCCCTGATATCTCTTAACGAAAAATACCCGCCTATGAAGGTGAACGATCATGATGAGCTTAAGATATTTGGCAGGGTTTTAAATTGAGTCCCTTTTATAGGACCTGTTATACACGATAGCGAGATATACTTTTTTTATCAACAGCACCGCGATCCCGTTCCAATTACGGGCGTTAGCGGGTAATAAGATCCGGCAAAGGAGGGATTAAAGTATGTCCGTTATCAATAACATCAAAAAGATCCGCCTTGAAAAGCACATCCATCAGAAAGATCTTGCCAAAGCCGCACTGTGCGATGTCAAGACCATAAGAAGATACGAGAATGGCAGGACTCAGCCTTGCCTGGAGACGGCCCTCAGACTTGCCAGGTATCTGGAACTAAGCACAGACGAACTTTTTAAGCTTGAAAACAGCCAATAGCAGACATAGAAGTTGCAGTATATACAGGCACATAAAGCAAGGCTTGATACATAGCCCCAAGAAAGGAGGTCCGCCATGAGTCCAATCGAATATCAGATCATCGCTGTAGACTTTGACGGGACTTTCTGCTTCAGCAAGTGGCCCGAACTCGGTGAGCCCAACCGGCCTCTGATCGACTATCTGCTTGCTCAAAAGAGATCCGGCAACAAGCTGATCCTCTGGACCTGTCGTGCCGGAGAAGCCCTGGAAAAAGCTGTATCCTGGTGCCGTGAGCATCAGCTGGAGTTCGACGCCATAAATGATAATCTCCCGGAGATCGTTGAAAAGTACGGCAACAATTCCCGGAAGATCACGTGTGATTGTTATATCGATGACAGGGCAATGCTGCCGGATTCTATAGCTGTATAGAGAGGCCGTCATGGATAAACTCAGGGACGTGGAAGTCATATGCCATTATTCCACTGAAGGAAAGATCACTCCCCTTCGTGTTAAGTTAGTTGATGAGGACGGCCAGCGCCAGGCATTTGTCATCAAAGAATACAGGGATCTTTCCGGTCAGGGTGCCCGGACCATGCCTGATGGAGTATATGTTGCCGATAACACCTTTGTCTACGAATGCAAGATCAGTGTCTTCAACCGCATGCGGATGATCCGGTTATATTACAATCCAAGGAGCATGGTCTGGAAGATGACCGGGTGATATGCCTCATTTCCTGCTGACTGCTACTATATCTCCAATATCCACTCCGAAAATATCAGCCAAAATCACAAAGTTATCTATAGTCGGCATTGAATCTCCCCTCATCCATTTATATATGGCTTGAGCACTGTTAAAGCCAAACGCGGCTTGTACTTCTGCTATCTTCATCTTGCTGTTTTTGATATACATCCGGATCTTCTCACCGGTTGCTTTCATGTCTATAGTAACCATTGTTATATCCTCCTTCTTTTGTGTTATTATCAGTACCCCTGAAGGGAGTCGAACGTCGGGATTCCTTCGGAATCCTATCGCACCCCCTTCGGGGGTTTGTTCCCTCAGATCCAGGAACTTAAATCCCGTGCATATTCCCATTCTGCTACAGGGGTATATTGTTAAGGTTGGCTGAACGGAATCGAACCGCCATAGTCGGAACCACAATCCGATGTTTTCCCATTAAACTACAGCCAACGTGCGGGATGAGAGATTCGAACTCCCAAGCCAGTTCAGGCACAGCATTCTTAGTGCTGCGTGTATTCCATTCCACCACTGGTGCTTAGTGCGGGATAAGGGATTTGAACCCATATGAGGCTGCCCTCCGGAGGTTCTGAGCCTCCTGCGTCTTCCGTTCCGCCAACCCCGCGTACCCTGAGAGGGAGTCGAACCCTCAGATTCCTGATCCTAAGTCAGGTGCATATACCATTTCTGCTATCAGGGCAAAAAGAAAACCGCCTGCGCTATGCAGACGGTCTTAGGAAACATCCTTTGTTTATGTCTCTTATATACCGAAATCAGTCTGCATAGCAAAATACTCCTTGTTACCGAGGAGGAGAAGTAAGCTATGCAGTTCCAGATTCCTGTAATTGTTCATTGTAATATTTCCTTTCATTTATACCCGCATTCTATCACGGCATATATTCTTTGACAAGTAAACCGCTGGTATACTTTTTAGCGTTCCCGACACGATTCGAACGTGCATTGACCGGTTCGTAGCCGATAGGTCTCTCCTTTAGCCTACGGGAACATAGCAGGGATATAAGGATTTGAACCTTATCCGGCAGAATCAGAATCTGCTGTGCTACCGTTACACTATACCCCTATTTTGTAAGTCCCCCTCCCTTCGGTCGGCGGACAGTGCTACGAGCGGAGGGATTTGAACCCTCGACCACAGGTGTATCAGACCTGTACTCTTCCAACTGAGCTACACTCGTATAAGCGCCGCACACAGGGGCGAAGAGGATCGAACTCATACATGCGGAATCAAAATCCGCTGCGCGTCGGGATTCCTTCGGAATCCTATCGCACCCCTTCGGGGTTTGGAGTGCCATTACGCTACGCCCCTTTAACGACAGCGGGTGGATTCGAACCACCGGAACGCTTAACCCGTTCAACTCCTTAGCGGGGAGCCGCAATCGACCAACTCTGCCACGCTGCCATATTACTGCGCCAAATCTGTTAAAAAAATTCGCGATTTGGCGTGGTATCGTATCTGCGGCAGGACTCGAACCTGCAGTCTACGGATTAGAAGTCCGTTGCATTCGTCCATTATGCTACGCAGATAAAAAGCCCTGCTTCCGATCTGATATCGTCCGCAGGGCTCACATTCTTCCGATTGTTTATCTCTCTTTTCTCCGATTCATTCCCTAACAATCTTCCGATTTCATTTCAGACGATATCATATTTCTGCCACTCCAAATAGACCAGCTTCGACTGATCTGCTGCGACTGTGATGAAATTTGTCTCAATAATACTGTTATCATTTCTCTTTCCTCTTTCTTTTTCGTTAAGACGATGACTGGATTCGAACCAGCGATACCGGAGTTGCAGTCCGGCCCCTTCAGCCTCTTGGGCACATCGTCATTTAATAGCGGGAACCGGAGTCGAACCGGCTATCTCCAGCTTATGAGACTGGAATTGGTAATCCGTTCCACCCTCCCGCAGTTGGAGCACGGGGATTTGAACCCTGAACCAGATGTATATTTTCGGGTTTTCTTCGAAAACCTTATCGCACCCCCTTCGGGGGTTTGTAAGACACCCACTCTACCATTGAGTTATGCTCCATTGTCTGTGCTTATGTCGCCACAGTGCGCTGCTCATTTTCCATCTACCCCTCGTACAAGATATAAGGTCACATTTGCTCTAAACCTTCATACAGGCGACCGGACTTGAACCGACACGTTCTTGTCTACGCTTCGCTCCGGTCGGCGCAGGGCTGGCGTCCCCCGGACGCCATGCGTCCCAAATCAAGGGGGCTACCACACCGTCCGCCGACCATCGGGAGGGGGACTTACTTACCCTACACCTGTATATTTTTATAATGCGTCCGGCAGGACTTGAACCTGCAACCTGACGATTAAGAGTCGCCTGCTCTACCATTAAGCCACGAACGCTTAGTGCGTCTGACAGGATTCGAACCTGCGGTATACGGGTTAAAAGCCCGTTGCCATTCCGCTTGGCTACAGACGCATTATTTCGGTTTTAAATACTTTCGCTTCTGTTTTCGTTTCATCTTAGCTTTCCTCTCTTCTTTCTTTTTTATAATTGCAGCAATCGGGATCGAACGTCGGGATTCCTTCGGAATCCTATCGCACCCCTTCGGGGTTTGGTACGATAACCCTTCGGGTATGGACCGAATACTCTCGCCAGTTGAGCTATGCTGCAGAGCCTCCAGGCGGATTTGAACCACCATACACTGCTTACAAGGCAGTAGTCCTACCATTGGACGATAAAGGCTTACGCTCCCGGGAGAGGACTCGAACCTCCGACCTTTTTTCGGGATTCCTTCGGAATCCTTATCGCACCCCCTTCGGGGGTTTGTTGGTTAACAGCCGTCTGCTCCACCGATTGAGCTACCCGGGAATATTTGATTTTAGTGGAACCAAGGAGACTTGAACTCCCAACTTCCTGCTTGCAAAGCAGGCACTCTCCCAATTGAGTTACGGCCCCATACATGACGCTTTCTTTTTACTTGACAGGTAAAATGATTATTGCTGTCAGCGTCACAAAAATTTGTGGCTGCCTTGACGGTTGGCATTTAATCTTCCTTCGTCAGAAGAAGAACCATAGCGACTCTGACGGGATTCGAACCCGTGCTACCTGATGTCGGGATTCCTTCGGAATCCTATCGCACCCACTTCGTGGGTTTGGTAAGACAGTCAGGCGTGTTAGCCTCTACACTACAGAGCCATATTATTCAATGTTCTTTAAGTCGGCAGGGCAGGATTTGAACCTGCAGTGTTCACCCTGTGGGTTCCGGTTTTACAGACCGGTGCGTTCACCATTACGCTACCTGCCGTTATAAATAATCTGTTAAACAATAATAATAGTCTTCCATTTTCATTGATCCTTTCTTTTTTTCAGTGTTATTACTTTTTGTTTTCCTGTCCGTGTGCCTGTACTGACAGATGTTGTTTTTTTTAAGTGCGGGGAGGGAAGTGCCTGTTTTCCTCTCCCCTATAAAATTGTTAATGTTCTCGGGATCTATCCCGGATCGACGGTACGGGGGTTGAACCCGTGTGACTGGCTTGAAAGGCCAGCTTCTGTATCCGTTCGAATAACCGCCGTTTTAGTGCTTGGTCCCGGTTTCGAACCGGGCTCTCCTGTTCTTCAGACAGGCGCTTTCACCAGATTAGCTTACCAAGCAGGTGTTCTGCCTGTAAGCTTTTAAATCGGTTGTACTTTCTGTGTGGTCTTATTGTCCGCATTACTATCTTCATCCTTTCATCCCATTAAAAATGGGAGCCTTTTTTCTTTCAGGCTCCCACAAAGATCTTATGCTGCTGTCCGCATCATATCCCTTTATGTTAGCCTCTTAAATTCATATTCCTGATCATATTTCGGGCGTGATATGGCAATACTATCCTTATCCATTCCATCATAATTAAACGCTATGCCCGTAAAATCGGCGCACACGAACCACGACTGCTTGGGCAGTCTGTCGATATTCATAAGTTGTGTACGCATTGTTCTCATTTGCTTTTATTTACCTCTTCAATCTTTCTATCATATTATTTGCATAAAAAATGGAAAGTGTTGGCTTTCATGTATCAAAACATGAAGGATAGGCACTTCCCTCTGGATGCTAAGATATCACACCCCTTTACATTTGTCAATCACTTTTTAACATAATCTCAAAAAAATTTTTGAGTCCCATAAACATAACTCTTTATGGTATTAATATCTCTAAATACATAGACAAAAAAACTCTGGAGTTTAAACTTCTACTCAATGCAGTTTTATGCATTAGTCCTCTCCATGCCTATCTGCAATGTCAAGTGCCAAAACCGAAACTGTTTCTTCATCTACCTCATCTCCTTCCTTAATAAACTGAAGAAGTTCTTTAACATCCTCCTCATAATCGATAACGCAAGATAATGTAGCCAGAACCGCATGTTTATCGTTATTATATATCTTTATCAACTCCGTGCACAACTCTTGAGCAATTTCTTCATATGGCAATACGTCACTCATTTTCCCACCTCTTTATCAATAAAGTATTTATAATATTATTTCTATTTTCTTTTTTATAGTTATCATCACAAGCTGTGGTATGTTATCAGCACGTTCGCATCCTTATTAAAAACATCACCGCTTTCAAAAAACTCCCCGTTTATCGTCACGCGGTCCACCCTGCCATTCTTCATCGGTTTTAATATCGTCAGATCCTTGAGCGGTATCGCTTGAACATTTATAAATCCGGCACTTTGGAATAATACCACTACACTGTTAAAATCTCTTTCCATAAATCCAAGCATAGCGTCTGTTATCTGCACTTCATCAGGCGCCAGCGCGCGGCGTACTTTTTTCTTTTTGTCATCAGTTTTAAAGTATGTGAACATGGCAATATATGCCCCGATTATGATGCTGAACATCCCGGCGGTCATATTATCAGCAATAAACAGAATCATACCAACCACTACAAAGACCAATGCAATACCATATGCAACCTTGAATGTCTTACTCCCCTTCTCGTTCTCTTTCTCCTCTAACTCAAGCTCACGCATACGTATGAGCCGCTCTGTTTCCGCCTCTTTGATGCGGGCCTCATCTATATTCCGGTAAATATGCTCATTCTCATTATTGATGATCACTTTTGTCCCGCAGTATGTGCAGAAAGCCTGCTGACGACCGCTCTCTATTGAAAGATCCGCACTGCACTGCGGACACTTGACTGAAATAAACTGAATTGCCATATCACTCTTCCTCCTCTCCAATGCTATCCCCTTCACCGGGGCGTATGACCTTGTATCCGTATGATTCCAGAGCTGCTATCACATCCGTTGTGATATTGATGCCGGGAGATGTATCTTGCATGTCTGAACCTTTTGTCCTCCTGTGAAGCTCATCAACGGATGTGTTTAATGCCTCAGCCAGCTTTCCCAGGTTATCCCGGTCCGGCAACCCGCCTTCCGTTTCCCACTTAGCCACGGCAGATTTGGATACCCCTATCCAATTCGCCAGCTCTTCCTGTGTCATATCCATCATCCTGCGCCTCTTTGAAATAAACTGTCCCAGGCCCGTCTTCTCAACCATCCCATCACCTCCCCGCCTTGTTCTTATGAACTTATGATAACAGAGCGCAAATAAAAATATCCCCACCAAATTGGTGGGAAAATTCACTCAGCGTAATCTTTTATTCATCAGGGGTGATCTTCTTCAGTCCCTGTTTTATCAGTAGATCATCAATCTCATCCAGCTTATATATCCGGTTCTTGATCGCTACTATTATGCAGGCATCACGCTTATCCTTTGCATAAAGTTCATTCATCCCATACAGCTTTAACGCCCTGCTGGTCTCATCCCAGCTAAAATGCCCGGCGATGCACATGCGTATGATCAGATCTCGGTCTGTGGTATGCTTGTCCATTGATAATAACTGGCTGCCATATGACTCTGATATACCGGCAAAAGGCTATTAAAGTAAAAACATCAAAAACAAACACCGGTACTGTAATTATAAATGCCGCCCTTTCACTGCCTCTCATGTACGTACATACTGCTTTTATACCTTATCACTTTTTAACATAAAAAGCCAGTTTCAAGGTTCTGTTGGGGCATTTTGCCAGTTCAGACTTCCCCCGTTTGTATAAATCACATTCCTTTTCAAAAAGCCACCAGATAGATCCCGATGAGTCCAATAAACTTCCGTCGAAAAAAAATCAAAAAAGCTCTTGACATATTATCATTTTGATTATATGATAGCCATACAACGTAGTTATAATCATTTTGATAATATCAATAGGAGGTGATCGTATGAATGAAATGTTTAACGGCAAACTGGGAAAGATCGCACCCGGAATGTGCAGGCTTTCCATGGACGGCGGCATCGCCATCAAGACTTCCTGCGGATATAAGACTTATGACATCAAGTCAGAACGTTTTACTAACTGCAGCAATTTCGTTTTTGATATCGGCGAAGATTTCTTCTTCGTGATACCGACCAATAAAGTAAAACCCGGAGACATCATCCTGGCAAACGGGAAGCCCAAATGCGTGATATCTGCCGAAAAGGACAGGATCAGTGCACTTAACTACGAGGATTCCACCCTGGAACAGATCCTGCCGGAACGTTATATCTTTATGGGAAACAGTTACCTGTACGGCAAAGTAGTCTCCCTGCTCGGTAACGGGCTCAAAAAGGGCAAAGGTCCCGGAAAGATAATGAAATATATGATGCTTTCCGGAATGATGAAAAAAGACGGCAAGGACAGCCCCTTTGATATGCTCCCTCTGCTGCTTCTGGGCGGAGGAGCCGGTGACAAGCTGTTTGAGGGGATCTTTGATGAAGACTTAAACGATGACGCAGACGATGCGGACGACGCCGAATAATAAACAGGATGGCAGCAAGCTGCCGGAAAGGAGGAACATATGGGAAGCGGTAATTGGAGCGAAGATACTTTCAGGACATATTCAAGAAAGAAGGGGCGTACCCTTGACAGGAGCGGAAGCCTTGCGGGAGACCTTAAGAACCAGGATATGTTTTCCGCCAGAAAAATGGATCCGGCGCTGGATCCCAACGATGTCTGCAGAGAATGCTGTGATACCAAAGAGCATCCCGCAACGCTCCCTGTCATACTGGCACTGGATGTAACGGGTTCGATGGGCCAGGCCGCGGTGGAAGTTGCCAAACGGCTCAACGTGATAATGACAGGCCTGTATAAAAAGCTTACCGATGTCGAATTCATGGTGATGGGCATCGGAGATCTGGCTTATGACGATTGCCCTCTGCAGGTATCGCAGTTCGAATCGGATATACGTATCGCAGAGCAGCTGGATAAGCTGTATTTCGAATTCGGAGGAGGCGGTAATGCCTATGAATCCTATACGGCAGCCTGGTATTTTGCCTGCGAGCACTGCCGGCTGGATGCCTGGAGGCGCGGAGAAAAAGGCATAATCATAACCATGGGTGATGAAGGCATAAACCCTTATCTGCCCGGAAACAGATTAGGCGAAGTCACAGGGCGGCGAATTCACGATGATGTGGAAACACCTGCATTATATAAGAGCGTCCGGGAAAAATATGATGTCTATCACATCTTTGTAAGACACGGTAATCCCCGCGACGAAGGCTACATCCGGACCTGGCGGGAGTTCATGGACGAGGAACACTTTAAGATCTGTGATCTTGACAGCATTGCCGATACGATCATCCGTATCGTATGCGGTCAGGCAGAAGGCAGGATAAACAGACAGGAAGACATACGGGCGAATGCCCTCTCCGAGATAAGCTGGTAGATGCCCTGAGGAAGGAGGTAACTGTATGCGCGATATAAAGATAGTCATAGGAGCAAATTACGGCGATGAAGGGAAGGGCCTTATGACCGACTTCTTTGCTGCGGATGCTGCCGGGAAAGGTATGCGTTCGCTTGTTATATGCAGCAACGGTGGTTCTCAGCGCGGTCATACCGTTATCACTCCCGAAGGGATAAGACATGTATTCCACCACTTCGGTTCCGGCAGCTTTGCCGGAGCCGACAGCTGGCTCCCCCGCTACTACGTCGTCAATCCCATGATATTCATGGAAGAATACACGGCGCTCAGCCAAAAAGGCATAAAGGATATGATCGTATACATGGATCCGGAATGCCCCGTGACCACGCCCTTCGATATGATCACCAACCAGCTGCTGGAAGAACACAGAGGCAGCAAACGTCATGGAAGCTGCGGAGCCGGTATATGGGAGACGCTTATAAGGCAGGGGCCGGGGCTTGAAAAAATGCGTGATATGTCGGATAATGAATTGCGATACCTTCTCAGAACCGATTGCAGGGAGCAGATGTTCCTGCGGCTTCGCAGGGCAGGCCTGACAGAAATACCCACCGGCTGGAGGGAGATCATAGAGGACGAAGCGCTGACAGATAATTATATCCGCGACTTCAGGCTAATGCTCTCCCACTGCATCATAAAAAGCGGCGATATCCTAAAGGATTATGATCGTCTGATATTTGAGAACGGACAGGGGCTGTTGCTGGACCGTTCGCGCAGGGAATTCGGCTGTCATACCACTCCGAGCAGCACAGGCTTAAGAAATCCTGCAGAGATCATACGCGAACATCTAAAAGGAGAGACGGCTGAAGCTGAATGCTGCTATGTGAGCAGAACTTATCTTACCCGTCACGGTGCAGGTCCGTTCAGAGAAGAATGTGCAAAAGAAGAGATAAACGGCAGCATGCGCGATCTGACCAATGTTCCCAATCCCCATCAGGGGACCATACGTTACGGAAAGCATGATAAAAAAGCCTTCCTCAAAAGGATAAGGGAAGATTATGACAGTATGCGGCTGCCGGAGGGTTTTCGTAAACGTATGAGTATAGCCCTGACCCATGTCAATGAATACACGACAGATATCGCTGCAGACTATATCTCTGTCGGAGAAAACCGTAACAGTATAGTAAAGAAAGCCGGTTGAAATGAAAGATCACAAGATGACACCCGCAGAAGAAAAGTATTTAAAGCAATATGATATAAAGGCTTACGACCGCCCGTCCCTTACCGCGGATATGGCGGTCTTTGCCATACTTACATCCGATCAGCAGGAGGAATACCGTAAGGATCCCAAAAAATACCTTGGTATACTCCTGATACGCAGAGGCAGCTACCCATACAAGGATGATTACGGCCTCCCCGGGGGATTCGCAAAGAAAAATGAAACTATCGAAGAAACGGCACACAGAGAACTAAAAGAAGAAACCTCTGTGGACAGTGCATATCTCGAACCTTTTAGCGTATTCAGCCGTCCCGGCCGCGACCCGCGTGGCTGGATCATATCCCAGGGCTTCCTTGCACTGGTGGATGCGGGCAAATATCAGGTGCGTGCGGGTACGGATGCATGGGAAGCCGCATGGTTCCGTATTGATATGGAACAGGAAGAGTTAAAAAAACATGTACGCAGTGACAGGGCAGACATAACCACGCTTTACCGTCTTAAGCTCGAAAAAGACGATATCCGGCTCAGCGCTCTTGTAAAAGAAACAAGAGTCTTTACCGGACATCATGAAAAAACGGAATACACGATACTTGAGGATAAGGGTTTTGCTTTTGATCATGCCGAGATAATAGTAAGGGCGCTTAAAGCCCTGCGTGAACGCACCGCACAGTCGGGACGCATAGTCTTTGATCTTATGCCGGAACTCTTTACGCTCTACAGCCTTCAGGAAGTGCACGAGATCATACTGGGCGAAAAACTGCTCACCCCTAATTTCCGCAGGAAGATGGCCCCCTTTGTCCTCGAGACTTCACAGATCGCAGGCTCAGGCGCTGGCCACCGTCCCGCAAAGCTTTTCAAGCGGAATACGGAAGCCTTCTATTCGCTGCCTTTTTAACATTTCTCTGCCACAAGGATGCAGTTGGAATCGGGATAAACATCCGGGTCAAGATCCACCAGCGGCCTAAGGTGCGCAGGATATCCCGGTTCAAGGAAGGCATCTGCCCTTATGAGCTTTGCCCCCAGGCTCTCTAAGAATCCCCTGTATTCATTTATGGTGAAGTAGCCAAACTGTTCGTTTACTTCATGGCTGTAGGATTCACTGCCCCAGGTATAGGTATAAAGGAACTCCCGTATATAATCGGCACAGGCGCTGACAGTCATGTTTTCTTCATCGATGCTGATATGCTTATCTTCAATATCTTTCAGGCCTTCAAAATCCTGCATAAAATTCTTAAAGAATTCAAGTCCGGAGTGTTCCTTAAATCTGACTTTAATGATATCGCCGGCCTTTTCTTCACAAACCCTTATCCCGTCGCGTATGATGATACGCCCGCCCGGTCTTAAAGAGTCGTATGCATTCTTAATGGCCTGTTTGACCACTTCGATATTAAACCGTCCTTCTGCAGTCTCTGTATAAGAAAAGATCTCGTGTATGATGGAAGAAAAGATCACGGTATCCACCGTCTCCTCTTTCCCGTCCACGCTAAACGGCCCGTCCGTAAAATTGTGGCGCACCACATTCCAGCAGTGGCCTTCGGAATGCTTCTTCCTGTTGAGTATATCGATCACATTCTCCGATATATCAGTACCTGTTATCATCTTATCAGGGTAACGCTCTTCCAGCAGATCCAGCAGCACTCCTCCGCCGCTGCCCACATCAACCACCTTTTCTCCGGTCACATAATCGATGATGGTGTTCTTTGTGGAGCTCTCCGAATCGTTCATTGTGGCCAGATATTTATCTTCATTATTCAGGCGGTCAAATTCATCACGCCTGAACCCGAACATATCATAGAGCACGGTTATGCTCTTTTCAAAGCTCAGCAATCCGCATCTTTCGGCTTCCACGCAGAAATCTATAAGCTTTTCACATACCTTTGAAAACTCAAGATCTACCAGCAGTGCGTTTCCTTCCCTTTTCATCGAAAACGAAACATTCTGCGTACTGCTGTCCCTTAAATGCTTTTCTATGATCCTCTTTTTATAGACATTGATATGCTTCCTGCCTTCGTAATCATAATACAGACTGTCAGAAAGTGGTTTAAAGGAGATATAGCATACATCCCTATATTCCGCTGTGTCCGGGATATAGGACAGTATCGTAAATATCTGCTCCGCATCAAAATCGGAAAGTGCTGCTTCAAAATACCATAGTTCGTAATGAGGAAACAGCTTCGATTCAAAGAGTGATACCAGTTTACCGGGGATGGTATCGAGTCCCGGCAGGAGCCTGTGTATACGTTCACGTGCAGGAAATTCCGCAGCGTCTCCATCAAGCACCTTTTTAATCATATCCAGGGCCGCATTTCCTACCCTTTCCCAGAGAGCATCCGATACTCCCCTGATGATGCATTCGTTCAAAAGACAGAGCAGGGAGAACAGTCTGTTTTTTTCTACCGGGAGCTCTTTTAACGGAGCATTCTGTGATACGGGCACCTCCCCGCGGAGACACTGGCCTATCATGCCATGAGTCTGTATCAGCGTGTGGATAAGCTCCCTGTCCGGGTCGTCTTCCGGGGCCTCTTCGTAATATATCTCTGCCGATGCGATATTGTGTATATCCAGCGGGTATCCTTTTTTTCTCCAGATATCCCTGTCTTTTACACTGCCGCCCTTGGCCACCTCAGACCATGAAAGGACCTTACGGATCACATCAAATTCTCTTTCCGAAAGACCGGCATATCCGCTTTTTTCATTATCTTCCAGGATCTTAAGTGTCCGAAGGACATAATCCAGCGACTCATGACCTGTTATGCCCCCCACCGTATCCACACGTTCGATGTTTACCGCATCATTTTCCGTGTAGTAAAGATACTGATACCATTGCGCATTTATAAGATCTGTCATAGAATGTCTCCCCCCGTATGTATACCGTATGCTGATCACTTTCCAAACAATTCAGCAACCTTTTTCATTCTGTCAG
>CAMVRS010000105.1 GCA_947169935.1 uncultured Lachnospiraceae bacterium
TAATGGCCACAATGGAGGGGATCGCTTTTTCTACCACCTCGGTCACATCGGTGGGAACCGCAATATAATAATCCGCAGGACGTATACCGTTCCTGGAAAGATCGTTAACGAAGTAATGGATTAGGGTATTCATGTTATTGATATCCGCGATAACACCGTTAACTACAGGATACGATACGGTTATATCCTCCGGTGCTTTTTCATACATATCAAAAGCTGAATCGCCGTAAGCAAAGAGACTGTCCCTGCCCTTGATGGCGATCATGTTCTTTTCCATGACATATGTATTATCGCAGCCGTTATAGATCTTTATGTTGCTCGATCCCAAATCTATGCCGAATGCATTCATTTGTCAGATGATTCCTCCGTGTTTAATCTGTCAAAACTTTATTTTATCACAAAAAACAGGCCATGTACACCGCAATATTGCGGTGCCACAGCCACAAGATATGGTGCGGATATCAAAGAAGTCCTTTGTTTTTTAGCTGCTGGACGCTGCGCAGGATGCCGAATGCCCCGTGGGGGAAGCTCAGACCGCCCTGGAAATAAACCGTATAAGGGGCTTTTAACGGGCCGTCTGCTGATAATTCTATGGAAGAGCCGGAAACAAAGGCTCCGGCAGCCATGATAACATTGCTGTCATATCCGGGCATGGGCCAGGGTTCGGGGGTGACATGCGAATCCACGGGAGCTGCCGCCTGGATGCCCTCACAGAATGCACAGAGCTTTTCGGGGCTTCCCAGAGTTACCGCCTGGATAATATCATATCTCTCACTGTCTGCTGAAGGATAAGGCTTATAGCCCAGCCTTTCATATACGGCAGCTGCAAATATAGCGGTCTTCAGTGCGGATGCAGTAACTATCGGCGACATGAAAAGTCCCTGATAGAAAGCCGGCAATATGCCCATGGACGCGCCTACTTCCTTTCCAAGTCCCGGGGAAGTAAGGCGGTACGCCGCATTCTCAACACATTCCTTTTTGCCAACGATATATCCGCCGGAAGGGCAAAGACCGCCGCCGGGATTTTTGATCAGGGACCCTACAGTCAGATCCGCTCCCGCTTCGATGGGCTCCCTGTCCTGGACGAATTCACCGTAGCAGTTATCCACCATAATAACTACTTCCGGCTTGATGCTTCTGATGAATTTGATAAGCTCTTCTATGCGTTCTACCGAAAGTGTCGGCCTGGTCTGATATCCTTTTGAACGCTGTATAGTAACCATGCGCGTTTTAGCGTTTATGGCAGCCTTTATGCCGTCAAAATCAAAACTGCCGTCTTCCCTGAGGTCTACCTGGCGGTAAGATATTCCGTATTCTTTAAGGGATCCGCTGCTGTGGCCGTTGCCCTTATCCCTGATGCCTATAACCTCTTCCAGCGTATCGTAAGGCTTCCCGACAGGGCTTAAGAGTTCATCGCCCGGGCGCAGATTGCTCATGAGCGCCAGAGCCAGCGCATGGGTACCGCAGGTGATCTGCGGTCTGACCAGAGCATCCTCAGCCTTAAAGATCTGTGCATATACCTCTTCCAGTGTATCCCTTCCCAGGTCGTTATATCCGTAGCCTGTAGTCCCCAGAAGGCAGGCTTCGCTGACCTGCTTTGACTGCATGGCGTGCAGCACCTTCATCTGGTTGAGCTCTGCCATATCGTCTATCTTTTCAAACCTGGACTTAAGAGCTCCCCGTATCTCTTCGCCAATGGCGATAATGTCTTCATCCAGGCCCATTTTTAAATATTGATCTTTTAACATATTTCCGTCCTTTTTTATGAATGTATCTTTGTGTATTCTCTTTCTATCCACAGATCAACAAGCTTATCGATCTTCATACGCTTGAGTTTTTTGACATAGACCTTCTTCTGTTTTTCGGTCTCTATCTGCTCGTACGAAAGCAGCTTTTCTATAAGCTCCTCTTTGCTCATCCCTGCAGCTTCCGCCCGTATCTCTTCCACATGATCGAACCAGTATTTCCAGGCGTAGTTGTTGTCCTTTATCATAAATATTCAACCTCATGTTTTCGATATGATGCTGCCGCAGGATTCCCCTGCATCCCGAATGCATCCGGCTTGCCATGGACATCCGTGCAGGTTGTCTGTCCATGGGACCTCCGGCGCAGTTGAGGGTATCGGCGTGTTGGCCATGGACATCCGTGCAGGCCGTCTTCGCTGTGCCTCCGCACTAAATTCGCGCGCCCTGCCCTGAAACCGACTTGCCCCTTGAAACTCACTTGCTCACGCTAATTGCGTGAGCTGCGTTCAAACAGTTCTGCGGGGCAAGGTTGGGCAGGGCGTGCTTATTAAGTGCTGCGGCAACGCTCTTCCGGCTCTGCACGGACTGTCACATGGCCGGCTTGCCTGCATTTAGCTGCGCCGGAGTATGTGCAGTGGCCGGGTGTATGCGGATGTCCATTGCCGCCGTATTCCTCTTAACTGTGCTGTGAAAGCTGCGACAGCATAAACTCCACGATCTCACGTGAGGGATCGGTGAAAATGCTCCTGTCGATCCAGATGGCGTCCGGCTCACGTTTGAACCAGGTGATCTGGCGCTTTGCGAAGTGGCGGCTGTCCCGCTTGATCTTGTAGATTGCTTCGTCCAGGCTGCATTCGCCTGCCAGATGATCGTAGATCTCCTTGTAGCCCAGTCCCTGCATGGCTGTGGACATACGCGGCACGCCGCGTTCCTTAAGGGCACGTACTTCATCCACAAGTCCTGCGGCTATCATTTTATCAACGCGGGCGTCTATACGTTCGTAAAGCTTTGCCCGGTCGTCGGTCAGCACAAAAAAGTGTGCGTCATAAGCCGGTTTGCGGCTGCGCTGTTCTGCGTTATGAGCCGATATAGGATAACCTGTTTCGTGGTAAAATTCAAGAGCCCTGATAACCCGCTTGATATTATTGGCGTGGATGGTTTCGCAAGAATCGGGATCCACTTCTTTTAACATGGCATAGAGCTCTTCGGTTGACTTCTTCTCCAGCTCATGGCGGTATGACATGTCGGTATCTTCGGCAGTGAATTCGATATCGTAAAGTACCGACTGTATATAAAAACCTGTACCGCCGCAGATCACAGGGATATGTCCGCGTTCGTATATGCCTTTCATGGCTTCTTTGGCCATATGCTGAAAGATCGTGATATTAAAGGGCTCTTCCGGCTCCAGTACATCGATCAGATGGTGGGGAATACCCTGCATCTCTTCTTTTGTTATCTTCGCGGAACCTATATCCAGCCCTTTATAGACCTGCACGGAATCCGCAGAGATCACTTCACCGCCGATGGCTTTTGAGAGCGCGACGGCGGCATCACTTTTTCCTGTGGCTGTGGGTCCTGCTATGATGATCAGTTTATCCATCAGCTGACTATCCTCTTAAATTTCTTTTCCAGCTCGGTTCTGGTCATGGAGAATATCGTGGGCCTGCCATGAGGGCAATGATAGGGATTCTTTAATGAAAGAAGCTCATCCAGCACGGTATCCATCTCTTCACGGCTTATTACATCACCGCCTTTGACGGCGGCCTTACAGGCCATGGTTGCCAGTACCCTGTCTATAACGCCAGGAGCCTTACCGCCTCCGCGCAGTCCCAGATCGTTAAGTATTTCAAGAAACAGGCTTGCGGAATCTTTTTTGTAAAGTTCCATAGGCACCGTACTTAAGGCGTATTCGTTACCGCCGAATTCTTCTACGGTAAATCCCAGCTCTTCCAATTCCTGCTTATACTCGTTAAGGATATCCGTCTCACTATGGGAAAGGGATACTATAATGGGTGGAGCCAGCTGCTGTACGTATATCTTTGCCTTTTCGTGCTGGGCCACAAGGCGTTCGTAGTTCACCTTTTCGTGGGCTGCATGCTGGTCCACAAAATAAACCTTATCCTGATAGGAAAATATCCAGTATGTATTGAATACGCACCCCAAAAGATTATACTGCTTTCTGGCGTTGGCGCTTATGACTCTCTCTACCGGCAGCATGGAAAGTTGCTGTGCGTTCTTCCAGGGATCCTCCGGTATCGGTGCCGGAGCGGGCTTTTTGACTACGGGTGCCGGAGCCGGTTTAAAATCCTTAACCTCTGCCTCATCGCCATTACTGAAATCAACTTCGAATATATCTCTATCACTATGACCGGATTGGTCAACATAATGTCTGTTATGGTCAACCGATGGACTGTTATGGTCATCTTCTGCAGCGGGTGCAGCGGCTGTACGGGCTTTTTCAAAAGGCTCGGGAGTATCGGTGATCACCGGTTTTATACTGCCCTCTCCCTCACTTTCGGGTATCATCTCCTGCTCGTGCAATGCGGTTGAAACGCCGCGGCTTAATTTATCAAATACGCCTTCACGGTCGTGAAAACGCACGTCCATCTTGGAAGGGTGTACGTTCACATCAACCTCTGCGCTGTCCATGCTGATATGAAGTACGCAGAAAGGGAATTTATGCTGCATCATATAGCCTTTATAGCCTTCTTCTATGCTGCGGCTGAGCACATCGCTTTTGATATAGCGTCTGTTAAGGAAATAGTTCTCGAAATTCCTGTTGGGACGGTTCATGGCGGGACTGCCCAGATATCCGTCTATCTTTATGCCGTCTATCTCGCGGAATACGGGTATGACGCTGCGCACAGCGTCGCGGCCGTATATGCGGTGTATAACTTCCTTAAGTTCGCCGCTTCCGCTGGTCATAAAGCGCGTATTGCCGTTCTGCACGAATTTAAAAGAAATATCAGGTCTTCCAAGAGCCAGATGCTCCATGAGCTCGGCTATGGTATTGCCTTCGGCGGCCGCGGTTTTTAAGAATTTTCTGCGTACCGGAGTATTAAAAAAAAGATGTGCGGCTATTATGGTGGTTCCGTCAGGAGCGCCTATATCTTCAATATCCCCCATTACGCCGCCATCTACGCAAAGTTTATGCCCCATAAGTTCGCCGGGCTGCTTGCTTATCATCGTAACCTTGCATACGGAGGCGATGGAGGCCAGGGCCTCACCGCGGAATCCCATTGAAGCTATGCTTTCCAGATCGTCTATGCTGCTGATCTTTGAGGTTGCATGGCGCATAAAGGCGTTTGGCATGTCTTCTTCCGCTATGCCGCAGCCGTTATCGGTAACGCGTATAAAGTCGATGCCGCCGCCTTTTATCTCAACGGTAACGGCGTCGGCTCCGGAATCCATGGCGTTCTCCACCAGCTCTTTTACAATGCTGGCAGGGCGTTCGACCACTTCTCCCGCAGCTATCTTATCTATGGTATTGTCATCCAGAAGATGTATCTTTCCCATTGTTTTTCCTTATCAGAAACGGTTTTTTAATCTGCTCTGCAGATGATACAGGGTATTCAGCGCCTCTAAAGGCGTCAGTGTCGTGATCTCCAGATCGGCCAGCTCCTTTAAGATATCCTCATCGGAATTGGTATCCATAAAGCTCATCTGTCCAAGTTCCACATCATCGTAGGTCTTGACTTCAGGCTTTTTGGTACCGGCGGGTATGGCTATCTCCTGTATCTTTGCGCTTATATCATTATCCAGAAGCTGCATGACTATCTGCGCAGCCCTGTCGCATACGCTGTCGGGTACGCCGGCCAGCTTGGCTACCTGTATGCCGTAACTCTTGTCTGCTCCGCCTTTTATGATCTTACGCAGAAAAACAATATCGTCGCCTTTTTCCTTGACAGCTATGCAATAGTTGTTTACATTATCCATCTTGCCTTCCAGCTCGGTCAGTTCGTGGTAATGCGTTGCAAAAAGAGTCTTGGCTCCCAAAAGCTTTTTATTGCTGATATGCTCTATCACTGCCCATGCTATGGAGAGGCCGTCAAAAGTGGAGGTTCCCCTGCCTATCTCATCAAGTATCAGCAGCGAATCGGATGTGGCGTTCTTTAAGATATTAGCCACCTCGTTCATCTCTATCATAAAGGTGGACTGTCCGCTGGCCAGATCGTCAGAAGCTCCCACGCGGGTAAATATTCGGTCTACAACGCAAAGATCTGCTTCCTTGGCAGGGACAAAGCTTCCCATCTGGAACATCAGTGCTATAAGGGCTACCTGTCTCATATAAGTGGATTTACCTGCCATATTGGGACCGGTGATTATGCTTATGCTCTGCTTTTTATTATCCAGATAGGTATCGTTATCTATAAACATATCCCCTGAGATCATGCGCTCAACCACGGGATGGCGTCCGTTCTTTATCTCTATGACGCCTCTTTTATTGAGCTTGGGGCGTACATAATGATTCTGTTCCGCCACCAGGGCAAGGGACGCATATACATCAAGCCTTGCGATGACCTTGGCGCTTTCCTGAACACGCACCAGCTCATTTTCTATCTTATCCCTCAGGGCGCAGTAAGCGTCATATTCAAGGGTTGTCAGTTTATCTTCGGCATTAAGTATCAGATCTTCCAGTTCTTTTAATCTGGGGGTGATATAACGCTCTGCGTTTGCCAGAGTCTGTTTTCTCATATAATCGTCAGGGACCATGTCCTTATAAGAATTGGTCACCTCAAGATAATAGCCGAATACCTTATTGTATCTGACCTTCAGATTCTTTATACCCGTGCGTTCGCGCTCTTCTTCCTCAAGACCGGCCAGCCAGCTCTTGCCTTCGGTCTTTGCGTTGCGGAGCTTATCGATATCGGGATCAAAGCCTTCTTTGATGATGCCGCCTTCGCGTATGGTGAGCGGAGGCTCTTCGACGATGGCTTCCTCTATGGCGGTGCTTATATCCCTGAGTTCATCAAGAGCTTCGTATAAGCCGTGCAGCTCTTCACTCTGCATCTCCGATAAGAGCGATTTGATCGGAGGCAGCATCTTAAGGGAATTGCGCAATGCGATCATATCCCTGGGATTGATGGAATGATAGCTGACACGGGATAAGAGACGCTCCAAATCGTATATGGCGCTTAAGTATTCACGAAGTTCATCACGGTCTACGGCTTTTTTATAAAGCTCTTCCACTGCATCAAGGCGCTTGATTATGCCTTCGGCTTCTACCAGAGGCTGTTCGATATCGCTGCGCAGCATCCTGGCACCCATGGCTGTTTTGGTCTTGTCCAGGACCCAGAAAAGTGTCCCGCGTTTCTGCTTTTCACGCATGGTCTCGCAGAGCTCCAGAGTGCGTCTTGTGGAGGAATCCAGAAGCATATAACGTGATCCGGTATAGGGATGCAGCGCGGTTATATGATGCAGGGGGATCTTCTGTGTTTCATAGAGATACTGCAGCAACGCTCCTGCTGCGGCCATTCCTGCGGGATAATCCGCTATGCCCAGAGCAACCGGCGAAGATACCTTAAAGTGTTTAAGAAGCACCTTTTCGCATTCGTCATGGTCAAAATACCAGCTGCCCAGTTCAAAAAGTGCTATGCCAAGACGTTCTTTTAATTCCTTGATTTCCGGTTCGGATATAAGAAGTGTCTCATTACAGATTATCTCAACGGGAGTAAGCTTCTGTATCTCGTCGCTTAAGGATTCGGGAGCGTCTTCGGTTAAAAAAAACTCGCCCGTGGAGATATCGCAGAAGGCCACGCCGGCTTTATCCTGCATGGAAAAGATACACATAAGAAAACGGTTTTTGCTCTCTTCCATTGCTGTGGGACTTAAATTGGTACCCGGCGTTACTATTCTGGTAACTTCGCGTTTGACCAGGCCTTTGGCCAGCTTGGGGTCCTCTACCTGTTCGCAGATCGCCACCTTATAGCCCTTATCTACCAGCTGGTTTAAGTAATTATCCACGGCATGGAAAGGTACGCCGCACATGGGTGCACGTTCATCCCGACCGCAGCTTTTTCCCGTCAGGGTAAGTTCAAGTTCCTTTGACACCTTTATGGCGTCATCAAAGAACATCTCATAAAAATCCCCCAGACGATAAAAAAGTATGCAATCCGCATATTCTTCCTTGGTTTCCAGATATTTTGCCATCATGGGGGACAGCTTTTCTTTATCTATATCGTTATAGTTCAAAGCATTTCTCCGATATAATAGAATCCTTTATTTTCAAGTAGTTTGACTTTTACATAGCTGCCGGCAAGGTCTGCGCCGCCCTTAAAATGCACCAGCAGGTTATTAGAAAGTCTGCCGGTCACCATTTCCGGATCATGGTCGTTTAAGCCTTCTACAAGAGCTTCTTCAACGCGCCCGGCATATTTTGCCACGCTTAATTTGGCCGTATCCTGTACGACCTTTAAGAGCTTATCAAAGCCCTCTTTTATTTCTTCATCACTCATGCTGCGGGGCATATCGGCAGCCGGCGTTCCGGTACGGGGTGAATAGATAAACGTAAAGGCGTTGTCATAGCCAACTTCCTTTACCAGGCTTATGGTCTCATCGATATCTTCCATGGTCTCCCCGGGGAAACCGACGATTATGTCAGTGGTTATAGCCAGATCCGGCATGGCGGCTTTAAGGCGGCCTATAAGCTCCAGATAGCTCTCCCTGGTATATCCGCGGTTCATTGCCTTTAATATGCGGCTGCTCCCGCTCTGAACGGGCAGATGAAGATGCCTGCAGATCTTTTCGGAACCCGCCATAAGCTCTATAAGCTCATCGGAAAGGTCTCTGGGATGACTGGTCATAAAACGTATGCGCCTGATACCGTCTATCTTTTCAACTTCACGCAGAAGCCCGGGAAAGTTTACGCCGCCCTCAAGTCCTTTTCCGTAGGAATCCACGTTCTGGCCCAGCAGCATGACTTCGCTTACGCCGTCCGCAGCAAGCTTTTCGCATTCGCGCAGTATTTCCTTAGGATCCCTGCTTCGCTCACGTCCTCTTACATAGGGGACTATACAGTAAGTGCAGAATTTATCACAGCCGAACATTATATTTACGCCGGATTTGAACGGGTATTTTCTCTCCACGGGAAGATCTTCGACTATGGAGGAAGTATCCTTCCATACGTCGATGATCATCTTGTCTGAAGTGAGCATCATATATAAGAGTTCGGGGAATTTGTATATATTATGGGTTCCGAAGATCAGATCCACAAAAGAATAAGATTTCTTTATCTTATCGATAACCTGTACTTCCTGGACCATGCAGCCGCAGAGCGCGATCTTCTTTGAGGGATTCTGCTTTTTCATGGCGTTAAGATGCCCAAGGCGCCCGTATACACGCTGGTTTGCATTATCCCTGACGGTACAGGTATTGTATATTACCAGATCGGCTTCTTCATCCTCAGTAAGCATATAGCCTGCCCGTGATAAGATACCGCAGAGCTTCTCCGAATCCCTGGCGTTCATCTGGCAGCCAAAAGTAACAACACAGGCCGTGGGAACGCGGCCTGCTTTTTCTGACATTTCACGGACAACTGCAGCGGCTTTCTGGATAAAATCTTCCTGCCTTAAGCTTTCCTCTTCCGGTGCTAAAGCAATTGTGGAAGTATAGGGTGTATAATCAACATCCTTCCATTTCATCAGCCTCTCACCTGGCCGTTTCCGTATATCTGGTATTTATATGAGGTGAGCTCTTTGAGACCCATGGGTCCGCGGGCGTGGAGCATCTGGGTGCTTATGCCTATCTCCGCACCGAAGCCGAATTCAAAGCCGTCGGTAAAGCGGGTGGATGCATTTACATATACGCAGGCACTGTCGACGCCCTTTAAGAATTTCTCGGCAGACTCCTTATCCTCGGTGATTATAGCCTCGGAATGATGGGTGGAATATTTATTGATATGGGCAATAGCCTCATCAACACTCTTTACGGTCTTTACGGACATGAGCAGATCAAGATACTCTTTTCCGTAATCTTCTTCCGATGCGGGTACCACGAATTCCGAAGAAGCCAGGGCCGTTTCGTCTCCACGCAGCTCAACAGACTTGTCATGAAGAGCCCTTGCGATCTCGGGGAAGATAGTTCCTGCTATGGATTCGTGTATGAGCAGTGATTCTGCCGCGTTGCACACGCCCAGACGCTGGGTCTTTGCGTTGATCGCTATGCTCTTTGCCTTGCTCAGATCGGCGGAGGCATCGATATAGATATGGCAGTTGCCTGCACCTGTCTCGATAACGGGAATCTTTGAATTCTCCACTACGCTGCGGATAAGACCTGCGCTGCCGCGGGGGATAAGCACATCAACATAATCCCTCATCTGCATGAAACGCACGGTGGTCTCACGGTCTGTGGAGTCTATAAGCGATATGGCGTCTTCCGTAATGCCCTCTTCCTTTAAGCCTTTTTTGATAACGGAAGTGATGGCTGTATTTGAATAGATGGCGTCGCTTCCGCCCTTAAGGATCACGGCGTTACCCGATTTGAAAGTAAGGGCAAAGGCGTCGGCCGTAACATTGGGTCTGGACTCATATATTATACCGATAACGCCAAGAGGTACGCGGACTTTCTTAAGTCTTAGTCCGTTGGGACGTTCCCACTCTTCAAGGACATCCTGCAGGGGATCGGGAAGCTCCGCAACCTGCTTTAAGCCTTCGCTCATGGCTTTGATGCGGTCTTCGCTGAGACGCAGGCGGTCGATCAGAGGGATGCTCATCCCCTTGGTAGTCGCTGCCGCTATGTCTCTGGCGTTTGCGATTATGATACTTTCACTTTCTGCTACAAGCAGATCTGCTATACGTATAAGTGCTGCATTCTTCTTATCTGTATCGATAGCTGCTACTTCGTATTTTGCAGCTTTTGCTGCGCTGCATAGTGTTTCGAGTTCCATTTTATCCTCCAATTTATTTACTGCTGTTGGACCAGAATAACTGCTCGGATTCGCATACCAGTCCGTCCATCCTCACATCATAATACTCATGTGGGATGTGCTCTAAGACCTGAAGATCATAGGCCAGGCCGATCTTGAATATGCTTGGATATCTGGCAAGAAAACGGTCATAAAAGCCTCTGCCGTATCCTATGCGGTAGCCTTCACGCGAAAAGACCGTACCGGGTATGACCGCAACAGCCGCAAATATCCAGTCGCCGCCCACACGCTTTAACATGAATGGCTCCTGTATACCTTTAAAGCCTACCTGCAGTTCACCCAGATCCTCTACACGATAAAACTCAAGGTCGTTTCCCACAACCTTGGGATAGAAAACACGCTTATGCATGCGCTTTGCCGTATTAAAGATCTGTTCCGTCTTCACTTCCGATCCGAAATCAGAATAAAGCAGGATGTCTTCGGCCTGAGCTACCATCTCTATGTTAAAAAGACGGCGCGTTATAGCCTCGGATTTCTCAACCCTTTCTCTTTCGATCAGATGATCCCTTTTTCGCGAAATCTCACGTCGGAGTCCCGCCTTGTCCATTTGTATGGCCATATTTCTCCCCCAGATTAGTAATGGTGCCGTCTTTCTCGACTATGTCAATATTATCCAGCTGCGACTTTAAGTTGTTTCTTATGGCATCTACATATTCTTTTCTAAGCGCCTTCTGTTCAAGCTTTTCCGAAGGCGTAAGTTCCCTCTTCTGTGAAAGGTGATAAAGCTCGTTTATGCGCGCTATGCGCTCGTTCATATCCATCAGCCTTATTCCTCCACCACGTCTTTAAGATAGAAATTCTCATCTTTATGGGAAAGGAATAAGGTTCCCACATCCCTTCCATCCATTATACGATGCAGCACATGCATATCTTTGGAATTTGTTATTATCATATCCGCGCCTGCGCTGGTAGCGATCTTTGCGGCGTTAAGTTTGGATTTCATGCCGCCCGTACCTACATCGGATCCGGTGGATTCCTTGCCCATGTTCATTATATCTTCCGTAAGTTCCGGTACCACAGGCAGGAATTTTGCTTCCGGATTTTTGCGGGGATCGTCTGAATAAAGCCCGTCAATATCGGAAAGCAGTATCAGCAGATCCGCATCCACCAGTGCCGCTACTATCGCGGAAAGGGTATCGTTATCACCGAATTCGATCTCGTAGGTGGATAATGTATCATTTTCGTTAACGATAGGTATAACGCCCAGGTTTAAAAGCTCTATAAAAGTATTATGGGCGTTAAAGCGGTTTAAATCCGCTATTATGGTATCTTTTGTCAGCAGTACCTGTGCCGCTACCTGGTTATACTGCGAAAACAGCCTTTCGTATACCATCATCAGACGCGCCTGGCCTATGGCGGCGCAGGCCTGTTTAACAGCCACTTTGTTATCTTCGTCTGCAGGTATATGTACTGTCTTTTTACCTGCGGCTATTGCTCCGGAGGAAACCAGGATCACATCCTTTCCCTGATTGCGGATATTGCAGAGCTCCCGCACCAGCGTTTCCATCTTGATATAATCAAAATCTCCGGTTTCCTTATGTCTTAGTGAGGAGGATCCTACTTTAACAACGATCCTCTTTTTATTCTTTATCAGTTCCCTGTACTGATCCATTTCAAAAAACAACCTCTTTTTCTATGCACGTTGCATGTATTTTAGCACTTTTTCGGCGGTTCGTATACCGTCTGCCGCAGCGGATGTAATGCCGCCTGCGTATCCTGCACCTTCGCCGCATGGGAAGATGGCGGCGATATTGCTCTGACCGCTGTCATTCCGCAGGATCTTTATCGGAGATGAGGTGCGGCTTTCAACGCCTGCCAGCAGCGCCTGGGGCGCATCAAAACCTTCTATGGTACGTCCGAAATTGTCGAACGCCTCAATTATATCATTTTCTATGGCTTCCGGCAGTATACCGTTTAACGGCGCGTAAGCCCAGAGACCTTTTATTGCGGGTTCGATGCCCTTGTGCCCAACGGATCCGGTCCTTGCCCTGTAATCCTGAAGGCTCTGTACCGGAACCTTTCCTTTAGCTGCATTATAAGCCGCTTCTTCCATCTTCTTCTGGAATTCCATTCCGTCAAAGAGACCGGAGCCGAATACTTCGGGGCCTACGCTCACTACTATGGCGGAGTTGGCGTTTGCTCCGGATCTGCCGTGATAGCTCATACCGTTTACCGCCAGCCGCCCCGGCTCACTGGAGGCGTCCACCACATATCCTCCGGGACACATACAGAAGGAGAAAACTCCCCTGCCGGAGGAGGCCTTGGTTACCAGTTTATATATGGCTGCCGGCAGTTTTAAAGCTTCATTTTCCCTGCCATATTGGCTTTGGTTGATAAGCTTCTGTTCATGCTGCACGCGAAGTCCCACTGCAAAGCTCTTGCTCTCCATCTGAAGCCCGCATTCATAAAGGCTTTGGAAAGAGTCCCTGGCGCTGTGCCCCGTACATAATATGATGGATCCGCATTTTCTCTCCTGAAAGCGGCCTTTGTGGAGCAGCTCCGCTCCTTCGGCCTTACCCTTGGAATCCAGCAGAGGCTTGATAAAACGGGTCTCAAACAGGAATTCCGCGCCCATGCGCTCAAGGTTGTAACGCATATTGACGATGATATTCTTTAATACGTCAGTACCGATGTGGGGATGACTGTCATAAAGTATCACCGGATCGGCACCGTATTCAACGAAGGTCTTTAAAATAAAATGGTATGCACCGTCTTTGTCATTATTACCGGTATAAAGCTTGCCGTCGGAGAAAGTACCTGCACCGCCCTCACCGAACTGTACATTGGATTCGGGATCGAGTTTGCCGCTCTTCCAGAATTCCTGTACGGTCTTGTCACGTTTGACTATCATCTCGCCGCGTTCCACGATAATGGGTTTGAGTCCGGACTGTGCCAGTACATAGGCGCAGAAAAGTCCGGCGGGTCCGCATCCCACTATAAGGGGACGGGCTTCTTCCCTTACGGTACGCAGCATGATACTGGGAAGCAC
>CAMVRS010000106.1 GCA_947169935.1 uncultured Lachnospiraceae bacterium
CTCCTATGTATGAAGGAAAAGCTTATGCCTATTTGTCAAGATGGGGCATTTCAAAGAATTACGGTACCGGCGTTCCGAAGATCTTTTCCCTGCTCGATATGGGTGGCATGGAACAGTTTTCCGATGTATCAATGCCCCATATAATGCCACTTGGTCCAAATGATAACGGAGATTATGATATCTACGTCAGCTTTTCAGAAGGTGATTCGGAT
The DNA here is from genome assembly GCA_947169935.1 of uncultured Lachnospiraceae bacterium. Taxonomy (GTDB): domain Bacteria; phylum Bacillota; class Clostridia; order Lachnospirales; family Lachnospiraceae; genus NK4A136. The sequence goes on from CAMVRS010000106.1 coordinate 213, forward strand.
GCCTTTGATTACGAAGCCCTCTATATAGCCTATGAAGATGAACCCGCCCTCGAAGCCGCATATAAAATGCTCAGCCCCGGAGGAATGAAGATCGACCATTTTGAAGACACGCTGATCTCCGGCACTGTCAATGCGGATGAGGCACACACTCTGCTTTTTACCTCTATTCCTTATGATCCGGGCTGGAGCGCATATATCGACGGGGTTGCAGCAGAGATAAAACCCATACTGGGAGATGCTTTCTGCTCACTGGATCTGACTCCGGGAGAACATGAGATACGTTTTGAATATCATAATAAATATCTTTTATACGGCCTGATCACCGGCGGCTGCGGCCTTATTATACTTGCCGCCGCTTTTCTTATCACAAAAAGATCAGACAGCAGGGTCAGAACACATCAACAGGATACTCCAGATATGTGCGGTGAAGACCAAGATTCTCAATAAACCAGTCAACAGGACTGTCTTCCCCCAGTTCCACCAGCAGTATATCTTCTGCTGACTGCAGGGGGTAGGTTATCAGCAGCATCATGCCGCCCTTTTCTTCCGACAGCTTTTCATACACCCAGGTCCTGCGGTCATATACCGGCAGGAAGGCCTCAAACGGTTCATCATAATACTTTGAGCCGAAGGCATAGATAAAGCTTCTGTATGGCAGGAAGGTCCGTCCATCCCTTACATATACGCCGTTTCTTAAAGCCAGGGCCGCAGATCCGGTCTCCTGCATCAGTTCCCCGGCGAGATCCACCTGTTCCATCATAGGTTCCACTTCGGTCACTCCCACCACAAAACCGTCCGGATTAAGTACCGTATCATGATAAAGCGCACTCCCGCCATCCGTCCTGTTAATCTCAAAGAAAAAGCCCTTGGCCAGAAGCCCGGAGACGCAAATGGTACCAAGTATCATAAACGTTGATTTCTTAACCTGTTCATCTTCACTTCGCAGAGAATTGATCGTATAAACTCCCGCTGCCAGAAAAGGCGCAAAAAGGAAAATACGGCTCTGCCCGTACAGAAGGCTTCCGGGCATATAGTCAGTCGACTTATCTGTCAGCAGAAAAAGTGCGCTGCCCAAAACCGCAGCCAGGGTTATTATCCCCTCTTTATTCCTTTTCTTATAAAAACACCAGGCTGCCGCTCCGATAAGCACGATGGGTATGACAGCAAAAGCTATCGGCGATACCGCAAAGAAATCCGCCAGCAGATCCGGAATATTACTTATATTATCAATAAGATAAGAAAGCCCTACTCCGCCCGGTATCACCCTGTGCACACAGTACTGCGGATTGAGCTTATAAAACAGCTGTGTCAGGGCAAAACAGCCACCTCCAAGCGCCAGCCCCGCAAGTGCCGGGATAATCTTCTTTTTCTCTTTATAGATAACCAGGCTCAATGCCGCGATACCCGCCATGGCCGCAGCCGTCTGGTTCATGCAGAAAGCCAGGCCACACAGAAAGGCTCCGATAATACATCTGATACGCCCGGCTTTCGGATCACAGAGCAACACCATGCCGATAACCGCAAACGGGAACCCGCAGATAAGCGCTCTGGGAAGGGTAAATAAAACATCCGTCTGCCAGCCCAGCCAGAACAGAGGAACAAGGATCATCATCGCCGGGATGCGCTTGCCCCTCTTCCATAAAAACAATGAACAGAATGCGAAGGGAATAAGGCTTAAGATAAGTGCCGCCAGCGGCAGCGCATAGTTAAGCGGCACCTTAAAAAGATACAGGGGCACCGCCAGCAGCGACTCCAGCATGCTGCCGTAATTCTGCCCGAAGAAGCAGGGCTCGGAAAAATGCCCATGAGCAAAGTGCACCGTTCCATACCACATCAGGGTCTGGTCGTCATCCGTATAGTGAACATTATATGCCAGATAAACATAAAAACGCCAGAACAGCAGAAATATCCACTGCAAAACATATATCAGCCGCATATACTTTGCCTTATCCGGCTTTTTCTCTTCCACAGCATTTAACTGTTCTTCGCTCATATCTTCTCCCGCTTTCTGCGCTCTGCCAGATAAAAGACCGACAGCATTATGATACCTGCCGCCCCACACATGAGTCCGGGAAGTATCCACTTATTCTTAAATACTATATTAAGCTCATGGCTGCCCTTCGGAAGCTCCACGCCAAGAAATGCCCCTTCAAGAAGGCTTAAGCTCTTAAGTTTTTCGCCATCCGCATATATCTCCCAGCCCTCATCATAAGGTATGGTCGTCAGCAGTACGGCCCGGTCATCCTTAACCTCCACACGTCCGCGCCACTGCGCCTCAGATGCAGCCGAAAGCTCGATTCCGCCGTCTGAAAGATCTTCATACAGGCGGTCCAGCTCACTGTCATTTAAAGAGGCGTAAAAAAGTTTACTGTAATCCACCAGCTCATATCCCCAGCCTGTCATGTACAGATAACACTGCCAGCCTCCGTCTTCCTTTTTTGACGCAGGAAAGATACGGGGCATAAAGAGACGCGGTCTGTTTATAAGACCTCCCATATCTTCATCACTGAAGATCAGCGGCGAATCCGGATCGTCTGCCGAATACTCGTCGCGGGAAACATATACATATACCTGATCCTCAACATCAGCACCAAAGGAAAGCACCGTACTTCCCAGAACACCCTCCGCTTCACGCTGAAGATAAACTCCCTCCTCATAAGGGATCAGACTCATCTGCTCCGGCTCGGCCGTATATGGTTCTTCTCCCACATTCCAGATGTCATAACCCTCTCCCGTAAGGGCCTCCGCAAGCTGTTCCTGGGCTGCAAAAGGATCTTTCTTAACAAGCTCCAGATCTGTGATCTGCGCCGGCACAAGATAAGCCGGCGGAAGGGTTCTTTCGTTTTTTTCAACGGTCATGGATTCCGGATGCTCATCGTAAAAAGATCCGCAGTTTATGGAATATTTCTGCGAAAAGAGCATACGCGTCAGCGCCGTTGATCCGTAATCCTGCACGGTACGGGAACTGGTAGCATATCCCAGCGTATCCAGCAGCGCCCTGACGTTTTCATTCTCAATACTTAAAAACCAGCCAAGTCCACGGAACCCATAAAGCATTGATACATTTCCAAAGGGGGGATTCCCGTAGTATACACGGTAAAATTCCGAACCATCCTTCTGTTCTTCCTCAGCCATATACTGCATGGCGATATTGCCCTGTTCACGCCAGATCGCATAATATCCGCCATCCCTGCTCTTATCCCCCGTATAAGCGCTCTGTGTAATGATCCCGTTGCAGACTGTCTCAGCCAGAAACACCAGCCCCAGCACTATCAAAAGATCCCGTTCCTTATTTCTAAGCCACAGTATCCCCGCATAGGCCAGCAGGAATGCCGCCCCCACCAATGCATCCGACATAGCAGGTGCTCCCGCAGAGGGTGTTGCCGCCCTTATTGCCGTCACAGCTATATAAACCAAAAGCAATGCAAGGGATATTACTGCAGCATGTTTGCTTTCTGCGATACGTTCCGCCTCTTCCGCCGCCACATAGATGATCCAGAAACCAAAGAGCCAGGAAAAGCGGAAACAGTATCCATCCGGCGCATCAAAGGCATGCATAAATATATATGCGCTTTTCCAGAAACAGCATATAACAAGAAAGACCGCCGGTAACGCCGCAATTATCTTTTCCTTCATCCCTCTTTCCCGGTTCGCAAAAAAAGCGATATAAAAGACCAGCGGCAGAAGCCCGAAATAAAGCATGGGCACGGTATTATATGCGGAAGCCGAAACAGACGCCCCCGGATAAAACGCGGTGATAAACTCCGGTATCCCAAGGGATAAGCTCTCAAGAACAGTACTGTCCGTTCCCAGATGTCCGAAAAGCTCCATAGCCGCAGGCAGAAGGACCGGCGCCGAAAGCAGCACCGCCAGGAAAACGCTCAGACAATACTTAAGGATACTGCTTCCCCAGCGTTTCATATCCTTCCCATACTCTGCCACTCCATAGCAGAGATAAAGCACAAAGGAAAAGACCCCCAGCATATACGCCGAATAAAAATGGATAACAAAGCTGAGAAAATATATGATGCAGAGCGCGATCCATTCCCCGGTCTTTACAAAGCGTATCAGCGCCCAGAGAAGTATGGGCATGATGATCATCATATCAAAAAAGATAAGGCCGAAAGAAAAAGTCATGACAAAGCCGCACAATACATAAGCATTTGAAAGTACCGCAGCCGTCTTTAAAGAAACATCCCTGTTCCTGTGCAGCAGAAAAGCCATGGCAGCCGAAGCGCTCATAAGCTTCGCCGCAAATACTATAAAGCAGGCAGCATCGGGATCCTGCACAAGCAGAAAGAGCAGATTGAACGGACTTAAGCAATAATAGGCATACAGGGCTATCGTAGGCATTCCCATCCCTGCCTCGAAAGAATAAAGAAGGCTTTCCCCGCCAAAGAGATGGCGCAGGAAAAGCTTTATTATAGGAACATACTGTACAAATGCATCTCCATAGAGAAAAGTCCTGTCTCCGCCGGGCAGGATACCGTTAACACCGAATATGACCAGTAACACCAAAAGCGTGCATCCGGCGGCCGCAAGACAGTATTTTACTGTAGTTCCGCGATCTTTCTCCATAATACAGAACATTCTAAACCACCAACCCCAATAAATCAATATTTGCATTGGGTATGTGCATTGTGTATAATCTTAATGTTAAATAAATAACACGCATTCTGCGCGTGAAACTATAAGAAAAAAGGAAAAAAACATGTTTTCGCATCTTTCGGAAAAAAAGAAATTATTCCCGCTGTACTCTGCCGTGATCACGGCCGTGATCTTCCTTATCATACTGGCCCTGAACAATATATGCGGTTTCGGCAATAACACCATCTTATCGGGTGATCTTTTCTCACAGTACAGCGCTTTCATACAAAGCTTCATAAACGCGATCAAAGGAAACGGAAGCTTTTATTACAGCTTCTCCATTTTCCTTGGAAATCCCGCAACCGCAAGCTACGCCTACTATTGCTTAAGTCCTTTTAACCTTCTGTATCTGCCGGGCATTATCTCTGTTTCCGCAATGACACTGGTGATCATAATGCTCAAGCTTTCACTTTCAGCTGCCGCTTTCCAGTTCTGGCTTACCCGCGGCCTAAAAGAGAAAAGCCCTTTCACCATACTCTTTGGTACAGCATACGCTTTATGCGGGTTTGCCGTCTCTATGTTCGTACATATCATGTGGCTGGATGCGCTTTATACTCTGCCCATCCTGCTGCTGCTCATCCTTCGTTTCGTTAAGGGCGGATCCTTTCTCCCCCTCATACCGGCTTATGCATATCTTTTCCTTACCAATTTCTATATGGGCTATATTGCAGGGATTTTTTCCGCTCTCTGTTTTGTGGCACTGCTGATACTGCAGATAGACAAATGGGAGAAAGCAGAAGTCATCAAAGCCGTAAAACGCGGACTCCTCTATGCCTTCTCCGTAGTGCTGGGCGCCGCCTGCTGTGCCGCAGTTCTGGTCCCCACCGCTTTCGAACTCTTTAATAAGGATAGCTCCCGCAGCTCCTTTACACTTCAGAGTGTGACCATCCCCGATGTGATAAACAATCTTTTCCTTGGAGAGATGCAGGGTATGGGCAGTCCCATACCGCTTATATACTGCGGACTTCCGGTATTACTTCTGGTATTTATCTACTTTACCTGCCGCTCCATCAGTAAAAAGGAAAAGCTGTTAAGCGCTTTTATCCTTCTCTTTTATCTGGCTGCCACGCAGTTCCTTCCGCTGTATCAGTTCCTTCATGCAATGGAAGCCCCCAACTGGTATGCTCACCGCTATGCTTACTGCATAGTATTCGTACTTCTTTCCGTTTCCTGCCGTGCCCTTCCCTATATCAGAGAAGTCAAAACCCAAACCCTGGCAGGCTACACTGCAGGTCTTCTGCTGATGTACACTGTACTTATCCCCATTCAGGATCTCTGCTATCCGTCCTACTATACAAATACCCACGGCTGGCTGATCCTGAATGCAGTTTTCTTAAGTCTATACCTGCTGCTTATGCACTTCCGCCCGAAGCGCGCCGCTTTATTTATTACGGTACTGTTTACGGCAGAGGTTCTGATAAACGGCTATACCTGTGTTTCCCGCAATGACTTCGGTTTCCACAGCGAAGAAATGGTAGAACAATGGGAGAATACCGAAGAAGCCACCATTCCCGCACTTTTAGCTGCCGATCCTTCCTTTTACAGAGTGCGGGTCAACGGTGAAGTCTGCTTCAACGCTCCTTCCCGTTTCCATTATGCCGGCATCAACAGCTTTACCACCACCGATAACGCAAAACTGCGTGAAACTTTATCTTCCCTTGGTATAGCAACTTCCTTTATGAGCATTTATGATCACGGTTATACGGATATAACCGATATGATCTTTGGCGTCAAATACAGCCTTGATCTGGGCAGCGGAGAACTAAGCGGATCCCCTCTGGCTCTGCCTCTGGGATATATGTGTTCCGCCTCCCTTATGGCCTGGGAAAACAGAGAAGATGTATTCACCAACCAGGAAAACCTGGTAAGCCTTATGTGCAATTATCCCTATACTCTCTATACGCCTGTGTCCATCGATGAAGAAAACATGGTGACCAGAAATATGGAGATACTGCCCTTTGAGAGCGCAATACTTTTCCAGCATATAAGCGATATGGTTGCAAACGGCGTGATACGTTTCCGTTTCCCCGAACTGGCAGGACATGTGATCCTGGCTCATTTCCCTACCGTTGAAGAGCCTGTGATACGTTCCACCTCTCCCGAAGCCGATCTGCCTGTTACCGGCTTTTCCAAGAGCATAAATCTTTCCGACGGCAGCATCTTCTGCAGCACCTGGGATGAAAACAATGTCCCCGAAGTGGGACTGGTATTCCATGACGGTCCCGATTATGACTATGCCGTAGGAGCGATACAGTTACGTGACTATGATAACAGCAGCCTGACCGAGCTGCATAACGATCTGTGCAGGCAGCCTCTTACAATAGAGAGCTACGAAGACGGATACATCTCAGGTACCGTGGAGGCCACAGAAGACCGTCCTCTTCTGTTCTTATCCATACCTTACGATGAGGGCTGGGAGGCTCTGGTAGACGGCGCTCCTGCCCCGGTATTATCCGTTGTGAATGACAGTTTCTCTGGGCTTTATCTTACACCCGGCGTGCATAAGATAATCCTTCAGTACGATCATCCCGGTGCTTCCGCCGGCAATATCATAAGCGCTGTTGCAGTGATCTTATTCCTTATCCTGCTTCTTATGGATTCAAAGAAAAAGACCGCCGCCAATCCCAAAGTTTCCGATAAAGCATCCGATGAAGACAGCGCTCAGAAGGAAGAAAGCAAAGGAGCAGAGGCATGAAAAAAGAACGGCTCTCTACTCCTCTTATCTTTGCTTTCCTGCTTTCCGTTTCCGCCTTTCTGCTCTTTCTGGCATTCTACGGGGTTTTAGGTTTCGGGAATAATACCATCTTCCGCGGGGATCTTTATGTCCAATACGTAGATTTTATAGAGCTTTTCCTGCGTGTATTAAAAGGGAAAGAGGATTTCTGGTACACCTTTTCACAGTATTACGGATCTCCTTCCATACTCACCTATGCTTATTACGCCTTCAGTCCGCTGAATCTGCTCTATCTGCTGGAGTTTATCTCCATACCGGCTATGACCATAGCTATCATAACTATAAAGATAGGCCTCTGCGGCCTGTTCTTCTCTCTCTTCGCAAAAAAAAGTTTAAAATGCAGTGATGCCGCTGCCGTCTTTTTCGCTGTATGCTATGCGATGAACAGCTTTAACGTTACACTCCACTTTAATATAATCTGGCTGGAATCCGCTTATCTCCTGCCGCTGCTCATACTGCTGATGCACCGGCTTATAAAGACCGGAAAATACTTAGCACTTATACCGGCGTTTGTTTTTCTTTTCTTAAGCAATTTCTATATGGCGTATATGTGCGGTCTTTTTATCGCAATGGTTTTCTTTGCTATGATATTCAGGGTGCCTTTTTCCTCAATGGACGATATCAAAAAAATCCTGCGGCTTTTTATCCGCTTTGCCATATCCGTTGTCCTGGCTGCAGGCGTCTGTGCCGCCATACTGCTGCCCTGCGCCAAGTTCCTTGTGTCCCATATGGCTGCGGATAATTTTGAATTCACGCCTCTGCCCACATCCATATTTGATACCTTAAACAGTATGATGCTGGGTGTAATGCCGGATATAGACAACCGTATCCCCTTCCTGTACTGCGGTCTGCCCGTGGTACTGTTCGTTATCCATTATTTCCTGCAAAAGACCATCCCTGTTCGTGAACGCATCATAGCAGGCATACTTTTGATATTAAGCTTCCTCAGTATCGTATTCCTGCCCCTGTTTATATTCACCCACGCTTTTGATTATCCGAATTTCTATTACTTCCGTAACAGCGCCATAATCTGTTTCCTGCTCTGCGCTCTTGCCGCCCACTGCTATAAGGAGACAAAGGGAACCCTTCCCTCCCGCAGCCTGTGGATCAGCATAGCGTGCATGATTGTCCTGTATTCATTTATGAAAAATTTCTGGCCTCTTTACAGCGGCTCTTCCGATATAACAAACTCCGGTGATGAAATGGCACTCAATGTATTCTTCCTGGTGATATGGGGAATACTCATCATGCCCAAAGCCGGCATGGATAAAGCGGGCCGCGTAAAGAAAACCGTTCTGCTCTGCTTATGTTTTATACTTATAACAGCTGAGCTTGCCATAAACGGCGGCCTTGCGCTTAAGCATATGGATTACGAACCTTTTACCGAAGACGACTACAACAACTGGTATCAGGCGCAGAGCAAAGTCCTTTCGCAGCTCCCTGCGGATGACGATCAGTTGTACCGCGTTTCCATGTACGGTGATAACAATTATAACGCCGGCGCTCTCTTCGGATATGCAAGTTTCAACACCTTTTCCTCATCGGACCAGTATGCACTGCGCATGGCCCTTTACGATCTGGGAATAGCCGTAAGCAACCGAAGCATTACAGAAATAGGCTATACGGATCTTACCTATATGCTCTTTGATAAGGGATATACCGGAAAAATACAGCGTGTAGCCGATGATTCGAATAAACGCTATGCAGAGCTTGAGGAATTCCCCTGGCGCCTTTCCATTGCCTATACCGTTTCAGATGGTATACTGGATTATAAAGCCGGATCGGATCCTTTTGATAATCTTGAAAAATTCGCCGAAGCTCTGAGCGGAAAGAAATACCACTTCTTTGACAGACTTGAAATGAGCGATATTAACTTAAGCAGTTTTAATGCAAGGATATACCCTCTGGGGGACAACATGCTCTTTTCCAAGACCAGCGATTATTCTCCCACTGCAGGTCTTTATTTCTCTATGCCCAAGGATGAAGAACATCCTTTTTACGCCTGCTTCCGCCAGGATTCACCTTCCGCTATAGCTACGGCGCCTTATATACTGGGAAGCGATGACGGTTATGCGGAGAGCTATACCCTGTCCCAGGGCTGTCTCTTAAAGGGCGGTAAAGTAAGCGACCAGTTTTCCGATGATACGGAAAATGCCGTCGTATATTTCACGGATACAAGCATGAAGGATTATCCCTGCAGGGAAATGTATTTTGCACGCTTTGACGGATCGGAGCTCTCCGATCTGCACGATGAATTACTGCCGGGCATATTAAAACTTGATGAATGGAGCACTTCGGATCTGAAGGGACATGTTAACGTCAGTGAAGATCATCCCATACTCTTTACTTCCATCCCCTGGGATGAGGGCTGGGAGGCTTATGTAGACGGAAAGAAAAGCGAATGCAGTTCTGTCATGAATGATGCGTTTCTTATATTAAAACTTACTCCCGGCAATCATGAAATCGAGCTTAAATATGTAGCTCCCGGAGCCGGAGCCGGACAAATAATTAGTATTATTTGTCTGATAATATATCTGTTCCTATTGATAAAGAATTTAAGAAAGGCAGCTTATCATGGATAAACAAAAAAGCAGAAAAAACGGTCTGGATTTTCTAAGGTTTATGGCATGTATCGGTATATTGTTCCTACATTTTAGCAATTATTTTTGCCCTGACGGTGTTTTTTTTGGAAACTGTCTTATAGATCCTGACACTACAGATAACATTGGAATAAACATGAATTCTATGGTTGAAATCTTTTTTGCACTGTCCGGTTTTTTAATCTATTCCTATTCAAAAAAAATACAAGATGGAATGAGTATTCGTGAGTTTATGCTTCCACGCCTGATAAGGATTCTTCCTATGCTGACTATTGCAACGATCCTACTGGTCATAGGTTCATACATAATGATAAAGTCCGGTAATACACATGGAGCTGAATTTGGATATCCATATTTATGGGGAATCATATCATCATGTCTTGGTATCGAATATAACGGCTTTTTTGTCAGTGCAGAAATAAACCACGAAAGTTGGTATTTGGATGTGCTGCTGGAATGCTATCTGTTATTCTTTATTACCGAAAAACTGTCAAAACGATTACAGATTAAACAATCTTATATATATGTTGCGTGTATACTGATCGGAGCAGCGATATCTTCATCGGAGCTTATTATTTTTGTATTTAATTCTCAGCAGGGACGGGGAATAGAGGCTTTTTTCTCCGGGGTTATGCTTGCATTGTATCTTGATAAAAACGTAATCAGAAAAAAAGAATACCTATTGGCCGGTCTTTTATTGTTTATATATAGCATATGCTTGATTTTTTGGCCACAGGGAGTATCATTCGGAAAAACTCATTTATACAATTTTTTTATAACTCCAAGTCTTATTATTCTTTTTTCATCTAATGCAGTGGATAGGTTATTTTCATTGAAAATATGGAATAAGATGGGGAAAATCTGTTTTTCAACTTATACGCTTCATGTTGCGTTGATCTATTTTCTGTTTATTGTTGAAGATCAATTGGGGCTGAAAGTGGATCATGCTCATGAAGTTATTTTAGTATTTTTTGTAATACTGGCATTGTTGATCGGAAGCATTGCCTATTATTGTATCGAAAGACCTCTTGGCAGATATTTAATAAAAAAAATGAATCTTGTAAAATAAAAAGATAACAGATTACGCCCACTATCCGTTTAAATGATGCCATATGATCGCATATGCCTTATACCGACCGCAATATAAATCAGGGCTCAGCATAAGTAAAATTCAGTTCCCAATATGGTACCCAGATATCCTGGCCGGTGACATAACCATACAGGCCTTCATGATCTTCCAAGCCATTCAGCTCTATCCAATCAATCAACCCGATATAATATTCTCTTAAATCAGTTTTCAGAAGATCCCACCCCAAAGGACTGTTTCCTGAATAACCGTTAATAGTATATAGATCATACTTATTCGCTATCAGCCATGCATACATATTTATATTATATATAGTCGTTTCCATTCCCATGGGAATGATAAAGAATTCGGTACACTCCGCCGGAGGCTCGGAAACCTGTGTCAGACTCTCTTCGATTTCCGGTATATCATCACAAGTATAACGCTTGCTCTGATTTGAAATAATCACTAACGCACACAATATAAGCATTAAGATCATCTCTTTTTTCCTGTTATCTTCAAAACGTTTATCCATCAAGTCTTTCAGGAATACGCATATTACAAGTGAAAGAAACGGGGTACAGATACCAAGATATCTGCCTATGGCACGTATGGAATCTGCTCCCGGCAGTACCTTTCCTATATAAACCCAGGGAAAGAACTCTCCGTACCTGCAGGTAAGAAAGTGCATCAGCAATACAGAGATGCTTATTGATATAAGTATATGATCCGTCATATTTTTCTTTTTCCTGATGATCAGCATTATCAAAGCCGTAAAGAAAAGCAATACGGTCAGTACCGCCCAGCCGCAGGACGTTTCCATGATACGGTTAGCCATAAGATAATTCAGTTCATCCGGCAAATAAGATGGCAATGTCACACTAATAAAATCTTCCAACGGAGCATAGCTCATAGTACGCAATATATCATAAACATCCGGCGCATGAATCCAGGAAAAAGCAATATTATAGCCACCCTTCTCGTCGTAAACCGGAAGATATATGCAAAGAAAAGGTATTATCCAGAATAACTGCAGCAGCAGATATATAAAGATCTCTCCAATATTATTTTTGATCAATCCCAGGAATCTCTTAAAACGCTCTTTGGGATCAAACAGAAGAAATATTATAAGAGATATTCCTATGATCAGCGATATAAAGTATCCGATATAGTATGCGGATAAGAATGTGGTACCTACCGCAAAAGTTGCCAGCATGCCCCAGGGAAGGCGCTTTTTCATCCCTTTGTCCCTGTTCTTATAAAAATATACAATTGCAAGAAAGAACAGGGGAACCGTCGATATACAGAAAAACTGTGTATGATATGATAACTGTGTAAAGGAGCATGACCAGAGTGAAAAGAAAATTCCGGTAAATGAAAGGATATAAGAACATCCTAGCTCCCGCAATGTTTTGTACATTGCTATAACTCCCAGAAAATGCAGTATTACCAGCGCCGGATCAAATGCCGAAAACATATCGATCCCTATCGCTCTCAGAAGACTGTAGATCACGCCCGGCACTATCAGTGCATCGGTATAACCAAGACTTCCCACTGCAGGGAAGAATGACCGCAGCGTAACTATAGACGCTTTTCCTCTGAACACATCAAACCAGTGCTCTAACAGCATATTAATGAGTATTGCATCAGGATTGATGCCCATTATCTTACGCCCTGCCAGCAAAGTATGAAAATACAGAAGTTCTCCCAGAACAAGGGCTATACATACATAAAGGAAATACAGCTTTTTCTTCTTATCTTCTTTCACATCTATCCCTTTCAAAAAACAAAATTTAAAGTGAGTATATCATAAAGAAAGCATTTTGAACATAGTATACGCTCTTATTGCCATGACATAAAAAAACACCCGGGTATTTCTACCCGGGTGCTTGTTTTAAGCTTTAATTACTGGATTACGATGTTGTAACCGCTGGAGCTCTTAGAACCTCTGGAGTCAGAACCAGGAACCCATACAGAAACTTTGTTGTTACCAACTACTGCGAACTTGATATCAGTTGCGTTGGTGCTCTTCAGTCTCTTTATAACAGCTGCGCCTGTGCTCTCACCAAGGATCTCAAGTGCTGCAGAACCTACAACGTCGGACTTCTGAAGAGAAGATACGCTCATTCCACCAGTGTTCTTTACAACTGCACTTGAGTTGTAACCGGTGTGGTTAACTACTTCGGGATCCATCATTGCAGTAAGAACTGCGGTGTGTACAGCGTCTGCTGCCTGGGTATCGGATGATACCTTGCTCTTCTCAATGTACTTGATCAGCTGGGGTGCC
>CAMVRS010000107.1 GCA_947169935.1 uncultured Lachnospiraceae bacterium
AAACTGGAATGCATTGTAGAGAGCACCGAACTTGGCAGCCAGTACTTCCTTATCATAACCTGCTATCTCAAAGGCCTTCTCCATTATCTTCATATCGTGGTTACGTACTGCACCGGAAGCGAGCTCAACGCCGTTGCATACTATGTCATACTGATAAGCCAGTATCGAAAGGGGATCCTCCTCCTCAAGAGCCTTTAATCCGCCCTGGGGCATGGAGAAAGGATTGTGGGTGAAGCCGATCTTCTTTTCGGTCTCATCATATTCGTACATAGGGAAATCATTGATATAGCAGAAACGGTATGCGTTCTTCTCTATCAGATCCAGTTTCTCGCCCAGCTCCGTACGGATCTGTCCTGCGAAAAGCGAAGCCTGCTTTTCCTTATCAGCGATAAAGAAGATGGTATCGCCTGCGGAAAGCCCTGCCAGTTCACGGATCTCTGCCTTCATATCATCGGGTATGAATTTATCGATAGGCCCCTTGTAGCTCAGATCATCCTGAACTTCAAGATATCCAAGGCCTCCCATTCCTATGCCCTGGGCGAATTTAAGCAGCTTCTCATGGAAGCCCTTGCTCATCTGCTGATGAACATTGATGGCGCGCACGGTCTTTCCATGGAAAGGCTTGAAGGTGCAGCGTGAGAAGAACTCGCTTACATCTATGATACGCAGGGGATTGCGCAGATCCGGCTTATCCGAACCGAATTCAAGCATTGCCTGCTTATATGATATGATAGGGAAAGGCGCATCGGTAACAGCAAAGCCTTCAGGTGCGAACTTCTTGAAGGTCTCTGCCAGTACTTCCTCTCCTACCTTAAATACATCTTCCTGGGTAGCAAAGCTCATCTCAAAATCCAGCTGGTAGAACTCACCGGGTGAACGGTCAGCTCTTGCATCCTCATCCCTGAAACAGGGAGCTATCTGGAAATACTTGTCAAAACCGGATACCATCAGCAGCTGCTTGTACTGCTGGGGTGCCTGGGGCAGAGCGTAGAACTTGCCCTTATATCTTCTGGAAGGCACGATATAATCTCTTGCGCCCTCGGGTGAAGAAGCACAGAGTATGGGGGTCTGTATCTCAACAAAGCCCATATCCGTCATCTTCTTACGAAGGAATGCTATGACCTCCGAACGGAATAATATATTGTCCTTAACCTTCTGGTTACGCAGGTCAAGGTAACGGTACTTAAGACGTACTTCTTCACGGGTCTCCTTTGAAGTCATCACCTCAAAAGGCAGCTGGCGGTATACCTTGCCAAGAACGCTGATGCTCTTTGCCTCTACCTCCACCGTACCCGACTGGATCCTGGGATTGTAAGTCTCTTCATCCCTCTTTTCTACGGGGCCCTCTATGGATACGCAGTCCTCACGGGTAATGCCTTCAAGTAACGAAGTATCCCTGAGAACTACCTGTACCACTCCGTACATATCACGAAGATCGATGAAGGAAACGCCGCCGTGGTCACGTATATTTTCAACCCAGCCGGCAACTTTGACCTCCCGGCCTATCTTATCCTCTCCGATCTCATTTAATGTCAGTGTTCTGTATAGTTCGCTCATCTTTGATTCCTCCATGTATAACAATCGTATAATTCTAGCACATAAAACGGCTTTTTTCAAGCAAAATACGCCCCTTACATTCCCCTCAGGGATCAGGTATAAGACACAGCCTGACAGACAGATCACAGGCCGTCTTTTATACACCTGTCAGGTATAGTCATATCCACCTCCCGGACCTTTCTCAAACCTCTGCCCATTCTGTATATTTGAAGTGCAGCAAAATACACCCGTCAGGAGGACAAGCGGATGAAAGAGAATGTTCTTGACAGCGAGATAGGCGCCCGTGTCAAACAGCTGAGGAAAGTACAGCACATGACGCAGGAACAACTGGCAGAAGCTCTCAATATCACGGTAAAACACATCAGCAGTGTTGAACGCGGCGTTTCCCGTATGTCACTCGAAAAGATGGTTGAACTATGTAAGGCCCTGGATACGGGCATGGATTATCTGGTATTGGGCAGAACCCCTCTGGGGAACGAAGTCCCGCTTCCGGAATCTATCATCGAGATCCTCCGGTCCGAAAACGAAAATGACCGGCAGCCGCTGATGGATTATCTTTTCCTTTATGACCGTATACAAAAAGGCCACTGATCACTTACCGCGCAGATAATACCATCTGGCCACAGCGGTGCCTATTATTATCACATATCCCAGAATGCTCAAAGGTACCGGAGTTTCATTCAGAAAGATCATCCCAAGGACAGCAGCAAATATCACCTGAGTATAATCGAATACAGAGATCTCCTTTGCCGGCGCGAATTTATATGCGGTGGTTATGGAAAACTGCCCGAGTGCGGCGCAGGCCCCTGCCATTATCAGGCACAGCCATTGCCGTACGCTCATGGGATGAAAATCAAATATCAGAAACGGCAGAGTAACAAGGCATGAGAAGAGGGAAAAGCAGAGCACTATCACAGGAGTCCGCTCTCCCTTTATTCCCAGTCTGCGCACAAAAACGTAGGCTGTGCCGGCCCCGAACCCGCCATAGAGTCCCATCAGAGCCGGAAATACTGAGACATCCCCACCGGGTCTTATGATAAACAATGCGCCGATAAATGCCACTATTGTAGCCGTTATATCGATAAGATTGGGTACTTCCTTTACCAGCGGGATAGACAACAGTATCGCAAAGAAAGGGGAAAGCTTGTTGAGCATATTGGCATCTGCTATCCCCAGCCTGTCAATGGCATAAAAGTTACAGATCAGGCCGCTGGTGCCGAAGATGCAGCGGAATGCAATATCCGGAAAGCAGCCCTTTTTGATATGGAATTTGTCCTTTGACTTAAGGATGGGCACCGTCGCGATCACAGCCGCAACAGCGTTACGGAAAAAGGCCTTCTGCATGGTCGGAACATCCCCGGATATACGCACAAAAAAAGTCATCAGTGAAAATCCCAGCGCCGCCAGCATAATACAGAGCACGCCTTTCAGCATACTTTTGTCTTTTTTCTCTTCTTTAACATCCATAACCATCATTTCCCGATCATGACATTATATTTTATCACTGCGGATTTGTCAAAAAACGATAAGGAGCTCGTCAAATGAATCCTTGACGTATAAGGCGTCTTCATATACATTATGCATATCTCGGATATGAATAAAGGGAGCCCGAAATGAATTCGAACAAAACGACCTGGACCATAAAATACGCCCTGCTTAATATTTCTTACTTCATAGCTTTTTGTACCATTCACGCCTATGCCGCCGTATACCTGCTGGCACATGGTTTTACCAATACGCAGGTCGGTATCCTGCTGGCTGCAGCCAATATCTCATCCGCGGTGTGCCAGCCCCTGGTGGCCGGACTGATCGACAAACCGGGGCCTGTTACCAACCGCAGGTTCATATGTTTTTCGGTTATCGTGATCCTGGCCGGATCCCTGCTGCTTATGTTCGCAGGTGATAACAAACTGCTGATATTCCCTGTCTATGCGATCATCTACATGATACAGTTCACCTATCAGCCGGTCATGACGGCTTTATGCTTTGAATACCAGAAAAGCGGCTGCGGCATCATGTATGGTCTCTCCCGCGGCCTGGGTTCCGCCGGCTTTGCCGTAACCTCTGCAATGATAGGCGGCGTGGTCGAGAAAAACGGCGTGTCCACGCTTCTGTACGTCAATATCGCTGCTATGCTCATCTCCATCGTTCTTATAGCGCTCTTCAGCAAGCCTAAGAACAACAGTACCGGCGGTGTTTCTGAAGCGGATCAGAAAAAAACTCCCGAAGGCAGTGCCCACAATAATCTCCTGGAGTTTGCAAAGCTGTATCCTTCATACACGCTTTTCCTGCTGGGTACCGTATGCTTTTTCTTTGCGCATAATATGATCAACGATTTCATGATACAGATAATAAGATCTCTGGGCGGTGCGGAAACAGAGCTGGGTTATGCAAATTTTCTGCAGGCTATCCTGGAACTTCCGGTAATGGCCGCCATAGCTCTTATATTAAAAAAGATCAGCGCAAAAAATCTGCTGCTGATCTCCGGTATAGCTTTTCTGATCAAGACGATCATACTTATATTCGCAAAAAATATGGCCGCCATGTATATCAGCCAGTCCTTCCAGCTGCTGGCTTATGCTGTATTTATCCCCGCTGCCGCTTACTATGTAAATGAGAACATGGAAGAACTTGACCAGGTAAAGGGGCAGGCCTTCATAACTACCGCCATAACCGTAGGCGGCATATTCTCCAACTTTATAAGCGGCCGCATACTGGACAGCCTGGGTGTACGTCCCATGCTGATCACCGGTGCGGTTGTCTGCGCCATCGGCGTTATCATTTCGTTTATCGCGCTTAACAGACGCAGTACCTCAACCTGAAATATCCTTCTTTATCAAAACTTGCGGCGTGTATCCAGGTTTGACGCCGGCGTTTTGATATATCGCTCGTTGCTTGGTTCCATCTGGGGATCCTTAAGATAGAATTCCGCAAAGGTACCGCTTATCATCTCGCTCTCCGTAGCCCTCTTTTCCTTTCGCGAAAGCAATACCAGAAGAAAATTGATAGTAAGCGATATGATAAGTGCAAACAATCCGCAGCTCAAGTATAAAAAGATCTTTTCCATTATGACTCTCCTCCCTGTCTGTCAAGCTGGGGCAGCGGCAGACTGGTCATTATATTATACTGATCCAGCGCAACCATCTGCGACATCAGCGTACCTGCCATCATAAGTACTATCGCTATATAACCCGCCGCATAAACATCCGGGAAAAATACCATGGCGATGAAACCGAAAAGAGCTGCTGCAAATACTATCCATATACCTGCTACCATCTTACCGGTATTTGCCCTGCCACCTTGTCTTATCAACATAGTACACTTAATGGCAAATATCTCAACCAGCAGGGTGAGCAGACCTATAAGAAATGAATCCAGTATCTTGTTATCATCTCTGAAAATAGGCTTGATCGCATTAACCCACCAGATTCCCAGCACTGCAAAAAACACAAAAAGCCCTACAATTGCCTTTATTTTGCTGTTACGGTAATCTTCATTGGCTTCATACCTTGATTGTTCCAGATATGCACTCCTGTTATGGCGGCTCAGATAGCCCTTATCATCAAGCCTGTAATCCCTTATGGCTATCTTCTTTACCATATCCTTAAGCAGCGCTATGGAAAGCAAAGCAAATGATTCCGATGCCAGCAGCAGCGGAACGGGCTTCATCAATATGGTAAAACACAGCAGAATGAATAAGGGAATTGCCATCAGCACGGAAGATATCAGAAACTTCTTTCTGTCCACAGGCAGATCGGCCGCCACCCGCCCTGTCTGTCCGTTCACCACCGCATAGGATACACGGTCGTTGACCTTATGCGACAGAAACCATACGGGAAAAAGCGAAGTATAGATCGCGTTTATCTCTACATCCATTGCAGGTCTGAACAATTCCAGCTGGTCTTCCGAAAAGGTGGTCGAAGGGAAAGCCTTATGAAGCTGTACAGATTCAAAGACTTTGTTTTCGGCCATTTTCAGCACATTATCCTCATATACGCGATAGCTGACATCTCCCATATCCGCATAAAAACCGCTGAGATACGCCGGATTAAAATCGACCAGGGAATGTGAGTCAAAGGGAGCTATCTGAAAGCTGTAATGATCGTCAAAGGCCGAAGACGCATCATAAAATATGCCCTGATACTGCGCATCCAGCCAGCCTCTGCATTTATAATACCGCCCATATACTCTTCCGCCTTCCCTGATGGTCTTTAAACCGTTCAGCGACAGATATCCGGTTATCTTTGCATCATATCCCCAATAAGGCATATAGATCCCGCGGAAGTTTTCCATATATTCAGCCTGCTTGATCTCGTCCGGGACAAAAACCGCCTTTTTGACAAAATCAAGATAGCGCATCTTGCAGGTTTCCTTGGTTATCCTGAAAGGCGCCAGTGAACGAGGTTTCAGCATCTTCTGTACCCGGCTCTGAAGCATTACATTGCTGCCGCAATAGCTGCAAAAGCCGTTGATGGAATTATCCGTAGAATAGACACTGCCGCCGCACTGCGGGCATACAAAGAAGGTAAACTCCGATTCCGCCTCCTGTGCAAGCCCCTCTTCCCTGCCCATCTCTTTAGGATCATCCATAGCTCCGCAGGAAGCGCACAAAAGCATCTGTGATTTTATATCGAAACGGAGTTCACCTCCGCAGTTAACACATTTGCTCAAATATCTTTTCCCCCCTCAGATCGTTATAATTTTCTTACACATACCTGCGTATAAAAAGAACGGGGCCAGTAAGACCCCGTTCCTGTTAAAGACGTCTATCGTTGATCTCAGCCTTTTTCAAGAGCCAGGGTTACGGTTGTAAGATCGCAAACCTCAGCAGGTCCGTAATACTGGATAGCACCGGGATAGGTGAATGCAGTCTCAACTGCCCACTCTTCTCTGTGCGCCTCGAAGAACTTGAAGGGCTTGCCATCCAGCTCAACCAGAGCCTTTCTGATAACAGGCTTGTCTTCACCGTTTCTTCTTTCCATGTTCATCATCTTGGTGATGGGCATACCGCCTGCAACCCACTCCTCAGCAGGCTTAGCCAGGTTGGATACCTTTGAAAGATAACCGGTATAACCATACTGGATAAGCATGAATGCGTTATAACCAAGTGAATAGCAGTAATCAGCATCAAAGTTTGAAGGGAATGCGCAACGGCCTTCATATCCGAAGAAGTGATGCTGTGCACCGAACTTGCCCTTATAGCTTCCTGCTGCTTTTCTCTTAGCCAGCTCGTTCTTAACCATCTCGGAGAAGAGCTTCTCGGACTCGATCAGGGAAACCTGTACGTTACCGTGAGGATCTCTCTCAAGGAACAGCTGCTGCTGGATGCCCTGAGGCAGGATATCAAATACCTTAAAGGACTCAGCAGTAAGGCCGGCCTTTATAAACTCATACTTGGCATTCCAGTCGGGAAGAGCATTGAACTCATCGGTCTTGGAACCTGCAAGCAGCTCATTGATCTCTGCGATAAGAGTGGAGAATTCGGGAACGAACTCGACGATACCCTCGGGGATAATAGCCACACCGAAGTTATTGCCTGCATTTCCTCTCTTCTCAACAGCATCTGCAATATAGTTGGTAAGCTGTGCAAGAGACATCTTCTTTGCAGCAACTTCCTCACCGATAAGGCAGATATTAGGCTGGGTCTTGAGCGCACACTCAAGAGCAACATGTGAAGCGCTGCGGCCCATAACCTTGATGAAGTGCCAGTATTTCTTAGCGGAGTTTGCATCACGCTCGATATTACCGATCAGCTCTGAATAAGTCTTGGTAGCGGTATCGAAACCGAAAGAAGCCTCGATATCCTCATTCTTAAGGTCGCCGTCGATGGTCTTGGGGCAGCCGATAACCTGTACTCCGGTGTTGTTGGCTGCCATATACTCTGCCAGAGTAGCAGCGTTGGTGTTGGAATCGTCACCACCGATGATAACGATAGCGGTAAGGCCGTTCTTCTTTGCATTCTCTGCAACGATAGCGAACTGCTCTTTGGTCTCAAGCTTGGTCCTGCCTGAACCGATGATATCGAAACCGCCTGTATTTCTGTAAGCATCGATGAACTTATCATCAAACTCTACATAATCATCCTTAAGGAGTCCGTCGGGACCGCCCTTAAAACCTAAAAGCACATTATCCTTATTGGTAGCCTTAAGTGCATCATAGAGACCTGAGATAACGTTGTGTCCGCCGGGTGCCTGTCCGCCGGAAAGGATAACGCCTACAACCTGCTTCTTTGCAGCAGAGGTGTTAGCGCCCTTTTCAAAAGTGATCTCGGGCTTACCGTATGTATTGGGGAAAAGCGCTTTGATCTTGTCCTGGTCTGCTACGCTTGCGGTAGCGCTGCCTTCCTTAACGCAGATATCGGAAATACCGTTACGCAGCATTCCGGGCAGCTTGGGTGAATACTCATATCTTGCTTTCTGAAGTGGTGAAAGGTTCATGTTTTTTGCTCCTTTATATTGTTAAAAATTTATTGCAACCGCTTGATATTTTAGTACATACAATATGAAAAATCAACTATTCTCTTCCGTCCCAGCAGTAGGTGCAGAGCTTATCCTTATCGATGCCTACCGCCTCCATCATATCATCCAGACGATTATAAGCCAGGCTGGTGAAGCCCATCTGTTCCCTTATCTTATCCAGCATCTTATGATAACGGTCGGAATCGGGATTGCAGTAGTCTTCAAGTATGTCACGGCCTACTTCTTCGCCCTCCTCCTTAGCGATGACACGGCGGGCGATAAGCTCCATCTCGGAATTGGAACGTGAGAAATTGATGTACTTGCATCCAAACATGATGGGCGGGCAGGCAGGACGTACATGCACTGCTTTGGCTCCGCTGTTATAAAGGAATTCCGTGGTCTCGCGCAGCTGTGTTCCGCGGACAATGGAATCATCTATCAGCAGTATGCTGTGTCCGTCGATAAGCTCATGCACGGGCAGCAGCTTCATCCTGGCGATCAGATCCCTCTTTGACTGAATTGTGGGCATAAAGCTCCTGGGCCAGGTAGGCGTATATTTAACGAAAGGTCTGGAGAAAGGTATGCCTGATGCATTTGCATAACCCACTGCATGGGCGGTACCCGAATCAGGCACGCCGGCTACTATATCAGCCCCGGGCTTATTCTCTGCATCTCTCTTCGCCATCTTGGCACCGCAGTTGTAACGCATACGCTCGACTGAGATCCCCTCGTATACAGATGAAGGATAGCCGTAATATACCCAGAGGAAGGTGCATATGTGCATCTTAGTGCCGGGTTTCGCCAGTGTCTGCACGGCCTCGGGAGTCATGACCACTATCTCTCCGGGGCCCAGCTCACGCATAGGTGAATAACCCAGGTTCTGGAATGCAAAGGATTCAAAGGAAGCACAGAAGCCTTCTTCCTTCTTTCCCAGTATGATAGGCGTTCTGCCCATCTTATCTCTTGCACAGTAAACACCCTGGGGAGTCAGCAGCATGATGCTCATGGAGCCGTCGATCTCGTCCTGGGCGTACTTTATACCTTCTATGATATTGTCTTTCTGATTGATGAGCGACGCTACAAGCTCCGTAGCATTGATGGTACCGCCGGAAAGCTCCATGAAATGGCTTCCGCTGTTGATGATCTTGTCGGTAAGAGCTTCGGTATTGTTGATCTTTCCTACTGTAGTAATGGCATAGGTGCCATGATGGGATCTGACAATCAGGGGCTGGGGCTCATAGTCTGATATACAGCCTATACCCATATAACCTTCCATCTCGTGGGTATCCTTGTCGAATTTGGTCCTGAAAGGTGCGCTTTCTATGTTATGGATGGCACGGTTGAAACCGTTCTTACCGTACACCACCATCCCGGCACGCCTTGTGCCCAGATGTGAATGATAATCCGTTCCGAAATAAAGATCGAATACACAGTCTTCTTTCTGCGCCGTAGCAAAAAATCCACCCATCTGTCCAATATCCTCCTTAAATTTGCCTCTGTTAAACCGGCAGGATATACTTTATCATAAGCGCCGCTCTGTATCAAGCCATCATTTTATCTTATACAGATAATACTCCTCATGCCATATGGTATCCCTGCCGCTCTTAAAGACCAGCTCCGCCATATCGCCCATCTCCTGCTCTCTGGTGCTTAAGTAATATGCTCCGCCGGCTCCCGCCACGGCTTTTAACGCCGTACAGACCTCTTCTTCGGAAGGGCGCGCACATTTAAGCCAGCGGTAATAGGTATATCTTTCCTTCTTCCAGGCGTTGAAATACTCAACATCCTGTCTTTTATCAGCCATATAGGCATAAGGTGCCTCGGATTCCTGCTTTTCCTCCAGTCCCAGCAGCGCTCCTTCCGGCAGCTCATGGATCATGTATTCAGCCGCTTCCATACTGCCCGAAAAAGGTTCTTCTATATCCTTAAGCGCATCCGTGACCGTAAAACGTATCGTGGAGGCCGCAAATATTATCATCAGCACAGAGGCGATGATGTTCTGGGCCTTCTTAAGATAACGCAGTTCCGCCAGAATGGTATAGAGCATAAAAAATATGATCATGATCAGGCAGGCTGCCATCTGGACATGCTCAACCGGCCTGATAAACAGTACTATAAGCACGAACCAGCCCACGCCGCAGAGCGCCGGTATACATGAACGGTATCTTGCTGCCCTTCTGTCAACTATAGCCGAACGTGTAAAGTAGAACAGTGTTGCCAGTGTAAGTCCCATAAGTACGAATTTGACCGCAGTACTGTTATAATAGAATATGGACAGAACGCCTTCGGTAAGGTGGTCTGCACTGGTATATTCCGACAGGCTCTGCATATCTACAGGTCTTGAACTGGCCGAAGGATCAAACTGCCATACCTGAAGCACCATAAGCATAAGCCCCAGAACAAGCAATATCGAAGAAGGGATGGTCCCCCTGTTCTTTTCTTCCTTATTATCTTTTGAAAACCACAGCTCCAGAAGCAATCCGCCGCAGAAGCCGGCAAATATAACATGCGTCCAGGAAAGCAGTACCGCAGCGATACAGTATCTTATGGTATGTTCCCTGCGCTTTTTCCAGAAGCGCATCAGCAGGACTATCATAAGTACCGAAAGGCAATACGGTCTTGCAACGACAGCATTATAAAAAAGAAAAACGGAGCTTCCCAGACAGACAATCTTTACCGGCCAGGAAACCTCCTTATCGCTCATGAATAAATATACCGCCGCGATCATCGGAACTGCGCTTAATATGCCCAGACATTCAAAAGGCAGCCCAAGCTTTGCAAAGGGCAAAAGATAGGCAAACCAGAGACAGGGATGTCCGACCACCGGCAGCATCGATAATATCTCTTCTATCGATCCGTTTTTGACCAGCACCCATACATACGCCTCATCACGCCACATTTCATGACGGAAAAGCATAAAAACATGTACGGCAGCATAAACGCAGGTGAGGGCAATGGCAAGCCACTGCCCCCCCTGCGTATTCTTTTTTTCTTTCTTTTCCTTATTTTCCTGTTTTTCCCTGATCTCTTCAGTCAACGGTATTCTCCTCCGGTAAAACTTCCTCTGTAACTGAAGCATCATTTGCAGGGAATACCATCTGGTCCAGGCTTCCCAGATCCTCACCGTAAAGTATCTTCGCTATCTCCGAATCGCGGTCAAGGATCAGGGTCTTATTGCCGCCCTTAAGCGATGCCTTGAGCGCATCCAGGCTGCGGATGAAATTATAGAACTCAGCCTTATCTGCATCATTATATGCATCTGAAAGGATCCTCATGTATTCTGCTTCGCCTTCAGCCGTAAGGGTTTCGGCTTCCTTCTCCGCATTAGCCAGGGTAATGGTTACCTGCTTATCGGTTTCGTTGCGGATCTTCTGCGCTTCTGCTTCACCCTTTGCGGTATAGCCGGCAGCTATGTTTCCGCGCTCGGATATCATACGCTCGTAAACCGCAGCCTTGTTATCCTCGGGCAGATCCAGAGCTTTTATCTCTGCCATCTTGATCTCGATGCCGTATCCTGCCATATCGGAATTGGACTCGGCTGTGATCATGTTGGTCAGCTCTATACCTCTGGCTGCGATAACCTCATCCTGGGTCATGGAAGAGATTATATTCTTGGTTGCATTATATACTGCAGCATCGATACGCTCTTCAGCTCTGGTGCTTACGCCGCCCAGGGTCTGATAATACTTGATCACATCCTTTACCATCCAGATAACGTAATCATCGGCGATCATGGACTTCTTATCCCTGGTGATAACATCACTCTGGGGGATATCGTAGATCCTGCTGCCTACGTATATAGCCTGTACGTCCTGAACAAAAGGTATCTTCAAATGAAGTCCGGGGGTTGTTTCCACATATACAGCCTTGCCGAACTGCTTTACTATTGCTGCATCATTATAATCTACCGTGTATAATGATGCTCCTGCGGTTATCAGCAGCAGGACTGCCACAACTATTATTATGATCTTTTTCATATCAGTCCCACCTCCTTAATTATTTGCAGTAGTTGTTGTTGTTGTATTGAAGCTGTCTAACGGCAACATGGTCTGGGTGCTTCCGTCAGATATGATCACCTTAAGTGAAGGTAATACATCTTCCATGGTTTCATAGAACATACGCTTCTTGGTTATGTAAGGATACAGTTTATACTGCTCATACATCTCGTTGAATCTGACCACCTGGCCTTCTGCCTCGGCGATCCTGGCTTCCTTGGAAGCTTCTGCAGTCTGGACTATCTTGTCTGCGTTAGCCTCTGCAGAAGGAAGCTGCTCGTTCTGGTAAGCACGTGCATTGTTCTTTGCGGTATCCGCGCCCTGCTTTGCAGTTTCAACTGCTTTGAAAGCCTGCTTGATCTCTGCGGTAGGGGGCTCACTGTCCTGTACGGTAATATTTACTACTGAAAGGCCTATGCCCTGCTCCTGAAGCTCGCGCATCATATCTTCTTTTACATCAGCCTGGATCTGTCCCTTTGCAGTGGTCATTGCTTCGTCTACGGTGCAGTCCGCAACTACGGAACGTATACTTGAAAGCGCGATATTCTTAAGTATCTCTTCCGGCTGATCGGATGCATACAGATAAGCAACGGGATCGCTTACCCTGTATTCAAGGTAAAAATCAATGTCCAGCAGGTTGAAGTCCGAAGTGATCATTATACCGTTACTTTCATCGGTAATGTTCTGGCCCTGATTGCTGATTGTATAACCAACGCCGGTACCGTGGGTGGTGATATCGACCATCTTTACCTTCTGGATAAGAGGGATCTTGAAATACAATCCCGCAGTATCCGTACGGATGACCTTACCGAACATGGTGACCACTGCATTCTGCTGCTCACTCACATTATAGAATGAACCGCTGGTGATGATCATTGCCAGTGCTACTATGATCACGATCGTGACGATCTTGCCGACCTTCTTGGGATCCATCTTAGGCACGTCATTAATGATCTTTTTGTTGAAATTCTTGAAATCTCCTTCCATAATTTCATCCTCCTTATCATGTGGCATTATACCCAATCCTGCATACGGTTTCAAGTATGTGCCATTTGCGTTTCTGCTACACTTAGGCGCGGGGGGATTTGGGCAGGTTATGCTTCACTGAATTCACTTCTACAGTCAATGATGCAATATGCAGGCAGGGCACATGCACCGGTTCCGTTTGGCTCGCTGTTTTAGCCGGCCGGGATATACAAGGCATTAACGTCCGGGACCGGTCGACAGGTGACCTCCCTGTCCCCTGTCTCCCTTGTCCCGCCCTCCATGGCGGTCCATCCCTGCAATATTTAATCCCGGCCGGAAAACAGCGGCCTCACTCCAATGGTGCATGATGCCTCTGCCTGCATATTTACGCGTTGATACATATGTGATTCAGTGAAGCATATTCTGCCAAATAATAAGTGATTTAAAATCTAATCTCTATTATTACTTTCCCCTGTTCGTATGTTGCGCTGAGTGGACAGTTCATGCGCTCGGCGAAAAGTTTGAC
>CAMVRS010000108.1 GCA_947169935.1 uncultured Lachnospiraceae bacterium
GTTTGTTATTCCCAGCCAGTTTAAACTGGCTAAAAATCCATGATTTACATTTGTTCCAAAAATTTCATTTTTAAAGAAATCTTCGGGGTTGGATAGTTGTTTATTTATCAAGGTTCTTGATTAATTCTTGTCGCTCTTTCAAGGCTTTTTTCTTGCCCTCTTGCGGGCGACTTGCATATACTAACACATTCGTTTTTCAGTGTCAACACTTTTTGATAATTTTTTTTAATTATTTTTCAAACACTGAAAATGCTACAAAATATTGAGGTTTACACTATTATTATGGCCTATATCTTCTTTAATTATATTACGATAAATTTCCTTTTTTCCGCTTTGACCGGGTTGTTGCTGCAATGCAACTCCGCCCCAATGGTTTCCTTCCAGCAGGCATCCCGTGCCATCTTCTGCAACCACCGCATCCCATGCAATATAGCGCAGTTTTTCAAGCCGCATATGGGATTCACACACAAGCTTTACTATATTATCCCATTCCGGGATCTGAAAGCCCACGATATTCTCACCTGTGTCGGGATGTACGGTATGGAATTTACCTAATCTGTCAGCTGCAGGACTTACAACAACTCCTTTTTCCGGATCTATCTCTGCAGCCATACCGCCTGCAGTCCAGTTATCAGTGACACTGTCGCCCTGACCTATCCTTAATACTGCCGCCGTAAGTTTAACCTTTGTTCTATCAGGATCGCAGACAGTATAAAGACGCAGCGTATTCACGGACTGCGGATGCAGCTTTGCCATTTCCGGATGCTGACGCAGCCTTGCTTCGAGAAGATATTTCTCCCCGCGCAGTTCATTATATAAATTCCGCGCATCGTTTTCATTTTGAATATTTACGGAACGTATACCGCTTCCCTGGCCGCCATTCTCAGGCTTAACAAAAACCTCTTTGCAATCAACGCAGAAACGTATGATATCTTCCTCTTTTTCATCACCCGATATCCAGCGGCGTCCCAGGCGGTCCTTAAATATACTGTTAAACTTCGCCTTGTCAGACACCTGCAATAAAGCAGGATCATCCAGTTCACCGTTAAAATAGATGACCATTCTTTTAAGATCACCCTCGGTTATAAAGGTTTTCTTTTTATCATGTTTTATCTGATAAAAGCGGTAGATAAAATAATCCCTGCCATCCAGGCCCGGATAGCGTATACGCGATATCTGAAAGTCAATATAATGAGATATTCTCCAGAACAGACCGGCCTCAGGAAGAGTACGTTTAAGGTAATTCTTCCATGTATGCTCACCCACGCCACCACGCGCCAGAAGAAGAAGTTTAGTCTTAATACCAAACACGACGATACGCCCTCTTTTTTCCTATATATGAAACAGAGCTTCAATATAAATTGAAGCTCTGTCCAGCGGAGAAGGAGGGATTTGAACCCTCGCGCCGGTCACCCGACCTACACCCTTAGCAGGGGCGCCTCTTCGGCCTCTTGAGTACTTCTCCGAATTACTAAATCTGCTTATTCTTTTTTTGCTGACAGCGTAAATAATTATATTTCAATTACCGTATCTTGTCAAGCGATAGACATGATTTTTCTCAAAGATCCTTCGCTGCGCTCAGGATAACAGTATTATAGCGCTCAAGATAACAGCAGGATAGTTCTTAGAAAAACCGCATTCTATACCGTATTCTCCAGATACAGATCCGTACCTTCTGTATCTATAACTACTATCGCCGGAAAATCTTTTACAGTGAGCCTACGCAGCGCTTCTGTTCCCAGATCGTCATACGCCACGACTTCTGCGGAGGTTATCGCTTTGGAAAGCAGCGCGCCGGCACCGCCTATCGCAGCAAAATACACCGCGCCGTTTTTCTTCATCGAATCCTTTACCGCCTGCGATCTCTTTCCTTTTCCTATCATCGCATTTAAGCCCAGGTCAAGCAAAGAAGGCGTATATTTATCCATGCGGCTGGCAGTCGTGGGCCCCGCAGACCCTATCACCTGTCCTTCACGCGCAGGCGAAGGGCCCATATAATAAACTGTCTGTCCTTTCACATCCACAGGCAGATCCTCTCCGCGCTGCAAGGCTTCATACATGCGCTTATGCGCGGCATCACGCGCCACATAGATCGTGCCGCTTATATAAACCATATCTCCCGCTCTTAATTTATTCAGATCTTCCTGCACAAAAGGCGCATTAATATGATATTCCATGTTTTCCTCCATTACGTTCATCAGTGAAATGCAGGATCCGAATCCTTAATTCAGATCCTGCATCCTTACTGATCACACATTATACTCCTGCAGGAGTTATTCTTCAACTTTTACCGTGATCGTGATAGTCTTTCCGTTAAGCTTTGTTGTGAACTTACCGCTGCCCTTGCTTCTGGCTTCAACATTACCATCTTCATCGATAAAGGCTACCATCGGCTTGGTGCTCTTAAACACCGCTGCCTGATCAAGCGAAGCATCGGTGTCGATCCTGATCTTATCGCCCTTCTTAAGTGTCAGTGTATATTTATCCGCTCCTTTTGCCTTTGCAAATCGTGAGTCTGCGCTGCTAAGATCGATCTTCTCGGAAAACAGTCTGATAGTATACTCTACGCCGTTTGCGCTTGCGCTCAGAACGGTTTCTCCGGGAGCCTTGCCC
Source organism: uncultured Lachnospiraceae bacterium (assembly GCA_947169935.1). Lineage (GTDB taxonomy): Bacteria > Bacillota > Clostridia > Lachnospirales > Lachnospiraceae > NK4A136. The sequence goes on from CAMVRS010000108.1 coordinate 2,614, forward strand.
GTAACTTTATTCTTATTTACGAATGCGATATTCTCGGATGCACTCTTCCAATCAAGCTTCTTAACCTTCGGCACCTTGACATTTATCGTCTTAGGCTTGCCGCCCGAGATCACATGCATGGTACGTTCTGTTGCCACTATATTCTTCTCCGTTACCTTTACAGTGCATGTATATGCAGATCCGTTGATGTATGCAGTGATCTTTGCACTGCCCTTTGCATGCGCCGTTACTTTTCCGTCCTCATCAACCGTAGCAACATCCGGCGAAGCACTGTACCATAAAACAGACATCTTATCCGCAGGATAATCCTTGATCTCTACAGTCTTTGTTTCAAGCGCTTCGAGCTTAATGCTCTTTTCCTTAATTACAGGCTTATATACATGGACATTCACTGTCCTGTCGCCGAAGATCATCTTTGCATCGCCGGTCTTCTTTGCACTGAACTTACCTTTCTTACTGATGCTTATGATCTTTTTACTTGCCTTATCATCACGCGCGATCGTCCACCCGTCGGGTATATCAAATTTCTGCCCTTTAACCAGATATATATCCTTAGTATCAGACAATATTTCAGGAAGAGGATCGAGCGCCGATCTGCCGCCCTTTACGGGATCCGGTGTAGCCTTCTCGCTCCACTTTGCAAACAACGTAAAGCCCTTCGTTACCTCAGTACCAAAATCATATGCATTCTTACATTCTTCTTCGGTATACCAGCCTCCGAATTCCATGCCGGATTCCTTAGGATCTACGGGTCTGGGAAGCTTCTTACCGCTCTCTACTTTTACAGGAGCAATATATGCTCCATGTCCCATCATATTAAAGCTTACTGTAAATACAGTTGCGCTCTCATTAAGCCAGCCCGCATATATCACGGTGTTTTTGTTTATAGGAGTATTAAAATCATAAACCTTTGTGCAGTCTTCATCGCTGTACCAGCCTGTAAAGATATAGCCTTCAGCCGAAGGAGATGTATAAGGTATGACCGCAGGATCGTTAAGATCCACTTTCTGGATATTCGGAACATCCGATGCGCTCACGCCGTTCATATCAAATGTTACTTCAGCTATGTCCCTTACCTGTTCTTCAAATCTTTCATTGGTAAATGTGGCGGTATACTTTTTATACCCATCCATCCCGGTAACCTTAGGCGCAACCGTTTCGCTTATCTTATGAGAAGCATCTCTGCTGCATTCGCTGATCGCACTTACAGCCGAAAAATCGGCGCTCCACTCATAGAAGGGCTCCAGGTAATCATGACCGGTTTTCTCAATTACCACACCTGTCTTAGTCTGTACCTCAAATATCGGATCGGCAAATGCATCCGAAGTATAGCTTGCGATACCGTCTTCTTCACATGTAGGTTCTTTTACCACCGTGCGTGTAACAGCCGCTGCCTCCATGTACGTGTGCTCACTGTTATGTATACAGCAGCATGAAGCTGTAACCGTTGACAGATCATCAGTCCAACTGTAAGAAACCGTTGCAGGATCCCATTCATGGGCATTTACATCTACAGGCAGTATCACATCATCCATCGTGATCTCTTCACCCATATTGCTGTTCCACCACATGGTACCGCAGGCGTTACATACAGCATAGCTTAAGTTGCCTGATATGGTACAGTTGGGCTGCTTAGCCTCAACAGTCACCACATCCGTATGCCCTGCGGGCCATATAATACGTGTTTCCCAATCCGTGCTTATGTCCTGATTTATAACATCTGTTTCCTCATCCCACAGATACTTGTGATAACAGACCTTACACTCTGCCCATGCAACATTGCCTGATACGGTACATGTCGGCTTTTTCTCATGATGCTTTTCAAGCTCATGCTCATGAGCTGCCTTAAAGCATGCCTCTATCCTGATATTCTTATACTCCTGATCTGCCATCGTCATATCAGGTATAATAAAACTATATGTATTTCCTGTTACGGAAACATCCCAATAATTCTGTACCTTGCCGAATTTGGATTCATAATATGGAACGCCACTTATATGATCAACTTCAAAGCCTTCATCAGGTGTAAACGTAATGGTAACTTCATCGCCTATCTTCGCATAGTCCTTATCAGCATATGCCTTACCGCCCGGCATGTAGCTGCTTTCTGTTACAGATATATGATATTCCGTATCATCAGTCCATGCAGCATACAGATTCAGATCTTTTGTTACTACACTGTCAAAATCGTACAAATAATCATCGTTCGCCTTATTATCTTCCGCCTGGTAAGTATACCATCCTATGAATGTATATCCATCATGCGCAGGATCCGAAGGTCTGCTTACTTTTTCTTTATTCTTAACTCTTACACTACTGTTATCTCCGTATTTATCAACAAAGGTAACGGTCTTAAAGTCCATCTGATCCCACCCGGCCTTAAATGTGGTATCTTTACTGATGAGCACTTTAGAACTCACATAATAAAATTTATCATCCATATACCATCCAATGCATTCCATCTCGGCATTCGGATGAGTATACGTGCATTCCGGAAGAGTAAAGTAATCCCCATCGGCTACTTTTACAGAAGGCATATTCCCGCTGCCGCCGTTGGCGTCAAAACTCACATTATATAATTTCTTCCACTTTGCATACAGAGTGATATTTCCTGTAACAGGCTTGCTGAAATCATATTTCGATGAAGCTTCGCATGCAGCAGTCCTATACCAGCCGCCAAAGTCATAGCCTTCACGCGTGGGATCCTTAGGTTCTACCGCAGTATTGCCTTTCATAACCTTCTGCTGCTGCGGCATGCCTGCGGCATCTTCGCAGTTGGGATCAAAACTCACCGTCCAGGTCGACTCGATCCACTTCGCATACAGGGTGGTATCGGCTGTTATAGGGGTATCAAAGTCAAATGCATCTCCGGTGCAGGCCTGATTAGCATACCATCCGGCAAAGCTATATCCTGCCGCTTTGGGGTCAGAGGGCTTTACTGCCTTTTCACCTTTTTCGATCAGCTGCGCATCCGGCGCGGCCGCTTTATCGTTTGTATCAAAGTTCACCGTGTAAGTCTTTACTATCTCTATCGAATCTTTACTGATCTCTTCGAATTCTCCGGCATAATCTGTTCTATGACTATCGTTGATAACTTCCGGAAAAATATAAACAAAATAATCACTGCCCCATCCATCAACGGATAAACCCTCCGGCAGTCTGAACGTACCGCTTTTATTCCTTGCAAATCCCCCCGGTATATCCAGTCTGTCATAAAGCAATATCTTTCCGGTATTGTCATACAGATCACCGTACAATTCACACCTTTTACTCGTTATCAGGACTGAAACAGCATTCGCATAAAACGAATTATCGCCATATATCGTATAGGGTATGCTCACTACATCACCACGTATCTTAACAGCTTTCCCTTCCGTGCGCTTTATGGGCAGGCCCATAAATCTTATCGTAAACTTATATTCGGTACCGACTTCGGCTTTATCACCCTTAACCGCAGATGAGAAAAGGATTTTACTAAGGTAAACATCTAAAGCAGGGCTTACCGCAACCGTCTTATTATAGATATCAAAATCTGTAATCTCTCCGGATTCTGTGACCAGTCCTTCACTCGGATAACGTAACCAATAAGCTCCGGATTTTCCATCTCTGAACTTCTTTATACGGCTCCCCTTTACATTATATCCAAAATTTCTTTCTTCAAAATCTCTTTCGTGAAGATAAAAAAACTTGTCCCCCTTATCTCTTAACGGGTCCACGGAATATGAAGATCTATAACTTGATGCAATAGCATTGTTTTCCAATGTTTCAAAGTGCAGTTTACTCTTCATTGTTTCATTCGCTTCTTTCACATCCGCCCAATCATCTGTATACAAAAGGTTATCACAGTCTAATAAAACCGAATAGTTGGATTTGAAGACATACAGATCTGTCTTATTAGACAATACCCTGTATTTTACCGGCTCCCCCTGGTATTCGCCAAAATATGCATAACTGCCGCGCCACACTGTACCATCCTGCATGATATTGCGCGCTTCCGCCATCTCCTGCGTACCAAACATGGTATTTTCCGCAGTTTTCACAAAGCCCGCGCCGTCGTCCGGCTGTATGTCATCATCAACATCAGCCTCCATGTTAACCTCATCTTCTCCCGCCGCCATCACCTTAAGGCCTGTGCTTCCTATCTCCGAAAAGCACATTGCCAATGTAAGCAGCCATGCCAACAGTCTTTTTCTTTTCATTTTTCCCTCCTTATGCATAATAAGCAGCCGTGATCGTCACGACTCACCGGATTATTTTAGAATTAATTTTAAATAAAAAAGGTGATACTGTATATCACCCTTTTGTACCATTTTTAAAAATCATATTTCATGCCAAAACCGGAAGATCCTTCGCTTCGCTCAGGATGACATGGAGGATACTCCGCAGATCACCCTTGCCACATGCACGCCGCTGGCGCTGGCATGCGATAGCGAATGCGTGATGCCGCTGCCGTCGCCGATTATGAACAGGCCCTTATGGAGAGTCTCAAGATTTTCATCTATCTCGACTTCCATATTGTAGAACTTGACTTCCACGCCGTAGAGCAGGGTGTCGTCATTAGCAGTACCCGGAGCTATCTTATCGAGCTTATAGATCATCTCTATGATACCGTCCAGTATGCGCTTGGGCATAACCAGACTAAGATCGCCGGGAGTGGCATTAAGCGTAGGGGTGATGAAAGCCTCACTGATACGAGAAGGCGTCGAACGGTGCCCGGTTATCAGATCCCCGAAGCGCTGCACTATAACGCCTCCGCCCAGCATGTTCGAAAGCTTCGCTATACTCTCACCGTAACCGTTGCTGTCTTTAAAGGGCTGTGAAAAATGCTTCGCCACAAGCAGCGCAAAATTGGTATTCTCCGTCTGCTTTTCCGGATCCTCGTAGCTGTGGCCGTTTACGGTAACGATGCCGTTTGTATTTTCATTTACAACAGCGCCTTTGGGATTCATACAGAAAGTACGCACCAGATCGCCGTATTTTGCGGTGCGGTAAACTATCTTGCTTTCATAAAGCTCATCCGTAAGATGTGAAAAAACTGCTGCCGGAAGTTCAACGCGCACGCCTATATCCACACGGTTGCTCTTTGTGGGGATCTCCAGCTCGCTGCATACGCTCTCCATCCACTTGCTGCCGCTTCGTCCGGCAGATATAATGCACTTCTCTCCGGTATAGGAAGCGTCCTTTAATTCCACTTGATATCCGCCGTCGATTATCCTTACATGCTCTACCGGGGAAAGGAAATAAAAGTCCACTTTATCTTTAAGCTCATCAAAAAGCTGCCCAAGCACTATATAATTCACATCGGTGCCCAGGTGACGTACCGACGCATCCAGAAGATGCAGATCATTCTGAAGGCAGAGCTTTTTGATATCGGTGTTGGCAGTGGAATAAAGCTTCGTCCCCTTGCCGCCGTGACTCATATTTATATCATCAACATATTTCATCAGTTCTATGGCTTTATTCTTGCCTATGTATTCATACAAAGTACCGCCGAACTGATTGGTTATATTATATTTTCCGTCGGAAAAAGCTCCCGCGCCTCCAAAGCCGTTCATTATGGAACAGGGCTTACAGCCGATGCAGCTTTTTACTTTATCGCCGTCGATGGGGCACTTGCGTTTTTCAAGCGGATTACCGCTCTCAAATACCGCTATCTTTATTCCCGGCTTAAGCTTAGCCAGTTCGTATGCCGAAAATATGCCCCCCGGTCCGGCACCGATTATCAATACATCATAGTCCATTGTTATACCTCCTTGTATAAGATCCTTCGCTTCGCTCAGGATGACAGGCTCACGTGAGCGCTTCAATAACCTTTTCAAAATGCATTCCGTGCGAAGCTTTTACAAGTATATTCTTTCCCTTAAGATCCATTCCGTTTAGGGCAGCGACCAGCGCATCCGTACTTTCAAAATGTTTAGAATTCCCGAATGCATCCGCCATATTCTTTGACAAAGCGCCGACAGCGATCAGCTCTTCAACGCCTTTTTCCTTTGCATAAGCCCCGACCGATGCATGAAATGCTGCTTCGTTTTCACCCAGTTCAAACATATCTCCAAGTATCGCCACGCGTCCGGAAGCAAAAGATTCGCAAAGCATGTCTATCGATGCTTTTACCGAAGTGGGGTTAGCGTTGTAACAGTCATCTATCACATTATGATCCGGGCATTTTATTATGCTGCCACGGCCGCTCACGGTCTTAAAGCTCTTCAATCCCTCTGTTATCTCATCATCTTCAACGCCCAACAGACGTCCCACAGCTGCCGCGCCATGAGCGTTAAGCTGCATATGCCTGCCCGGTATGAACGAATAATCAGCACCGTCATCAAGAGAATAGAATACCGTGCCTTTTCTGTTTACGGTCCTTAGCTTATCATCCTCACCGTTAAGCACTGCTATGCCTTCATCGCTCATGCCTTCGAATATCTCTGTCTTTGCTTTCAGCACGCCGTCGCGGTCATGCAGCGCTTCCAGATGACATTCACCTATATTAGTGATGAGCGCAATATCGGGATGCACCAGCGCCGTAAGACGGCTCATCTCTCCAAAGTGATTGATGCCCATCTCCACCACAGCGCATTCGTCATCATCTCTTATCTTAAGGATAGTAAGCGGCACGCCTATCTCATTATTAAGGCTTCCTTCCGTGCACAGTACCTTATATTTCTGCTTAAGCACTGCGGCAGTCATTTCCTTTGTGCTGGTTTTACCGACGCTTCCCGTAATACCTATAAACCTGCAGGATAACTGCTTTCTGTAAAAAGCAGCGATATCCGTAAGCGCTTTAAAGCTGTCTTTAACCACAATGCAGGGGCCTGCCGCATCTGCCGGTGCTTTCTCACATACAGCAGCCAGAGCGCCTTTTTCAAAAACCTGCGGTATAAAGCTGTGTCCGTCTACACGCTCTCCCTTTGTTGCTATAAAGATCCCGCCGGGCTCTATCTTTCTGGAATCTATTACCACACAGCTTGCCTCTCTGTCATCTGCCACGTTTCCGATAAGCTCTCCGCCACAGGCGCGGCAGATGTTTTCTATTGTCATTAATTTCATTTTATTAAAACCTCGTATGTATTTAAGATCCTGAGCGCAGCGAAGGATCTTTTATCATCTTACCTTTAAAGAAACCTCAATAATCTTCTCACACAGCGAAGGGAAGTCGATGCCTACAGCCGCGGCTTCCTGTGGGATCAGCGAAGTGGGCGTCATTCCCGGTATCGTATTGGCTTCAAGACAATACACTTCACCGTCTTTATCCATAAGGAAATCAAGTCTTGCATACACTCTGATATGCAAAGCCTTTCCTGCTTTCTCTGCAATACGCTGTATCTTCTGTGTATTCTCTTCATCCAGAGGCGCAGGGCATATTTCCGAAGTCTTTCCTGCCTGATATTTATTCTTATAATCATAACCGCCTTCTATAGGCTTTATCTCTACCAGGGGAAGAGCCTTTCCGTCAACTATGCCGCAGGTGAATTCCCTGCCCACGATCATTTTTTCTATAACAACGCGGTCACAGTATTTCTTTGAGGCTTTAAGCGCCTCTTTAAACTCTGCATCATTATGAACAAAATAAACGCCCACCGATGAACCGCCGTTATTAACCTTAACAACGGAAGGATATTCCACCTTGCCGGGGTCTTCTCCCAAAAGCAGTTCGCGGCCTGCAGGTACCTTAATTCCCGCAGCCGCCATGACTGCCCTTCCCAGGGCCTTGTCCATACATACTGCGCTGCTCACATGATCCTCTCCGGTATAGGCTATGCCGTTTAATTCAAACATAGCCTGCAGCTTTCCGTCCTCACCGTTAGCTCCGTGAAGAGTCATGAAAACTATATCCGATGCCGCGCATATCTCTAATACATTAGGCCCGCAGAAATGCTTATCACCATCCACTCTGAGTGCCTTTATCGCATCCAGATCGGGACTCTCTTCACCTATAGCCTTGATGCCTGCTGTCCAATCTCTTTCTATATCAAACACAGCCGCAGGATCCACATCCGGGCAGCCCAGATAAACGTCCACCAGAACCACCTGATGTCCCCGTGCCTTTAAAGCCTTATATACTTCCATTCCGGATACCAGCGAAACCTCACGTTCCGTACTGGTACCTCCAGCAAGAACAACTATTTTCATAAGCTAAAACACTCCTCTGCAATAATAAAATAAGGGGCGGCCTGACCGCCACCCCTTATCATATCACATTTGTCTTAAGCACGCAAAGCCAGCGACCGTTTCGCCAGATCCAGATGCTGCATGGTTCCGGCCATACCGTTTTCGTAAAGGAAAACTCCGGTCTTGCGTATCCTTGCATTTGTTACATTATCTGCGGACTTTAAGTCAAACGAAGTATCCGCATTCCCAAGATATATAGCTCCGACTCCTTTATCTTTCAGACTGTAGAGTCTTTCAATTCCGTTCTCATCCGTGATCCATATCTTCAGCTTTTCGAAAATGGGATCGGCTTCATCGATCCAGCCGTTACCGTCCCTGTCATAAGCTGCAAGATCCGAAAATCCGTCTCCGCTTTTGGTCCCGAAGAGTTCACTGCCATCGTTTATCCGTCCGTCACCGTTTTTATCCAGTGCCAGATAACCGCTGCCTGAATTAAGACGCGACACTTCATCCACTATACCGTCTGCATCCAGGTCAAAGCGTATCTTTGTATCGGATACCTCCGCAATGCCTCCTTCAAGATTGATCACCAGCGGGTCACAAAGGGCTTCTATCGGAGATATGGTAAATTCCTCTTCGATATACTGTGAAAATGAACGGCTCATATAAAGATCGATATTAAAATCTATCTCCCTGCCGTCGGCACACCGTACTTTGCCCGTTGTGGAAAAGCTTGTTTCCTCCGTTTCTTCATAACTGTAAGAACTGTAGAAACTAAAGCCCGATCCGCTGCTTCCCGCGATGCCTGTATCCCTGTCCTTATCCTTAACGCCCTGAAACATGGCGTGGATCCTGGATAAGAATTCATAGAGCATCTTCTGACGCAGCTTTTCATACTGCGCCGCATCGTCGTTACGCACGCCGCTTTTTTGAGCTGTCATTCTCGAAGAATACCGCGCATTCAGCTGATTGCGGAACATCTCCTTTGTATCGTATAACAGCTCCGGCGTCTTTACACCTCTCTGCGCCCAGCCCGCAAGCGAAACAGACATGCTTTTGGACGTGTAGGAGCGCGTCGATCCCATGCTTATACTGCCGGAATCAATGATCATAAAGACCCCTCCTTATGAAATTTTATTCAGAAAATCTCACGGCGCCGTGTTCTGTAATGAATATATCGGATCGTAAAGAAAAAAAATAAGAGGCGGAAAAATCCGCCCCTTAAAAAACTTATCTGCGTCTGAAGCTCAATACTCCCAGGTATTCCGAGTTTGTATCGTAATACATCACCGTTCCGTCTGTCAGTTCAACATACGGTCTGTAACCGTCATAATAATCTTCGTATGGATTATAGCTTACTTTTATCTCCGGTGCATCGCCCATGGTAGCGGTATACTCACCGTGATTTATCGTGCCGATGCTGTCCAGTACATCATAAGACATGTTTCCGTCCTGAAGACCATCGGTAAAGTTTCCGGTGATCAGGGTTGTAGTATCGGCGTTTTCATCCCTGTGGGTTATAGTGCCTTCGCCGTTAGGTTTGTCATCAGCCCAGTAGCCCTGGTACATCTCATAGGTGCCTTCACCGTTCTTCCAATAACAGGTACCATAGCCGCTGCGCACTCCATCCACATAATCACCGTAGAAGAAATAATATCCGTCGGGAACGATATACAGTCCCATGGCCTGTCCGGTATAATCCTTTTCACCGCTGTAATCATCACCGAATATGAAGATATCCTGCCCCCTGTCCTTCATAAGCTGGACAAGCGCATCTGCTTCCTCGGAACCGTCAACAAAGAGCATATCATTATAATCACCTACACTCATGTATTTATCGGCAGCTTCCAGCACCACTGTAGGATCACCATCGGGACGCTGCTGATCCGAATCATCGGGATCGATATTACCAAAAGGATCTGTTACATCATCATTAAGATAATCCTCTGCTCTCTGTTCAACATCCTGGATCAGACGGCTTATCTTCTTTGAATGTACTCTCTCATTAAGATCTGCCAGATAAGCAGCCTCATCCTCCATAACTTCCGCAGACAATTCCGGCTCGTTATCATCATCAAGATAATCTGCCCACATCCTGTAGGCCCTGTCCAGACCGTTAAGGGCGTTGGTATTTCCGGGCGCTATCTCCAGCATCTTCTGATAAACTTCAACAGCCCCCTCATAATCTTTATTACTGATGCACCTGAGGGCATCGGTATTCATCTTCCGGAAATTCCTGGCAGGCCCGGTTCCTACAATAAAGAGGATCACACCTGCCGCTATCAGCAGGCCCAGACTTACCAGACAGATGATGATACCGGCAGAACTGCTTTTCTTTTTTTCGGTTTCTTTAGAGTCAGTTACTTCTGTCATATGTCACTTCCTCCTGTAAGATTCTTCGTCGCTACGCTCCTCAGAATTATCTTACCTTATTCTTTATTTCCTCAGTAACCTTCTTAATAAAGTCTTCCATGCTCATGACTTCATTCTCGGTGCAGTCGCGCTTACGTACGCTGACAGTGCCTTCCTCTGCTTCCTTCTGGCCCAGGATGAGCATATAAGGTACACGGTCCACCTGCTGGCCTTCACGTATCTT
>CAMVRS010000109.1 GCA_947169935.1 uncultured Lachnospiraceae bacterium
CTGCCGGAAGTGTTCTTTTTCGGGAAAAGAGGAAAGCCGGGCTTTTTGCCTTCTTTTTTCTTTTTCTTGCTGTCGTCTTCTTTGGCAGCCTTAAGCGCCTTTTCGTCGGTCAGCTTTTCCTGCATTTCCTTGCCGCCGTCGTCTATCTTATTAAAGACAATACCCTTCTGCTGGTCGGTACTTTTTTCAAGAGCTGCCTGAGCTTCGAACTTTGCCTCGTCATCAAAAGAACCCTTTCCATTAACTAGGAAGGGATTTTTTGCGGGTTCAGATGATTCAGAGGGGCCGGAAGCTATCTGATCCTCTAATTTCTTTATCTCGTCCTCCAGCTGTTTTGTGGTATCATCGGATACCGGCTGGGGTCCAAGTGAAGCAGAAGCTCCCTGGGGCGCAAGCTCTTCTGTGGGCAAAGAACCATCAGAATCACTACCCATTAAGGATGCTCCTCCGTTCTTAACCTGATCCTCCATGTTCTGATTAGTTCTCCTCGACATTGTTGCTGCCACTCCTTTCATTTGCCTTTATGATCTCTCTTGCAGAGAGCCATTCGGTACGTCTTGTTCTTTTAGGATCGGGCTCCCTTGTCTGTATGAAGCCGATCACGTATACATAGTCGTTCGGTAATATCTGTGAGGTGAATTCCGATACCTTTGTGCGGTATAACACCTCTATTGAACGCTGCCTGTTGTTGTCATATTTACATATTACCCTGACGCTTATCAGGTTTTCGTTTAAGATACGGCATTCACTTACCCTTCCGGCAAGCCTTACTTCATTCAGCTCCGGTTCATAGACCTTGCCGTTAGCTGATACGTTGCCGTCGATAAATACCTTCGGAGCCTCTTCTATATCGGTGGCTGTCACACCCAGAAGATATGCTTCCCTGTCGCCGATCTTACCTTTTCTTATCTGCGCAAAACCTTTGATAGTTACAACATCTTTTACCTTAAAGTTCTTACATTTCTCTTTTGCTTCCCCGGTAAAGAAGATATGGGGAAAATTCCTCTTGTATACACGCTCGCCGTCTAAAAATACGGGAGATAAATCTGATGCGATGGTGACTAAGGTATAATTGGGTTTTTCCTTCTTTGCCACTATCGTACCGCGCTCTACGACTTCGTTCATGAAGTCAAACTTGTCATCTGTCATTTTAGCCTCCTTTTTTGGGTTTGCCAGACACTTATAATATATAAGAAAAAATCAAAAATAACTTTCAATGGCACAAAAAACGAAAAAACAGGGGATTTTCATTAAAAAACAGGCCGTATTAGCCTGTTTTTCTGTCTAACTAATGTAATCCTCAGTATTGTTGAGGGAGAGGAACTTAAAATCCAGCTCGCTGCTATGTGATATAAAGATTATATCGTTTTTGCCACATGCGCAGTTTAGGCTCTCCGTTATCCTGATTGTGAAACCAAGATCATCTACGTCTTCGATAATCCCACATTTGCTTTCGGGTTTTTCGGGATAAAGTTTGATCTTCTTGCCAATATAGTTGCTTCCATTAAAGCTCATGATTTTCTCCTCCTTATAACTTTATATCGCGTACTTTACTTCGTTCCAGCCTTCTTTTCCGGCGCGGACGAAGTTTTCGTAGACTTCCTTTGTGGTGATAAGCTCCGTGGGGTTCTCAGATGTCTGCTTGAAATTCTCTATGCTGATCTCAAACCAGCAATGGTCATCTTCGGTGACATCATCGAACCTCTCTTCCGGGAGGCCTACCTGTCTGGGAATGAAATACAATCCTTCTGACAGTGAATCATTTATCGCTTTCAGCTGTTCGTCGGTGAAGGTTCCTTCAACGACTACAGACTGATGTTTCTTATAATTCGACGCGTCGCGGTATAAATAATCGATCTGTGTATTCATTTCGACTCCTTTCTTAGGGTTATTTGATACTTTAATATCTATTTTTGCGGGAGCCGATAAAAATAAATGTCAATTTTTGCGGTTTTTGACGAATAGATTCTTCATACGGAGGATCTTTATGAACGAATATGCCCCAAATACCAGATAGCTGCCGATACAGAGCAGGCCTATGGATATCTCCCTCTTTGTAAAGACATCTTCTCTGATGATAGCTCTCTGACTGGGCGTTAAAAGCCTAAGTATTGCCATATCCTCAAGCTTAAGGGGCTTAAAATGCTCAATCATGTAGTCACAGAAGTATAACCGGCAGGACAGATTGCTTATGGTACAGCCGGAAGTGCTCTGGTGAGGGCAGTGGAAACAGCAGCCGTTTATATGCCAGCTATGCCGGCAGTCAGGACAGCGGTTTTCATTAAATACACATGTGATGCCATTTTCTTCGTTATACCGGTCTATTTGTCGGCAAGCGGTATCATAGATATAGGCGATCCGCTTGTTCCGGTTCTTTATCCCGGCTGCCATAGCTAGATCTTCCAGCTCAGGGGTCTTTAATTCGTCCGAAATAGTGATATCAGCCCCAAAAGACAGTATTCCTACTGTCCTTCGGGGATTTTTGAGAAATTCGTTTGCTTTTTCTTTTGTATCTATCAGGATCTGTTTCATTCGTCGTCCTTAAAAACAAATTTTAATCTGTTATTTTCGCTGTCCCATTTAAAGGCTGCATCAAATTCCTTGCCGGATTTGCCCTTTAAGCCCTTTATTACCTGGGAAGTACCACCGTTCTTTAACTTCGGCAGCATCTTTTTGATCTCACTGTCGGTGAACTTATGTCCGGGGAGCTCGCTTCTTATAAAGAAGTGGCATCCTTCCTTATATCCGCTACAGCCATAGAATGGTATAGGCTTTGTTCCGTCCTCTTTAGCTTTAGGCGTAACCTTTGTTACGTTCTTTCCGCAGAGGGGACATTCGCCTACCGGATCGCTTTCAGCTGCTTTCTCCGGGAAGACGAAGGATAATCTGCTGTTTTCGGCGTCCCATTTCAGGGCGGCGTCAAATGTCTTGCCGGATTTGCCTACAAAACCCTTTATCACCTGGGATGTTCCGCCATTTTTAAGCTTCGGCAGGATCTTTTTGACCTCTGTTTCCGTAAATTTGTGTCCGGGTATTTCTCCGGGCATCCTGAACTTGCATCCACTCTTATAGTTCATACATCCGTAGAAAGGATTGGGTTTTGTTCCATCTTCTTTAGCCTTTGGATTTATCTTCATTACGGGCCCGTCGCATAAAGGGCAGGCTGCTAAAGACGCTGCTTCTGCTTTCGCCGCTGCCGTACCGCGTATCGTGGTCTTTTCAAGGTTACGGATATGTTCCTTTATATCCTCATACGATCTATCCAGAAATTCACTTTTACTCATTTCTCCATCTCCTATCTTCTGTAACTGCGTTTCGATCTGGTTAGTGAGCTGCGGGTCTTTAAGGTCATTCGGTACCGAATTGATAAGCGCGGCGCCTAAAGGTGTAACACTGTACTTCTTTCCCTCCAGCTTTATGTATGTCCGGGTTAGCAGCGTCTGGATTATGTTCGCCCTTGTAGCAGGTGTGCCTATGTTGTATTTCTCCATGAGCTTGACTATGTTACCGACGGTTATCTTTGCCGGTGGCTCAGTCATCTTATCAAGTATGTTAGGGTCTGATGTACGGACTGCCTCACCGTTCTGTACGCCGGGAAGCTCCGTACTTTCATCATCTTCCTTATCTTTATCCTTCTTTTCTTTATATTCGGCGAAAACTTCCCTGTATCCTAAAGAAAGAGGGACTCTGCCGTTGGTCTTAAAGAAGTATTGATCTACCTGGGTGATTATCTCTGTCGCCTGATAGATGTAGGGAGGGAAGAAGATAGCCAGGAACCTTCTTACGACCAGGTCAAATATATTCTTTTCTTTAGTAGAGAGCTTGCCGTATTCAGCTTCTATATTGGTGATTACCGGCGTTAAAGCAGGGTGGTCTGTTATCTTCTTGTCATTGACATATTCCTTGCCCACTATCCAATGATTGTTGCGTATCTTGCCTACAATTGGAGCAAACTCACCGAAATTACAGCTGTTTAAGTTGCCGTCTATCTCCTTAAGCAAGGCTGTTGAGAGATATTTTGAGTCCGTTCTGGGATAGGAAAGTATCTTGTGGGTTTCATACAGCTCCTGGGCGATAGCCAATGTTTCCTCTGCCGTATAGCCGTATCTGTTACCTGCTTCTGTCTGCAGGGTACCAAGGTCAAACAGCAGAGGCGCATTCTTTTTCTGCTGGGCAGACTTGAAGCTTACCACCGTTCCCTGCTTGCCGTTAATGGCCGCTGCTATGCTTTCGGCTTCGGATTTTACGGCAAAATTGATATTTTTCTTGTCCTGACCGATCATGGTGCCGACATAGCTGCCTTCCGGAGCCGTAAATTTTGCTTTAAGATTAAAGTAAGGCTCCGGTTTAAACTTTGCAATCTGCTCATCTCTTAAATAAATAAGATTAAGGAGAGGCGTCTGACATCTGCCGTAGGATAAGAGCACGTTGCGGGTCTCCTGTCTCATTGTAAGTCCGCGGGAGTAGTTCATGCCCATGATCCAGTCTATCTCAGCTCTTGCTTCCGCTTCCTGTAAAAGGTCAGCAAACTCATAATCCTCATGCAGGTTCTGAAATCCGCGCAGTATGGATTCCCTGGTAAAGGAATCCAGCCACAGTACCTTTTCGGGCTTACGGTTTCCGGCCATGCGGTAGATCCATTTCTGTATAAGGTATCCTTCACGCCCGCTATCCCCGCAGTTTATGATCTCTGACACGTCATCCCTTGCGATAAGTTTCTTAATATTAAAGAACATATCTTTCTTTTCGGGTATGACTTTAAGGGAGTCCTTTATGTCAAACCTGAAAGGCAGGCTTTCAAAGCTCCATGTATGCAGGGACGGATCGTGTTCGTCGGGCTTTTTCTGCGTTATGAGATGGCCGGCGGCCCATGTAACTATATATTTATCTCCTTCGATATAGCCTTGCTTCTTTTCTTTGCAGCCAAGGGCTTCGGCGATATCTTTTCCGACGGAAGGCTTTTCCGCCACGCAAAGCATTTTTCCCATGTTAAACCTCCTTAATAGGGCGTGTCGTTTATGCTTATACTTTAAATATATAGAAAAGGTATGCCCTCAAAATTTAATATGTATTTTTTTTATCGTATAAGGCTTTAGACGATATTTAAGTATCTATTTAATACAATGAAAGGAGTTGTTTAATATGAAGAAAAATCTCTATTGGCTTGTGCCCTGTTTTATTATCATAAGCATTATAGCTGCCGCATGGATCATAAGTAACCTGATCGTAAAGGTTGTTGTTACTCCGGACGTGGATCCTTATATAGGATTTTATCTGGAATTCATGATCCTTGTTGGGATTAACTTCCCGACATGGTTTGGTGCGATGATGTTAGCAGGCGTATTCGCAAGTATGATAGACAACAGAGAAAATAAGGAGGAAGAGGAAGATGAAGAGTTTCAGAGTTATGATGGACGGAGAGCGTCTGCACATAGTAGTAGACGGGTATCAGGGCAAAGATCTAAAAGAGTTAGTTGATCTGCTTTCCGAGTTTGCTATGTCGAAAGATGGGGCGAAGATGACGGAAAGTCATCTTGAAGATTTTGAGCCTGTTCAGGAATCTGAAAGTATCGCTGTTCCTCCTGTAAAGGATGTTGAACCCGAGAAGGCTGAATCCGCTAAGGATGAAACTCCTGCAGCGCCTGCGGAGACCAAAGAGGACGAAGGAGAAGCTGAAAAGCTTTACCGCAAGTACCTTAACGGCATGAAGGATAAGAACGAAAACTTTATCCAGCAGGCTTTTGCAAGAGATGGCGGAGAGATGAACTTTTTAACTCCCGACCATAAGGCAGCGTTTGGCAGGGCATTCAAAGAATGGTTTACGGGCCGCTATAAGGATGATCCTTTCAAAGGAAACGTCAAGCTCCAGAAAGGATTCCTCAAATTGTACCACAAGTACATCGAAGAGGAGATCAAGAGTCTGGAGGAGCAGATGGGCTTTGCTACCGGGACATTTTGCAAGTCTGCAGATAACGACCAGATAACGGTTGCTTATGATATCTGTAGAGAAGCAATGCTCAAGAGAAGCAGCGCCCAGTAAAACAAAAAAGCATCGGGTAAAATCGGTGCTTTTTTAGTGCTTTAAATGTTTGATTGTGTGTCTTATTTAATTATGCTGTATGGTTTTCTGCGAGGTTTACTGCGGTAAGATTGATCCGGTAACATATATCACATGAAGTAAGATATTCGTCGGAAAATTCCCCGTATCTTTCCTTGATGTCGTCAAGTCTTCTCGTGACGGAGACTTCGTTGCCTTTCAGGTCAACCTGCATGTCTGCCTGGTTTAAAATAATCCACTCTTCGGTCTCCTCTATCGGGTATTTACCATGCTTTAGAATAGCCCTTATGGAATCCACCCCGATATTTCCCCAAGGCTCCTTTCCTCCGTAAAAAGCATCAGTAAGCATATATGAGCTAATATCCGCATGTTCTGATGATTTTGTAGAGAATTCATATCCGATATCGTGATTCCAGCCTAGTACGAACATCTTGCGGGCAAATTCTTCGTCATGACCTCTTTCCAGAGCTATTTTATATGCTTTTCGTGCTACTCCCAGGATATGATGCAGCCTGTCCTCTGAAATTCCTATATATCCCATATATAAATCCTTTCAAATTACCTATTAAGATTCAAGCTCTTCTAACTGCTCTATCGCAGCTTTATCACTCTTACGGCGGCGACCTCTTTTGGAGTTTTCTGCTTTTGATGCCTGGTTATATACCTTAAACTTATAGTAATGATAATAGAAGTCATTACGCTGTTTGGAAGGCAGGGACACATGCAGGAAGTCTATTGCGTGTTGGAAATGGTCTCTTCGGCCATGATCCAGCTTTATCTGCTTAAGCTTTTTATTTCCTTCGCGGGCAAAACAGCTGTATAACTCCTTAATGGTCATCAGGTCGCTGTCTTCGGCATTTTCGGGCGGATTAAGTGACCCGGTAAGGAAAGGATCCTGCTCCAGGTAGTACAGCAGGCATAACCTGATTCGATCCTCTCCACCGTCTCCGTCCAGAAATCCCTTCGGGAACTTCTTGAGCTTACCGCTTAATACATCGCGGTAGGTCTTTATTGTCAGATCTTCGTCATTCAAAACGATAACATCCGGATAAAGAAGGTGGGCGTACCAATAATAGTCCTTCTTTTTATCCAGCTGCACGGGAAAATACTTGTTCAGGGCCCGTATGACGGTCTCAAGCTTCATCTTATCTATTACTTCTTTATTGAAATAGTCCACCATCATCTTCGGCGTCCAGCGGAGCAGGTCTTCTATTACGTACCGGAGGATACATATGGCGTTTTCCTTTGTATCATTATTTCCGTGAGCATTCTTTTCTTCGATAAAATACGGTGCCAGCCTTTTTTCGTTACCCAGAAGTATCTGGTCATAGTTGTATATAGCGCTGACGTTGATCTTCTCTTTTTTTGACATAGACTTCCTCCTTAAGAAAAATTTCGCCTTTTCTGTAAATATAGGAGAAAGAAATGCATCATAAGTTTAATATGTACGCTAAAACGTTCCGGATAATAGGTTTTCGCGCGCGGTTTCAAGTATTTTCCACTATATATAGTCATTTTATTGTGATAAATAGCTTATATTGTATAAATATTTTTTCAGAAAAATATTTTTTGACTCCTTATTTTGTTGATTTTGGCAGGGTATTTTATTATTAAAAAAGGGGTTTAATATGAATAAGTGCACGTTTTGCGTTATTTATGAAAAAATCCGCGATATTATAAGAAGATGTACTAATGGAGGATTATATATGAAAAAACATATGATTAGATTTTTATTTGGGGCGGCCATGAGCATCTGTCTATTGGCCAGCCCGATCTCTGCCTTTGCTACGGACCCGGATACCGGAGCTGAGGGAGGTGAAATGAAGGAAGGTGATGGTGATCCCGGCAAGCTTCCATATAAATCCGGAGACAGACCCTGCTATGTATATTCGGATGGATATGTGACCGGATACTTTGTTATTCATATTGACGCGTCATATACGTCCATGAGCAAGGATCAGTATGAGGCATATGCCAAAAGATACTGTGCGGCGACGGGTGTAGAATATCATGAGCCATTTGGTGAGGACATAGTTTCCGACAGGTTTGCAGAGGTCATAACAGAGCAGGCCGAACAGTATTACAGTACCAACATAGAAGTAGCTCATGCTGTTGCAAGGGAGATTCACAGTGCGAAGCTGGTGCCCAAGAAGTCTCCGGATCTAAGCTATGACCTTTACTGGTTCGATTATGTCCCGGAGGAAGACGGCGACTTCCATTACTACAGATACAGGGGGCTCTATTATAAGGTAAATAATGATGTATATAATGCTTACCTTGCTCTTGAGGACGTAGTTCATGACGAAAGCACGGTAGACGGTCTGGGAGTCGGTAACGGAGCGGTATTTTTCTACGCAGAGCCTACTGATTCGATAAAGAGCGAAGCACTCTATCTTGTTTATCAGGATAAAGAAACATTTGAGGAAGAGACGATATATCTTAATCCTCCCAACTATAATAACATGATAACTCTACAGTATGGTGATTATCAGGTTGTCGGCGGCGGGCTTTATGATGACAGGAGCTTCCCGGTAATAATGGATTATCCTGAATTCACCGTAGTTGAAGGCGGTTCCGTAGAAGTAAGGGTTAAGTATTCCGGATCCGGTGAAGATATACAGCTTGCAGGCTATACCGCAGAGGAAATGGCTGCCATTAACCAGCAGTATGCGGATTCCCAGGATTATATGACTGAGGAAGAGCCCCAGGTTGCTCCGGCAGAATTCGTTACTAATCCCAATCAGACTCCGGACACCCCAAAGAACAGCAAAACGTTCTGGATCGTCATGGGTGTTGTGGGAGGTATCGTTGTCGGCGGTGTTGTAGTTCTTATTATCAGAAAGAAGCGCGAGGAGTATTATTGATGATTATCTGCCCGTCCCTATAATCAGGGGCGGGTATTTTTATGCCCTGAAAAGGAGGTGTGATATGGTTTATCTTATAGTCGGAAGGCCCGGGAGCGGGAGAAAGACCTTATCCGGGATATTAGCCGAAGGTAAGCTGCGTGTGGCAGACGACATAAACGCCCGTGTGTCAGACGTTGACCTGTACATAGCAGAACCGGAAGAGGTGGATGAATTGGCATTGAGATATCCTGATGTCAGTTTTGTAGTGGTATATCTGTCTGCAGATGAAGATATACGCAGAAAACGTCTTGTACGGGATAATATATGCACTAAGGCAGAGTTTGACTCCATTGAGCGTGGGATCGCCGGTAACTATGATTCATTTGAGGATAGGCTAAATAAAAATAAGCTTTATACAGGAGTGTTTCCCGATAACGTAGTCGGTTCTTATTTCTGCTCTAACAGCGAAAATAAGGAAGCGTTATATGAGGCTGCCTACACTCTTTTAGCTTCGTTTTCGTCACATAAGAACATGGTGTCAATCTTGTCACGGATGCAGGCTATCCCTCAGGATCGTAATCCCCTTGAGTGGAAGGACGACAAGATCGTTGTTTGGCAGGAAAATGAAAAAGGCGAGCCTCAGAAGAGCCTTGCCTCTATCGATATGTTCTCTGATATGCTTTTAGGGGATAAAGAAGGTTTTTACCGCGTATTCACATCTTTATTGGAAACAGGATTTATCTCATAAGATCCTCAAAAGACAGTTGCCTGTCGATATCTTCTTTTACCGGAGATACACCTGCCGTTATATCAGCGGGTGTTTTTTCTTCTGCCGGGACTTCATCTTCTGCGTTTAGAGTGACACAGTATTCATGAGCCTGTTTATAATCAGTAAAATATCTGCCCTGGTTAGGTCCCGTTGTGACAGTATAGAAAGACATGTTGCCTACTGTCTGCTTGTTATACGAATACTTTTTCCGTACGTTAGCCATAAAACCTCCTTTAGATAAGTTCGTCTTGATCTCCTATGCGAAGAGCTGCTTCTTTGCCGGCGCAGGGGAATATGACGGCTATGCCATGCTCCGGATCCCATGCGCAGTCACATAAATAACCGTATCTTCCGTCGGGAGCAAAGAATATGGTCTTTACTTTAATCATTTTTATAACGATGTCTTTCGTGATGTTCTCAAGCTTACATTTTTCGGGGAGATTAACAACAGAGTCGATCTCTTCGTAGTTTTCTTTATAATATGCCAGCAATACATCAGGTATCTGCCGGTTATATTCCTCTGCTTTAGCCTGATACTCTTTATATGAGGTCCTCTGGGCATCATTGATATCTTTTTCGCTGTAAGCTCTTACTGCTATCCGAATCTCCAGCTCTTTGCTCCAGAATGTGAGTTTTACCTTATTTTCCCAGGATCCATCATATATCATTTCGCCAAATACCGGGTCATTAACTATGTTTTCCATGGCTATCTCCTCTCTTTATCCGTCAGCGTATCTTCTTGCGCATAAGGCTTGTCTTACAGCAGCGGCATGTTGTTTCATATTTTTCGCCATAAGGTATCTCACGAACATTTATATACCATACGTTACCGCAGGAAGGACAACAGCATTCTTCAAAATCGCCGTATTCCCCATAAGAACGTATATCCATGCAATATGCATCTACTGCCATTCCGGATCCGCCGTAAGCTGGACGCAGGGAGAACTTTCCATTCTCATTTTTATATACGTAGCAGACGACGTCCGCGATAACCGTTATATCATAAACATCTTCTATGGCATGCCGGTGGTTTTCGGGGGATATCAGATCCGTGTTCTTGGCGATGCTGTACCATACGGCCTTTGACTTTAATATGTCAGACCATTTCACATCTATATCGAACGATCGGAACACCTCCACTACGAAAGCACCCAAGGAATAGCCTTTAGCCATTACAGTACCGGTGGTATCGTCATTATTCTCACTTTGATACAGGATAAAGCCATCCGGATTATGTCCGTACTTATAATAAGGCGGTGCGGGCTGCTCCTGTATGATATGCGGCTTGAATGAGCCATTGTAGGCACTGATTATTACTTTGGCTATGGTCGTTAAGCGTTCATCTATACTGCTCATGGTGTATTCCTTTCTTACAAGATTCGTTTTTAATCGTCGAAATCGAAGTAATCGTCACTGGGCGTTGATGCCATTGTGATGTGGTACTTTTTTGATGTATATAATAACACTATTGCAGATATGGCGCATACAATGAATGAGGCGCACCCACTTACCAGATAATATAGGATCCCATGTTTTACCCGCAGGATAAAATCGGAATGATACCGGTCTTTTCTCTCATAATTGGTCTCATCTTTGGTCATCTCTCCGGGTTTCCCGCGCAGCTCTCCGGTCAGGATACCGCCTTTGAGCTGCGAAGTAGGGATACGTACGGATATGATATCATTGCTCTTTAGCTTTACATGGAAATATGTATATGCTGATGCCAGAGGAAGGTTGTTTACGGAAGCTGCATCTTTGTACCAGCAGTCAAGAACCTCATAATCGCTTAAGATCGCGTCCGAATCGTATATGTTGTAATGGTTCTTTTCGTAAGATTTAACGTCCAGCTCCATTACCTGGGTAAAGCCAAAGCATTTCATGCCGTATACGAGAGCGATCCCGAACACGAACATTAAGATTATAAGCCTTATCGTTTTGCTGTTGTTAAAAAATGTAGGATTTACCATGATCTTTCCCTGTCGGGTGTTGTCTATACTTCCTGTACCCTTATTCCGTACCGGTAAAGCATCAGCTTTCTCTTGATCCGGTACTCTGTTGTCCTGGTGATATCGGATTTAACGTCCTCTACCACGGTATTACCGTTTTTATCTTTGTATTCGAAGTCTGCCCAATAAGCACATTCTTTTTCAAGAAGCCTGCCTTTTTTGATGCCTCCGCGCTTGCCTACGGTATCGGGTTCTCTCTGGGTGGGGATCAGGATATATTTTACCTGCCTTTTCAGATCCTTTATCTCTCCAGCCGATTCCATAAGACGGAGTTCCTGGTATCGCTTAAGCTCTTTTCTGCTGTCAAAGATTTCTCCGTCTATATTGAGCTTAGTATTTCTGTATTTGTTTGCTGATCTGTATGGCCATCTCATTATTTTGCTTCCCTCCTGTTGTCGTAATAGGAGCCTGTCCGGCCATACTGTATATTATTTAAGCGTTTTTCTTCTTCCAGTTCCTTGCGCTGTTCAAGATAAAGTGTAGCCTGCCTGGAACATGCGGTATAGATATCGGATACTATGTCGTAGTAGGTCTTTATGATGTTCTTTCTGCAGACCATGTCGCTATGAAGCTCTTTGTCTCCGCATTTTTTGGCATTCCTGGTAGCTATATCCAGGTATACGCCAAGTGAAGCGAGATAGGATTTGCTGTTCGTGCACCACCCCAGCATCTGGCTTATCCTGTCAAGGTCTTCGGGGCCGGAGACATATTCCTGTACGGTGATATTCCCGTACATCCGGTCCATTTCATTAAAGATGTCTTCCGGATCCATGCTGGTTACGGATCGGACGTTTATCTGCGGATTGACCATATATGTTTCCCTCCTTGTAGGTTATTTATATAAGAAAACATATATGATTTTCCGTAATTATTTTTTACTATGTAGTTAATTTAATATCGCTTATTGAGCAGCGGGATAAAAATCAAATGCAATAACAGAAAAACGCCCCCGCAAAGGAGCGCTCTTCTGTTATAAAATGGGAATAAGATTATCGAAATACCCTCTCAACCAGATCTATTACCTTCTTCTTTGTATCAAGGACGCTTGATGAAACATACATGCTGCAGCCTATCTCATTGATGTTGTTCATAGCCACTGCCATATAGTTCACATTAACAACCCCCTCTTCTTCTCCTGCTGTACGTACTATGAAGATATAGCATGTACCTTCGGGGATCTGGAATTCGTGGAAGATCTCAATGGGTTCAAGTCCTTCGGTTTCTTCCTCTTCTTCGGGCACCTCTGTAGGCGTAACGTCGCCCTCTTCGCCTTCTGTCGGTTTCTCTTCCTCAGGAGTAGGCTCCGGATCATCACCCCATACGTAATCGTCTATGTAATCAAGATATTCCTGAGGAACATGGCCTTCAATGGTGAATACGTTGTTCTTACCGTAAAGATAAACACCGCATTCGTATTCGCCGTAATCGCCATCTTTGTATCTTTCGAGCCTCTGATATCCAA
>CAMVRS010000110.1 GCA_947169935.1 uncultured Lachnospiraceae bacterium
TGTTTCTCTACTAATGATTCCGCTGTGTCACCTAATGATTCTAAGTATTGGTCTTACATAAGCCGCTGCCTCCTCTTCAAGGGGACGTTTTGCATCCTGCTTAAGTATGTATTCCGCTAAAGGCTCAAGGCCTTTCTTTTTAGCAATATCCGCCCTGGTAGCCCTCTTTTGCTTGTAGGGCCGGTACAGATCCTCCAGCGCCACCAGCGTGACAGCCTCTTCGATCTGCTTTTTTAATTCATCCGTAAGCTTGCCCTGCTCGCTTATGCTCTCCAGAACGGTCTCTTTTCTCTCCTGCAGCCCACGAAGATATGTAAGCCGCTCATACAGCGCACGCAGTACCTCATCATTAAGCGCCCCTGTAACCTCCTTACGGTAACGTGCAATGAACGGTATGGTATTCCCCTCATCAATAAGTGCTACCGTCTTCTCTACCTGACCAACGCGGATCTTAAGTTCATCCGCGATCATCTTATTTATATCCATTTATTCCTTATCCTTCTTTCCGTAATCCTTTACTATGCCCATAATGATCATAACCGTCATGGCAATGATCCATGAGACTATCACGATCTGCGAAACCAGTCCCGTGGTCAGCGCGTTGCCCAGCAGGAACATGTTTCCCGCTATCCCTATTGCCGAACAGACTACCCATATTATGAAAAACGCCACTACAGTCATCCGGATACAGCCTCTTTATTCCCATTCAACATTAAGACTTGCGTCAATTCCGATATTCAGTATACCGCTTTTGCACTCAAATCCTTCCAGGTTCACCACATCGGTGACAGGAATGTCTGTTATTTTAGTGATGACCCGCTGGGGGGTGATTGTCTCATCTCCCCATAAACAGTCATTCATATCTATATATTCGACCCATCCGCTGATGCTTTCTGCATGATACACTTTACTTCCCGCAAGATCATAAGTGTCCATGTAGCCGAAATCATATTCGCTGTAATTAACCAGCAGCACAGACTTTCCGTCTTTATGGATCAGATAAGCTTCGTAATCATAAGGCTGTTCACCATCTTTAAATGAATTGATATCACCGTTATAGCAGATATTCACACCCACTATGGGATCAAAATGATAATCCCCCCTCTGTTGGGTTCCAGCATGTCGCATACGCGGATGACATCAGTCACTCCGTCATCCTCCGCATCAAAGCGGGTTTCCGTGTTCTGGGGAAGCTTCATAACCCACTCATCGCAGACGTCATTTCGGAATTCATCCGTAAAGATCTCTCCGTTAGTATCCTCGGAAAACAGTACGTTAACGCTGGTCGTCCAGGGCATAAAGGTGAAAGCGTCAAAGTAAAAGCTTATCCCCTGGGGTTCCAGGACCCAGGAACTCTGATACATATCGATATAGCCCAGCATCTCCTCTTTGGTCTTTGCCGGATCTATGGGATAATCCATCATATCTCCCAGCCCGTCATGGACTATCAGGCTCAGTTTCTCCGCCAGCAGATCATAAAGTGCATCTTCGTCTGCAACCACATCCGAAAGCTTTACTTCCGAACCATCCTCCACATAGAAGTTATAGCCCCTGACTCCAACACTGTCATATTCATCATTCAGGTCAAATGATCTGTTCTCGTATATGTAGCTTACGATCTTATCATCCACCCTGCGGGTATAGACCTTATTGTAGCTGTATTTGGGATACTCCCCCATTTCTCTTTCGTGCTTAAGCTGATCCGCACTCATGCCGCTCAATATCTCAGCGTATCCGGAACAGCCCTCTCCCACAATCTCTTCGATAAAAGAATTCACCTCTTCAAGGGCATCCCTGAGTTCAGGATGTGCATTACCGTATTCTCTTTCGGTATGCAGAAGCTCGTAATCAAACGCAAGATCATATCCGTTCTGGTCTACGTCAAAATTACTGTAGCGGCTGGATATGGCCAGTGCCGGGAAATCCTTTGATACCGGCTCGGGTTCCGGCTCAGGCTCTGCCTCCGTGGGTGTGGGATCGGGCAGCTGAGGAGTTTCCGTAGGTGTGGGCTTTGTATCTCCCTCTTCTTCGGATCCATATATTCCTCTGTTGCTTTCCGTCTTCTGGCATGCGCCCAGCATGCTTGAAGCAGCTAAGAGCGTACAAAGTGCTGCTGTTAATATCCTGTTCTTTTTCATAATCTTCTCCCCGAAACGGTATGATGACCATACCGTCAAAAAAAGTTTTTTTCCTGCGGACATAAAAACACCGCCTGAAATATATTACACTATCCGGCGGTGTTTTTCAAATTTATACTTATTGCTTTTATGCTTACTGTATGAAAGACTTTTCTATTACTTTCATCTGTTCTGCGCTCAGATCCTCATTGCAGCTTAAGCAGATTATCGTGCTTTCGTCATAGATCAGGTATTTCTGCAGCCCGTCTTCGTAATTGCCTTTATCATTAAGGACGGTGAGCAGTCCACCGTTTTCATATTCGGGTACATGTACGGCATTGTCAAAGTCAAAGCTGATGCTCAGCATCCTGTACGTTCCTTTACGCGCTTCGTCCATAAGTCTTTCATAGATAGTCCTGATCTTGGGTTTATAGATATCAAACTCCCAGCTTTGTGTAATCCCCGCATCTAAAGTTATGATCCCGTTTTCCTCATCTATAGTCATGATCCCGTTTTCCTCAAGGCCCTCAGCGGCTTCTTCATCATAAGCGGTCAGACTGTATCTGTCATATGATAGAAGGAAATGTCCCCAGTGGGTATCGGAACCTTCGCGCCTCACAAAAACATCGCTGTCACCAAAGACCTCCATATCCTTTGCATCCATCCGCTGCTCAGAGCCCGTATTGGATCCCGCGATCATGACTACGGTAAATATTACGCCTATCAGTACTATCGAAGAGATCACGGGTATCATTATGATCGAAATGAGCTTATATGCTCCGCGGCTGAATTTTTCCCTTTCGGCAAATCTTGCCAGCGCATTTCCGGCTATTATCATCAAGATTATGAAGACCCATATGATAGGGATAGTCAGCACTTCCTTCTCATCATACTTAAATCCCACCACCAGCATGATAACTGTCTGAGTTATGCCGAATACCGCTAAAAGGGTATATCCGCCCTTAAAGCTCAGATTCGCTTTATTGGGAGGTATCCTGTCTCCCTTTGCAACCGCAGCTCTTGCCTTTGCCCTCCACAGCAGATACGTGATGAGCATAACTACATAGAGTCCTCCAACAAACACCCAGAGCATGGCTGCTGAGAAATGAAACACACTGGCCTCTAAGGCATTAAGTCCGTTGGTGAGCTGGATCCCCAGATTAAATGCTCCCATGCCTATGAATATCAGCGGGAACAGTATCTTCAGGGTAAACTGTGCTTTCTCTATGGCCTTAAGTTTCATGGCGGGATCGGTTTCTATCTCCGGTGCGTTATCATCCTCCGTATAGAAGTAGTCCAGCTTACCGGAGGAGCAGATAAAGTTCCAGCCCGCCTTCTGGCAGTATTCGATGTACTCCTGATTGCTCTCTATGGTGTAGGTATCGTAGATGCTGCCTTCGGAGAAGATCTCCACCGCAAAGCGCAGTTTCTTCGGCTCACATTTTTCAAAGTTAAACTGTGTTGCTCCGGCCACATTCTTAAGCATCCAGCCCTTTCCGGCCATTTCCTCAAGGTATTTTTCCACCGTTTCCAGATTATCATATGCCACTGCGCGGCTTACTTTCATATGATCATTATCCTTATTCATCGTCTGTCTCCTTCTGTGTGTTACATATTTCTTGTGATCGACCGGCCTGCCTCTTTCTATTCCTTACATGTTGTTCTTGTAATCGACTGGCCTGTCTCCTTTTGCCTTACATGTTTTTCTCGTAGTCGACCACCTGTACCCTTAATCTCTCATACTCTTCTTTCAAAGCTGCCAGTCCGTTATCCGTAAGAATGTAACTCCTCTTCCTGCCCTCCACTGCCGTCTCCCGGATAAAGCCCTGTTTTACGAAGTCTCCCAGCAGTGCATACAGTGTTCCGGGACCTATGGTCACCCTTCCGTCTGTCATCTGCGCCACCATCTCCATGATGTCGATGCCGCAGCATTCATTCTTCATGCACATGAGTATGTAGAACATCTGCTCTGTCAAAGTCTTATATTTGATCCTGGCCAATTATTATGCCTCCTTTCATCCCCGGAAAGACTTCCCTGTCTCTCAGGTCACCTTCACGTGAGTTTATATCGATAATTGATATCGATATTCAATATTGATTATCGATAATATACCATCTGCCTGTATTTTTGTCAATATCGATTTTCGATATTTCTGTTTATGATAAATCTGCATTGTTTTGTTTATGATAAGTTAATGGATGAAAAGCCGAAGGATCTGATCAAACCCTATGTGCTGATCTGAGAATATAAGCTGAGCCCCGTCTCTGAAACGGGGCTCACTTTTTTAGTATCCCATGTCTTTTAGCAGAGCATCTATCAGCTCTGCATTTTTCATCGAAAACTCCGGAGTAACATGAGGTTTCTCTTCCCCCAGGATGCACCTGCCAAGCTGTTCAACCTCCAGGCAGTAATTATGCGGTACAAAAACGGTCTTCTCAGTCTCGCCGTCAGGAGTAAAGATCTTATAAGAGATATCACCCTCCTGATTATACTGATACGATGAACTTATGGTCCCTTTATTTCCGTGGATAAAGAGTCTGTCATAGCGTGAATCGCTGTTCTTTCCCAGTATCATTCCCACATTAAAGGAGGCCCTTGCCCCGTTATCAAAGCTTATCAGTCCCGCCGTGGAAAGGTCAACGCCCAGATCGGAGAATTCCGCGCAGGCTTTCACCGACTTTACACCGGAATCGATCAGCGAAAGTATCATGGTGGTGCAATAACAGCCCAGATCATACATCGCACCGCCTCCCAGCTCCTTATGCAGCCTGAAGTCCTCCAGATAACCCTGTGTAACAAAGGCCGTATCGATATAATCGATATCTCCTATCACCCCGCTCTTTACCGTCTCTTTTAAGCTTTCCATAAAAGGACTGTGAAGATAGGCGTAAGCCTCCATCAGATATCTGCCGCACTCTTCCGCTGTCTTATACATCTGTCTGTTTTCTGCCGCATTCATAGCCATAGGCTTTTCACACAACACGTGTTTGCCTGCACGCAGTGCTGCTTCCACCCATTTAAGGTGGATGTCATTGGGAAGCGGTATGTAGACCGCCTGCACTTCTTCGTCCTTAAGCAGCTCATCATAACTGCCATAGGATTTTTCAAACCCGTACCTTTCCTTAAAGTCCGCCGCCTTCTCTGCGCTTCTGCCCGCTATGGCATACATTTCGCAGTTTCCGGCCTTCTTCATACCGGGGATCATTCCCCATCTCGCAACGTTAGCAGTTCCCAGGATGCCCCATTTTACTTTGCCCATATATGGCTCCTTTCTTTTGTACAGCCCCCTCGGAATATGTTATCTTGCCCGGTTACTTAAGCCCAAAGAGCTTATCTAGCGCCGTCTTCCGGGCTTAGTCATCTTCTGCTCATACATCCTGCTGTCGCTTATCTTAAGAAAATCCTCTATGCGTCCGCAGGAATCAGTCTCCGTAATATATGCCCCGTAGCTGAAATCCAGCTGATAACCCCGCCTGTTGGAAGAATTATACTCTGCTATGCATGCTTTCATACGCTCGACAAAACGCTTAAGACGGTTTTCCGAATGATCAGGCGCAAAGATATAAAACTCATCACCGCCTGCCCTTCCGGCTATCTCACCGTATTCGCAGCTCCGCTTTATCGCATCTGCCAGAGCCTTAATCGCCCTGTCTCCCTCATGATGCCCTATTTCATCATTTATGCGCTTGAGCCCGTCCATATCAATTACAATAGTGCAGACCGTCATGGGTTCATTCAGTTCGGCTATGGTATTCCTGGATCTGTCGTCAAAACCGCGGCGGTTCAGCAAACCAGTCAGCTCATCTTTTACGCTCAGATTCTCCAGCTTGCCTATCAGCTTGTTTATATGGTCGTTCTTGTACAGGGTATTCAGCGTCATGCTCAGATTATGCAGCCAGACGTTATGGAATTCATCAAAGATATCCTTACCCGTCATCTCAACGACCGAATAGCCGTATACCTTATCAGCGCACTGTGCACACATAACATAATAAACATGACACCTGTCGGAAGAAGATTCCGGTATCAGGGATGTACTGCTGAACCGGTGCGTACTCTTCTCATATTCTTTATTCTTATCCACCCAGATGACCGGTACAAAGTTTCCCGAAGGCGAAGTAAAGCTGCTTTCATATGCCGGAACTCCTTTAGCATCGGTATGTACCATCAGAAAGAAAGATGAATACTCGCCAAAGTTGACGGCGTTCTCCATAAATACCGTTTCCATCGCCCGAACGCTGTTTACTTTATCCAGTTTCAGCATAGCCACTTCCGCTTCAAACAAAGCAGTGCTCATAACACGCTTTTCTTCATGCACACGCGCCACCGTTTCCAGCACGTGATGATAATCCAGAGGCTCGCAGCCGCAGGACTGTGCATAAATAGGCTTGGGATAAACCTTAAGATCATTAAGATCCGCTTCACCCGTTTCCGCCAGATTAACCAAAAGCTTCAACGCCTTCTTTGCTATATCAATACGCTCACGGGTAACGGAGGTCATGTGCGGCAGGAATTCCCTGCCTTCAATGGTTCCGTCATAACCTGAAACCGCAATATCCTCCGGCACCCTCACGCCGCGCTTTCTCAACGCATTTATCAGGGATATCGCCATATAATCATTTGCGCAGACTATGGCTTCCGGCCATTCGGAAAGCGAAAGGAAGAAGTTCGCCGCTTCCCCTCCCTTATTGTACCAGAAGTCACCTTCAAACATGCCGACGCCATCCTGCGGCATCCCGTGCTCTTTCATCACGGCACGGAATTCTGCCAGACGCACCTGGGCATCCGCATGGGTAAGATAACCGGACATAAAGCCTATCCTGGTAAAATGATGAACATTGATAAAATGCTCGACCATGGCGCGCAGACCGCCCGCATCATCAAATTCGATATTATAAAATCCGTCAACATGGCTGCTTATGGAAACCACCGGACACTTTGCACCATGCAGTTTCCTTTCAACCTTATCTGAAACGCCGTCTACGGCATATCCTTCTCCGTCAAAGATAATACCGTCAAACTGCTCCAGATCTATATATTCCAAGAGCTCGGATTCATAATCCACCGACTGCCTGTTTTTGATCTCGATCCTGCCATAGTTATTAAAGATCACCAGATCGACATCCAGCTCTTCCGCTGCAATATTCATAGCCCTGCATAAATATTTCCTGTACCTGCTGGTCAGGCTGCATCCGAATACCGCTATCCTCTTACGTCTTTTTTCCATGGGTCACCTCTCTGACCTTTCCTTTACGTTGGCTGCTATCTCTTCGTAATTATTCTGCCAGGAATCATACCCCGGCTCTCCCCTGTGATCAGGTATATCATATCGTTTTTTCAGGTCGTTGCCAAGATAGGATGTGAATTTAAGCGCTCCCCAGTAATTCAAATGTGATTCGTCATTAAAATCATGCTCAAAATCCAGGCCTATCTCGTCATAATAATAATTGGTACTGTTGAACTGAAGTCCGTAATAATCAGCTATCTCATGCAGACGGTTATAGATAACCTCGTCCTCGTCATTGGTTATATAAGGCGTGACCACCAGATATAATTCGATGCCGTTTTCGTTGGCGTAGTCTATGATCTTCATCAGATATTCTTCATTCTTATTTGTAAGCTCCGCGCTTTTGGTAGTATCCAGCACAGGCTCCTGCTGCGGTCTTTTTGAAAGATAAGGCGTAAAGCCCTTAAAGGTCTCCAGGTTCTTTCTCTTGGTAAAGGGGTACAGAAAATCCTCCGCCGTAAGCGTATCCAGATCATGATTATGGGCCAGCAGCAGAGGGAAGAATTCCTCCAGTCTTCCGGACTCGGTGCTTGATAAAAACATCTCCACCTTATTCATGGAAAAACGCATGCCGCAGAGATTCTCATGCAGCCAGCTGTACTGGTGGTCTTCCTTAAAACGCGCAGGCGCATAAAGATCCAGCACCACCACCTTGGGCTTCTGGTACTTGCAGAATTCCCTCAGATAATAATAGGTACACCACAAAGGCTGTTCCGCCGCGCTGTAATCAAAAGCCGTGATCCCATAGTCATGCCATAAGATGCCCGTATCTATATCGCAGTGTATATGGCTTGAGCCCATCATGACCACATCAATGGAGTTTCTTGGCTGATAATACAAAGCCCTGGCCTGATCGATACCGTGCTTTGATTTAAGACAGAGCACGCCGTCGAAATACCAGATCGTAAATATGAGCAGTGCTATGAAAAATATCTGTATAAGTCTCTTTTTCTTCATCTTTTAATAATCCATATACATAAAGCTTCCGGCATTCAGATCACTGAAAGACCTGGTTAAGATAAACAGCAGTACTATCAGCACATAGTACAGAAAATAGCGCCAGCCGTACTTCCATTCCAGTACCAGTTCCGGCAGGATCTTTCCCTTCCTGTACCCATATATATCCATTATCATGACCAGTATGATACCGGAAATGATCACTGCCAGTTCCACAGGGCTCATACCCAGAAGCTGCATTTCTTCGGCAAAGCTTCCTGCTGAAGCACCGGCAGTGAATATCCTCTTTACATAAAAGACAGCCGTAGATGTATCGGGAGTCGCAAACAGTATCCAGCCAAAAGATACCACCACAAATGTCAGGATACGTGATAACCACATTTTTACCGGGTTCTTATCGCTGCCGTTCATACCAATCAGAAGTGCAAATGCCGAAAACGCGCCGTGAAGCAGTCCCCATAAAAGGAATTTAAAACTGCTGCCGTGCCAGAGCCCGCAGAGAGCAAATACCACCATGGTATTTACCAGCTGTCTGGGCAGCCCCCTGCGGTTGCCTCCCAGAGGAATGTAAATATAATCCCTCAGCCATGTACTCAGCGATATATGCCAGCGTCTCCAGAATTCCGAGGGACTTTTGGAAAGATAAGGCGCCTTGAAATTCAGGGTAAGTTCTACGCCAAAGAGTTCCGCTATACCTATGGCGATCAGCGAATAGCCCGCAAAATCGCAATATATCTGCATGGCATAAAAGAAAACCCCGATCAGGAGCCAGGCGCTGCCGTGGGCTGCCGGATCCTCCATCAATGCTGGCACATAAAGGCCGATATGATCTGCTACCACCGCCTTCATAAAAGCGCCGCAGAGCATATAACAGAAAACCTTTTCGATCCTTCCCTTCTCCAGAAGACATACTGTCTTTAGCCCCTTTATCCTGCTTTCAAAGTCCCCTTCACGTTCAATAGGACCGCTGATGAATTTAGGGAAAAAACTCATATACAGCGCAAATATGATGATATTCTTCTGCGCTTTTGTTTTCCCTTTCTGCAGATCCGCCAGATAGCTTATTGCCTGGAAAGTGTAATAGGAAATACCCAGAGGCAGCACAAAGATCTTTAAGAGATCATCGCTTACAGTCTCCATGCCTTTAAGCAGAGGACTGTATTTCATAAACAGCAAAAGAGCCGCTATCGCGGCTGTCGAAATTATCATGACGATCCGCGAAGCTCTTTTCTTTT
Source organism: uncultured Lachnospiraceae bacterium (assembly GCA_947169935.1). Lineage (GTDB taxonomy): Bacteria > Bacillota > Clostridia > Lachnospirales > Lachnospiraceae > NK4A136. The sequence continues at coordinate 9,598 of CAMVRS010000110.1, forward strand.
CACAGTCAAGAAGCCTCTGCATGATAAGCCCGCCTGCATATGTAAAGGCGGTCACGCCTGTAAGCCATACAAAGCTAAGCCTGTCAAGATAAGCCACATACCAGAGGCTTACGGCAAGCAATACAAAAGCCCTGCCTTCCACCCTTATCAGGTAAAAAAGACAAAGAGCCGCACATATTATTAAAAGTGAAATAAAAGAAAACTTCATCCGATCATCCGGGGGTGATCATCAGAGAATTCCGTTTCTCAATCATCCTGCAGATCTTCCTCTTTCTGCAGGCCCCAACCCTTTTCAATGATCAGAGACTTCTGTTTTTCCATTTCCGCTATCTCTTTTTTCAGCCGTGGGTATGTCAGTCTGTCCTTGATGAAAAAATATGCCGCGCTAATGATCAGAAATACTGAAAGAATAGTCGAAAAAGTCTCCGATACTCCAAGTACGGGCAGAGCTTTATATACCGTAGCCGCGCTGCCCACCAGAGATACCACCGTCCTTAAGAACGAAAGATGTGTCTGTTCCACGGAAAGCTTGGTATTGTTAAACGCCAGATCCGTCCGCAAAATGGACAGTCCTGTCCTCTCATGGGAAAGCTCTGTCCTCTCCAACGCAAGTTCATAATCGCTGAGATCTCTGTTATCTTTAGTCATTCAAATATAACCCTTCTTATCAACAAAAAGATCCTTCGCTCCGCCGGGGAAGCGAAGGATCTGTCTGTAATCACTGTCACATGCAGGTATATCCGCCGTCAACAGGCAGGATAACACCGGTAACATAGGTAGATGCCGCACTTGACAGGAAGATTGTTGCAGAATCCAGCTCGCCTTCGTTGCCGTAACGCTCCATAGGGATCATGGTCTTTGCGTTCTGCTGGAAAAATTCGCTGTCGAGTGTTTCCTGGGTAAGAGGTGTATAGAAATATCCGGGGCAGATAGCGTTAACGGTGATACCGTACTTGCCCCATTCTGCTGCCAGCGCACGGGTAAGATTTACAACGCCGCCCTTTGCAGCATGGTAAGGTGCGGAACCTGCGATCTTGTTGCCTACCATGCCGTACATGGAAGAAATGTTGATCACGCGGCCATACTTGGCGGGGATCATAGCCTTCTTGGCAACAGCGCGCGCTACCTTGAAGCTTCCGAAAAGGTCTATCTGCATTTCGTTATCAAACTGCTCATCGGTAACATCCTCTGCCGGCGCCACTGCACCCGTACCTGCATTGTTGATAAGGATATCGATGCGGCCGAATTCTTTGATCACCTCATCTACTGCTGCATCCACATTAGCCGTATCGGTGATATCACACTTGATGCCCAGCGCCTTAACGCCGAAATCCTTGCTGATCTGCGCAGCTACCTCATCAACTTTTTCTTTGCGGCGCGCCATTACCACAATGTTTGCCCCCTGGTTTGCCAGCGCCTTTGCCATCTGAACACCCAGTCCGCCTGATGCTCCGGTAACGATAGCTACCTGTCCGCTCAGATCAAAATAATTTTTTGCCATAATATAACTCCTCCTGTGTGTTTTTTTATGCGGATATGGGATATCCGCTTATTAACATTTAAAAGTTCCGGTCTTTTTTGCGCTTAAGCAGCGCCGCCGTATCCAGTGTGCCTGTATCGGGCACATCCAGCCCTTCCTGCTTCATACGCTTCTGTCTGTCTTTCTTCCTGCGCTTTTCCTCTGCCGCCTTATCTTCTTCAGAAGGCATCTGCTGTTGTTGCTGCTGCACCATGCTCACAGCCTCTTCCGTGGGTATGGTATCCTGGGAAGCCTTAGCTTTTTTAGCCTTCTTCTTAATGATGGGCTCCCAGCCAAAACGCCTGCCTGCAACATCCGCAAGGAACATGAGCATCAGCAGGATCAGCAAAGGTCCGGTAAGCGAGAAGCTTCCGTTCTTGCTTACATCCAGCTTCTTCCATATATTATCATCCAGTTCCCTCCACTGTCCATACTGGTCTATGAAGTTCCTGAACTTATCTTCGGTAACATCAAAGCGGTATTCGTCGCTGTACTGCACTACCGTTGCCGTGGTGAATGCACCGGTCACTTCATCATTGTCGCTGCGGCGCACGTTGATGTTATACAGACCGGTCTCCACGCTGTCCAATTCAGCTTTATAAACGCCGGGCTCCGCAGAGGTAAAGTTAAGCTCTCCCGCTTCACCTTCGGGTGAAGTATAGATACCGCTTATCTCCGTATCATCACCATACTGGCCTGTATGATAGGTGAGCACGGTCTTTCCGTCCTTGCTGCTCACATCCATATAGTCCTCGCCTATGCCGGGAGTGCCGCCTATGAAGTCTATGATACGTTTCCAGAGTTCCGCATAGCCTTCATCACCTGAATATGCAGAACTCCAGCCTCCGTCAACATCGGTATTCCACGCCATGGTCTTTCCAAGACCGTACTGCCATACAGTAAGGATAGGATCATCCAGACCGCTTACCAGCAGCTGCTGTGCGCCTGTCTTGGGCGAAGCTGCAATATAACCCAGTACATTGTACCAGCCGTCTGTAAACAGATCCTTGGTCAGATCGCTGGGCGTCTTGGCGAAAATCGTGTAATCACCGTTCTTTATATAGGTATCACCGCCCAGATAAACTTCCTGCGCAAATATCCTGGGGATATCGGTATTGGCGTCTGCGTAGTAATATCTTCCGTTACATTCGTTAGCCAGGCTTTCCATAAGCTGGGTATCTGACCATGCACCGACTGCCACGGTAGACAGGGTAATGCCGTCCTGGTTTATCCGGTCCGTAACCGATGAGAAATCATAAGTCTCACCCATACCATCGGTAAGAAGGATTATATGGCGTACTTCCGCATCACTGCCTTCCAGAGCGTTAAGCGCCTCTTCCAGCGCGGGCTTGATTACCGTACCGCCGCCGTCCGTTATGGTCTCGATATCACTCTTGATAGCGTCCTTATCTTTAACTTCGCTTAACTTATGCGCCCAGGTATAATAATCATCAAACGCCAGGACGCCTACCTGATCGGTATCGCGCATATTATCCACGCCGCGCTTTGCAGCCTCTACAGCCACATCCAGATTGGTCATACCCGCGCCGGCGTAATCCAGCATGGATCCGGAATGGTCTATTACCATAACGATAGCCGTTGAAGGTATCTGAAGCGTTCCGCGGAGCTCCATATTTACCGGGAGCACGGTCTCTATAACGGTATCGTTATATCCGCCCATCATGAAGCTGTCCTCACCGCCGCAGGCGCCAAAGCCTCCGCCGTAATCCTTGACATAAGTCTCCAGGATATCCATGAACTCGTCCGGCAGCTCATCTTTATATACGTTCTCAAGTATGACGGCTTTATACGCCAGCATATCCTTAAGTTCCTTGGGTGCACGCTCGGGGCGCTGGAATTCGGCATTTACATGTGCGGCGTCCAGCACGGTTTCAAAAGCATTTCCGTTTTCGCCCTTACCCTTGAGCACCAGAACGCGGGGCGCGTCCTCTACTCTTGAATAAGCGCTGTAATTATTAT
>CAMVRS010000111.1 GCA_947169935.1 uncultured Lachnospiraceae bacterium
GCTAAGTCCAGAGAGCTCTTCGAGCTTGGCACGCTCCTGAAACTGCATCTTCTCGCGAATATCTGATACATTACGGCGCCGATCGCCCATCTGGGAGTCTTGAAACCGGGTATCAGCTTGAATTTGAAATGCTCGTCTATGTTTCGCACCACTCCGCGGGTATCAAAGAGCACGGTAAGATTGCCCACATGCACTTCAAAATAGTAGGCAAAGGTCACGTTCTCCAATTGTACTTCGGTGGTGTAATAATCGAATAATTCGTCTCTGGCGCTGATCTCCATGATGTGTTTTTCACCGCCGGAAACAAGATAGACTCTGTCGATATTATTGGTGGCACTGCGGAAGCGTATCTTTACCTTATCAAAAGCCGCCGGCTGGTCCGGTGAGATATAATTATCGCTTACATCAGAATAAAGGGCATGCTTTCTGATTATCGGCCGCATGCCAGCAATGTAATACTGATTTAAGTGGGTAAAATTTGCATCTGCCATAAGCCGTATTATAGCACTTCTTTAGCCTGTTTTGCAAGGGTGTGGGTTGACATAAATCCGGATTTTAATACAAAACCGGGGTGGCTGAGGCCACCCCAGTGATGGTTGTTATGCTAATACATATTACGCTATAGCTGCCGCCAGCTCACGCACCTTCTCTATCGGCAGGCCGGTACATTCGGCGACATTATCTATACTTACTCCTTTTCTGAGAAAGTTTTGTGCGGTAAGGGCTTTCTCCTGCTCAGCTTTTGCTGTAACCTCGTTTACCGCATCCGCTTTCTCCTGCTCAATGCGTGCCACTGCCTCATTTACAGCGTCCTTCTTTTCCTGCTCGGCACGTATTGCAAACTCGTTTATTGCATCTGCTTTCTCCTGCTCTACTTTAGCTACCGCTTCGTTTACTGCGTCAGTTATTTCTTCTTCTATCCACTGTTCGAATTGGCTCATTCCTATCAACCTCCTTATCCATGCTCTGTCTTCGTCTTCTATTATCTTGTCTGCAAAAGCCATTATAAGACCAAGTACAGTTCTCCCCAGCTTGATATCTTCCATGCTGTCTGCAAGCTTTATCGTCTTATTGACTGCCTGTTTCTTTGCTTCCGGCCCCTCATATGTCAGAGGAAGCACAATGAGCTTCAATAGATCCTCATATAAAAACGGTTCTTTCCTGACAACCTTTCCTTCTAACTCCTTCAGCACTTCGTCACCATCCATTTCTGAAAGAAATACTTCTGTCAGTTTTAGTGTCATCGAGCCTATGTCAAGATCAGGATCCGTCTGTCCTCTCTTTACATCCGCTGTATAAATTATCACCAGATGTATACGGCTGAACTCGTTATTTTCATTATACAATCCACGGCTTAATCGCGCAATATAGCCCATGTACTTAAGCTTGTTTTTCCCGCTGTACTCGCTCTCATAATCCACCAGTACATAGCTTTTATCTTCCAGCAGGAACAAATTATCCATCCTCAGTTCGTTAAGCTCCACTGCAGGCAGATTTGTAGGTCTTATATCCGCTATACGTGGCAGATCCAGGCCTAATACCGACAGATCTTTACCCCTGATACGCTCTGCAAGTATCTTGCAGACAATATCCTTATTCTGATATGCTATCCCTCTTGTCCCTGTTTCTTTTGGTACGCTTTCCTGCGTCACTTTGGCTACCGCCTTGCCGGCTGCATCTGTATTCAGTTTTTCTTCGTGGTTCAAATTAACATTTCCTCCTTCACATGTGATACTCCCTGATCTGTATGACAAGCAAAGGCAGGATCCATAGATATAAATAATCTTTGAATAATAAATAAAATGAATAAAAACCTGTCTAAAACAATCTCTAAAATGTTACCATGGAAATGATCGGGCGAGATGCCCTGATGCCTTTTCATGTGCGCACATATCAAGTAAAAGGATATTAACACACTGTGGAATTGATGTAAACTACAGGATATAGTGGATATATATAAAGGATGACATATATATCAAAATGTTTTCATCATGTCAAAGAAAGATTCTTCGGGCTAAAGCCCTCAGAATGACAACATTATTATGCCCTCAAAATGACAAAAGATTGAGAAAGACAGAGGTACGTCCCCCGTCTTTCTAACATATTTATACTATGTGAAGATATAGAGAAACTCACCCGCTGACTGTGATCACGCCCATATAGCGTGAAAATGCAGGCGAAAAGACGGTCTGGTGTACATGAGGGCTGACCATGCCCTGCCAGCTGAAATGAAGATGACCGCAGAGGATTTCCACGAAAGGAGAATCATCTGCATAAATAAGATCCAGAAGCTGCCTGGTATTTTCATCGGGCCAGTACTCGGAATTATAACCCCATAATAATGACCGGCCGTCAAAAGCTTCCTTCGAAGCTTCTGCCAGGCTGTTATCATTCAAGGGTTCGATGGGAACGTGAGTTGCCAGGATAAGCGGCTTTCCTTCTGCAGCAAGCTGCTTTATGCGCTCCAGCCCGCTCTCCGTAATATTCGAAGTAGAGTTGTTCCATACGACCAGATAGAAATCCCCAAAATCCATACTCATCACGGACTCATCTTTGCAGAGTGCATCCTGTCTGTCCTGCGCAGCCTGATAATCCGGATTGGCCTGATAAGTGGGCAGCATATCATGATCCGCTCTGGCATAAATATACTGCTTGTTCAAAAGACCAAAGCCATCCTGCAAAAGCTCCACAGACTCCGGACAGTTATAGTCCAATAAATCGCCCCCAAAGATCACGGCGTCCGCTTCCGTCCGGTTTAATACCTGCACCCAGCAGTAAGGCGCTGAATAATCCCCGCTTCTCCCGGTCCACTGCTGCACAGCGCTCTTCGCTTCATAATTGGAATACTGCTTGCGAAACTCCGTATCTTCGCTGAAAGCCGGATCAAAACCCGCGCTGTCAGGGGCCATATGCAGATCCGAAAGCCACAAAAGCGTCACCTCCCGGTTCATACCGGGAACAGTGACGCTGATATTTTCTTCAAATACCGGCAATGCTTCGTCTGCCTTTAAACAAGAACAGAGCAGCAGCATCAAAAACGCCGATACTAACGCTATTTTCTTTTTCATCTTATCCGAAGATGCCCTTCTTTTTCTTCTTCTTTCCATTATCAACATCAGCGTCGCCCATGTTTCTCTCATTACGGAAACGCTCTGCCGCATGAAGGGTATCGCCGCATTCCGCATCGAATTCCTTTAACAGTTCTTTTGCCTTATTACTGAGCCTGGTGGGCACCTGAACAGTAAGGAGCACATAATGATCGCCTCTGGACTTTGCATCCCTTAATGAAGGAACGCCCTTGCCCTTTAAACGTACACGGGTATCCGTAGATGTTCCGGGCTTAACTTCATAAGTCACAGGTCCGTCAACGGTATCGATCACTATCTCTCCGCCCAGTGCTGCCACTGCATAGGAAATGGGAACGGTGGAATAGATATCCCTGTCTTCACGCTGGAAGATGGGATGCCTGTCTACAACCGCCTCTACCAGAACATCACCGCGGGGGCCGCCGTTCTGGCCGGGCTCTCCTAAACCTGTCATGCGCTTAAACTGGCCGTTATCAACGCCTGCAGGGAATTCAACCTCGTATTTCTTACGCATGGGCACATAGCCTGTACCACGGCAGTCTGTACATTTTTCCCTGATAACCTTGCCGCTTCCGCCGCAATCAGGACAGCTCTGTACGTTCTGCATCATGCCGAAAAGACTCTGCTGGGTGAATACCACCTTACCTTTACCGCCGCACTTCGAGCAGGTATCTATCTTGCTGCCGGGCTTTGCGCCGTTGCCGCCGCAGGTCTTACAGGTTTCCTTTACCTCCAGCTCTATCTGCTTCTTGCAGCCGAATACGGCTTCTTCGAATTTAAGCCTTACGCTGGTACGCAGGTTCGCACCCTTCATGGGTCCGTTGCTGCGGCCGCCGCCTCTCCTGCCGCCGCCGAAGATATCGCCAAAGCCAAACAGATCGCTGAATATATCCGAGAAATCCATGCCGCTGAAATCGAAGCCGGCACCACCTGCGCTGCCGTCAAATGCCGCATGTCCGTATTGGTCGTACTGCCTGCGCTTCTCTGCATCCGAAAGAACTCCGTATGCCTCGGAGGCCTCCTTGAATTTTGCTTCGGCCTCTTTATCGCCGGGGTTCATATCAGGATGGTACTTTTTGGCCAGCTTACGGTAAGCTGCCTTAATGGTAGCGTCATCCGCATTCCTGTCTACGCCCAGTACCTCATAATAATCTCTCTTATCAGCCATAACTTTTTCACTTCCTCATAAAGATAAAAAGATTCTTCGCTTCGCTCAGAATGACATACCCTGTCAGGTTTATCCACCCTCAGAATGACATATATCTATACGTATGTCATCCTGAGGGTCAACGAAGGATCTTGTTTTGTGAAAGCCTCCACTCTTTCAAGATCCTTCGCTTCGCTCAGGATGACAATCATGGTTACTTAATGCTTATTCTCAGATCTCCTTGAAGTCGCCATCGATGATATCGTCACTTCCGCCGTTACCGCCGTTGCCGCCATCTCCGGAGCCGCTGTTGTTTCCGCCGCCCATGTTGCCCATGTTAGGGCCTGCGCCTGCAGCGCCTGCGGCACCGCCCATGTTCTCATACATCTTGGTGAAGAGGCTCTGTGCCTTCTCCATCATCTTCTCCTGGGCTGCCTTGATCTGGCCTACCTGGTCCTCAGTAAGATCCTGATCCTTGGTGCTCTCCAGCAGGCTCTTTAAGTTGTTCAGCTCGCTCTCAAGATCGCTCTTCTCGGAAGCGCTGATCTTGTCGCCCACTTCGTTAAGTGCCTTCTCAACCTGGAATACCATGGAATCGGCATCATTACGGGTATCGATAGCTTCCTTACGCTTCTTATCCTGAGCTTCGTACTCAGCAGCTTCCTTAACTGCCTTGTCGATCTCCTCATCGCTCATGTTGGAGCCTGCGGTGATGGTGATGTGCTGCTCCTTGCCGGTACCCAGATCCTTTGCGGATACGTTAACGATACCGTTTGCATCTATATCGAAGGTAACCTCTATCTGAGGAACGCCTCTTCTTGCGGGAGGGATGCCGTCCAGTCTGAACTGGCCAAGGCTCTTATTATCCTTTGCAAACTGTCTCTCACCCTGTACAACGTTGATATCAACTGCGGTCTGGTTATCTGCTGCAGTAGAGAATACCTGGCTGTGCTTGGTAGGGATAGTGGTATTTCTCTCGATCAGTCTGGTAGCTACGCCGCCCATGGTCTCGATAGACAGTGACAGAGGAGTTACATCCAGAAGGAGGATCTCACCTGCACCTGCATCGCCTGCCAGCTTACCACCCTGGATGGAAGCACCAAGTGCAACACACTCATCAGGGTTAAGGCTCTTGCTGGGCTCCTTGCCGGTCAGCTGCTTAACCTTCTCCTGAACTGCGGGAACACGGGTAGATCCGCCTACCAGCAGTACCTGTCCAAGGTCTGAAGGGTTAAGCCCTGCATCCTTAAGTGCGTTACGAACGGGCTCTGCAGTAGCTTCGATCAGATCGTGGATCAGCTCTTCAAACTTAGCCCTGGTAAGGGTAAGCTCCAAGTGCTTGGGTCCCTCTGCAGTAGCAGTGATGTAAGGAAGGTTGATATCGGTGGTGGTAGAAGCGGAAAGCTCCTTCTTTGCCTTCTCTGCAGCTTCCTTAAGTCTCTGCATAGCCATCTTATCGCCGGAAAGGTCAACGCCTTCCTTATTCTTGAACTCTGAGAGCATCCAGTCTGTTATTCTCTGGTCAAAGTCATCACCGCCAAGACGGTTGTTACCGCTGGTAGCCAGAACCTCGATAACGCCTTCGCCTATCTCTATAACGGATACATCGAAGGTACCGCCGCCCAGGTCGTATACCATGATCTTCTGCTCTTTCTCATTATCAAGGCCGTATGCCAGGGCTGCTGCTGTAGGCTCGTTGATGATACGCTTTACATCAAGACCTGCGATCTTACCTGCATCCTTGGTTGCCTGACGCTGTGCATCGTTGAAATATGCAGGTACGGTGATAACTGCTTCCGTAACCTTGTCGCCCAGATAATTCTCTGCATCGCTCTTCAGCTTCTGCAGGATCATTGCGCTTATCTGCTGAGGTGAATACTTCTTGCCGTCAATGGTACGGCCCCTGTCGGTACCCATATCTCTCTTAATGGAAGAAATGGTGTTATCTGCATTGGTAACTGCCTGACGCTTTGCAGGCTCGCCTACCAGACGCTCGCCGTTCTTTGTGAAAGCTACAACTGAAGGAGTTGTACGTGCGCCTTCTGCATTACTGATGACTGTAGGCTGTCCGCCTTCCATAACTGCAACGCAGCTGTTTGTTGTTCCTAAATCGATACCTATGATCTTTCCCATAACTGTGTCCTCCTTTATCTGAAGATTGTTATTAATATGTACTTTGTTTATCCTAGTTGGCAACTTTAACCATCGAGTGCCTTACTACCGCATCCCTGTAGGTGTAGCCCTTCTGGAACTCTTCCACTACGGTGTTCTCGCCGGCTTCCTCGTCTTCCACATGCATCACTGCGTTGTGGAGATTGGGATCGAATTCCTTTCCTACTGCTTCGATGGGTTTTACTTCCAGCTTTGAGAGCTCTTCCATCAGCTGTTTGTATACCATCTCGATGCCCTTGGCAAATGCTCCCTGGGCTTCTTCCTCGGAGAGGCTTGATAAACCTCTTTCGAAATTATCTACTACGGGAAGGAGCTTTTCGATAACGCTCTTTGCTCCGACCTCGAACATCGACTGCTTTTCTTTCTCGGTGCGCTTGCGGTAATTTTCGAATTCCGCCATCTGGCGCATCACCTTATCGTTCAGTTCATCTATCTTTGCCTTAGCCTTGTCGCTGACGCCTGCCGTATCATCTGCTGCAGCTTCGCTTCCTTCCGCTGCTGCCGGCTGAGCTTCGGTTTCCGGCTTTGCTTCAGCTGTATCTGCAGCCTTCTCTTCGGTTTTTTCTTCCTTTGCTGCTTCGGCAGCTTTTTCTTTTTCTGCAGCTTCCGCTTTCTTCGCTTCTTTTTCTTTCTCTGCGGCTTCCTTCAGACCTTTAAGCTTCTGTATGGTCTCTTCCCTGGAATTTTTCTTATCCTTCTTGCCCATTAAGATCAGATCCTTTCTATTCCTTTTTATATACACGCTCAAGTTCTTTCATCATGGTCTTGAGCGAACTGACTACCTTATCATAATCCATACGCTTGGGTCCGATTATCGCGATGCTCCCGCGCATGCCTTCCTCCAGTTCGTAGGTGGCTGTTACCACGCTGCAATCCTTCATGGAATCTATGGGAGCTTCTTCTCCTATATAAACCTGGATGCCGGTATTGCCTTCCTCTGAAAGCTTATCCGTTGCCAGCTTGGCAAGCGCTTTCTTTTCTTCAAATGTATGTATCAGCTCGCTGGCTCTCTGCTGGTCGGCCAGCTCGGGATATTTGAAGATATTATTGGCTCCGCTGGTGTAGACCTCCAGGTCTTCCTCGCCCTTGATGGCCGTCGCCAGGGCATCTATCACATTTCCTATGATCCCGCTGTGTATGCCGGCCTGTTCCTTTAACGCCGTTATCCTGCCAAGGCTTATCTCTTCAAGCGCCAGTCCGTTTAAGTGCGTATTGAGAAGGATGTTGAGCTTGAGCATGTTCTCGTCGCTGACGGGCTCGTCGATCTGTATCATCTCGTTGCGGATCACATTTCCTTCCATTACTATGACCACCAGTATGTGGCTGTCATCAACCTTGGAAAGCTGCAGGAACTTGAGCCTGTTCCCTTTTATCTGGGGAGCGCTTACCACCGTCGCGTAATTGGTATTGGTGGCAAGGAGGTTAGCCACATTCTTGAGCACCTTGTCCATTTTATCCTCGGTGCGCTGCAACATGCCTTTGAGTTCCTCGATCTCTTTGTCCTTCTCCTCCATCATGCTGTCTACATACAGTCTGTAGGCCATATCGGTCGGGATGCGTCCTGCGGAGGTATGGGGCTGTACGATATAGCCCATTTCCTCAAGATCGCTCATCTCATTCCTTATGGTGGCGGAGCTTAAATTCAGATCCGTATACTTCGATATGGTACGGCTGCCAACAGGCTCACCGGTTTCAAGGTAGTTGCGAATGACCGCGTGCAGGATCTTCTTTTTTCTCTCATCCAATTCTTCCTGCATTCTGATCACCCCCCTTTCGGTTATTAGCACTCAATTTATTAGAGTGCTAATATCTATGGATAAGATACCACCCTGTCTGTCAAATGTCAACTATTTTCTAAAAAAAATTGACCGGCTTCTTCAGCCGGCCAATGTTACTTCTTTATTTACTGTTCTTAAAGTTCAAAGCTTCCTTTTCTCTTACCGTTGAATACGTAGTATACCGTATTCTCCTGGGGTTTTACGTAGAGTTCCATGTTATGAAGCTCGGAGCGTCCCCTCTTTAACTGGCTGGTCCAGATCTTAAGCGCTTTATTCACCAGATCTTCTCTTGAATAAGAGCGTCCGCCGTATTCTATATTAAGCTCTTCTGCGGGACCTGCCTCAGCTTCGGCTTTGGGAGCCTTCTTTGCTTCCGGTTCTTTCACGGGCGCAGGCTCTTTCTTTGCGCTTTCCTTTTTAGCTGTTTCTTTCTTAACAGGCTTTTCCTGAACAGGCTCTTTTTTAGCGCTTTCTTTTTTGGAAGGAGCGGCTTTCTTTTCAGGCTCTTTTTCTTTTACCGGAGCTGCTGCTTTCTTTTCGGGCTCCTTCTCTTCTGCAAAAGGCACCTCGTCATCTTCATCCGCGTCTTTAACAGGCTTTTCGTCCGCACCTGCCGATACCAGCTGTTCCTTTAAAAGTGCGCGGGTTTCTTCTTTTGAAAGCTCGCCCATTTTGACCTCAACAGGCTTGATAACAGGCTTGGGAGCAGATTTCCTGGGCTGCGGCTTTGTCTGCACAGCAGGCTCTTCCTCTGGTTCTGTCGTAAGAAACGCAGCTGCCAGAGGCTTTATTATATTTGTTACGCTCTCTTTTTTCGCTGACATAATATACACTCCATGGTAATCCATATAGGTAATGAAAATAATACACCAAGTTTCATTGTACCGTAAAGGAGTGCACTTGTCAAACTCAGAATATCCTTACTCCCATTCCCGGGGGCGGTACAAGACCGTCATTTTCCGTCGCCAGCTTCTTTTCAACGCAGAGCACTGCAGTGATAGACTTCTTATAGACTATTCTTTTGTGATAGTACCCGCCTACATCTTCTTTAATATAGAAGGCTTCCGTATCGGCACCCTGAAGCACGCCGTCCACGGTGGTGCCGGTCACCAGTTCTATCACAACACGCTTGCCTATAAAGTTAAATTCCATGGGATCCATTATCTGTATTCCTCCTCAACGAATTTTCTGAGAGCAGCTATGCTGCGTTCTACCTTCTCTGTATCTATGCAGTACGCCATACGGAAGTATCCCTTCACGCCGAAGGAATCCGAAGGTACCAGTATCAGATCATATTTCTTTGCTTTTTCGCAGAACGCCACCGCATCATCCTCAAGTGCCTTGGGGAAGATGTAGAAGGTACCGCCGGGGCGGACCACCTTAAAGCCAAGGGCTGTAAGTTCTTTATAGAGTATGTTCATATTGGTCTCGTATACGGAAAGATCACTGGTCATATCAATGCAGCGCGCCATTGCCATCTGTATTATGGAAGAAGGACAGTTATGGCCTATGCCGCGGGAGATCTGCACACACATGGGCACGATCATCTCCGCATCCTTTGCCCTGGGATTTACTGCCACATATCCGATACGCTCTCCGGGTATGGAAAGGGACTTGGAGAACGAATAGCAGGATAAGGTGTTATCGTAAAACTTTGATACATAGGGGGCATCGGCTCCCTCAAAGACTATCTCCCTGTAAGGTTCATCAGAAATAAGGAAAATCTCGTGACCATACTTATCCTGCGCCTCACGCAGTATATCCGCCAGCTTTGTCAGTGTTTCCGATGAATATGCGATACCCGAAGGATTGTTGGGGGTATTGATCATCACGGCCTGCACGTTGGGATTAAGCATTTCCTTAAATGCATCAAAATTGATCTGGAAGCTCTCCGTATCGGCGGGCACCACTTTGAGCTTTGCGCCGGTCTGGTTCACGTAAGGATTGTACTCCGGAAAATAAGGGGCAAAGGTGATCACTTCATCCCCGGGCTGTGTAACGCAGCGAAGAGCGTGGGCGATGGCGGAAGCTGCGGCGCTGGTCATAAATATATGCTCTGCCTTATAATCCACGCCAAAGCGTCTTTTAAGGGAATCCGCAACTATCTGCCTTACCTCCGGATTGCCGGGATTGGGGCTGTAGCCGTGAAGCTGCGCGGAAGTCTTTTCCTTTGTAAGATCGCAGATTGCCTGATTAAAGGCATCCGGCACCGGAACGGAAGGGTTGCCCAGGCTGAAATCGAATACGTTCTCGTAGCCTATCTCCTTTCCTCTCTCCGTTGCATAGACCGAAAGCGCCCTGATAACGGATGGCGTATTGCACATGTCCTTGAACTGCTGTGATAACATTTGTGGTTCCTCCTTAGAATAGCGGTGAGAACACCTTCAGCACCATCTGGGCCAGTTTCTGGCGGCGCGGGCGCTTTTTCCAGCGCTCGTAAGTGATCTCTTCGCATTTGTCCATTATTCTTAATATATTTTCTTTTATCTGCGCAACTACGGGGCAGTCGCAGAAGAAAACTCCGTTCTCATGATGTATGTACAGGCTGCGGTAATCCAGATTTATGGTCCCGCAGATGGCACATTCATCATCGCTCACCACATCCTTTTCATGGATAAAACCCGGAACGTATTCGTATATCTTTACGCCATGTTCCAGAAGCTTTCCGTAATTGGAAACGGTGACCATGTATACATACCATTTATCATAGATACGGGGCGTGATGATGCGTACATCCACTCCGCTCATGGCTGCCTCTATCAGGCTGGCCTTCATACGCTCATCCAGTATAAGATAGGGCGTGGTGATATAGATATAATCCCTGGCCTTGTTGATCATACGGGTATAAACACCCTCCACGGGATTATCGGGAGCCCGGTGGGGACCGCCGGAAAACGGCTGCACATAGCCCTTATCTCCGGTGCCGTAGAGAGGGCGGAAATCTTCCGAATGATCCTCACTGCTGCGGCTGCAATTCTCCCACATTGCCAGAAAGATATTCGTCAGACTCCATACGGCTTCACCCTCAAGGCGTACCGCAGAATCCTGCCAGTGTCCGAAACGGACTATGCGGTTTACGTATTCGTCCGCCAGATTCACGCCGCCGGTATACGCCACAGTGGAATCTATGACCGTTATCTTCTGGTGATTTCTGTAATTGAAGGATAAGGACATTATCCGCCTGTGTATAGGCTCGAAAGAATAAAGCCTGATACCGCTCTTGCCCAGTTCCTTCTTCATCTCGTTCACGTCCATGAACAGACTGCCGAAATCATCGATCAGAAGACGTACATCCAGACCTTCCTGCGCCTTCGTGACCAGGACGTCCTCTATCTTCTGCCACCATTCACCATTATATATAATGAAATATTCCAGAAAGATACTTTTCTTCGCGGCCTTAAGATCCTCCAGAAAAGCCTCCTCCATATCATCACCTACAGGGAAATATCTGACGGAGGTATTCTGATAGACCGGGAAACCGTCCCTTGCCAGGAATCGGGCAAGCTGTATCTTATTGGGATGTACGCTGCCCAGCGCCTCTAATTCTTCTTTATTATCAGGCAGGCGGTTCTTTGCCTTTTCCTCGATACCACGCAGTGTTTCATGATCGGAAAAATCCTTTCGTTCACTGCCCCAGAAGAAATAAAGTATGAAACCGAAGCCCGGCAGAGCCAGCAGTATGACCACCCAGAACTGCCTGTTATGATCGGTATCGCTTACCAGGGCGAATACCAGCAGGGCGGAAAGAATTTCTATAAAGAAGTAAAACTGCCATGCATACTGCTGTACGACTCTTGCCAGTATGACGATGAACACCACCTGCAATATCAGTACACTCAGCACGCTTCCCGCTCTGAAAAGACCGTGGGACTTGGCCCGGCGCTTATCAAAACGTTTTCGTTTCGGTACACTCATATACAGACATCCGCCGCGTCAAACACAGGACCTTCCGTACAGATCCTGGTATTGTTTACATGGGTGTGATGATCCTCTTTTGCGGTCTTCACCACACAGCCCAGGCAGGCGCCCACTCCGCAGGCCATACGCTCCTCCAGCGAAATGAAAGCTTTCATTCCTGTATCGGCTGCCAGCTGCTTCACTGCGCGCAGCATCGGCATGGGTCCGCAGGCGCATACCAGATCCGCAAATATCATATTCTCATTAAGGGCATCGATCACCGTTCCCTTAGTACCTATGCTGCCATCCATGCTGGCCACATAAGTATGACAGATATCATCAAATTCCTTGCGGAGGAAATCTTTCGAATCCGCATAGCCCAGAACGCTGATGCATTTTATGCCCTCATCGCATAAGCTCTTTGCCAGATAGAGCATAGGGGGTATGCCTATACCGCCGCCCAGGAGCAGAACCTTCTTTCCCTTCATCGCTCCGATATCATATCCGTTGCCCAGCATGCCCAGAAGCTCGATCTCCTCACCCGGTGCCTTTCTGCTGATGGCCTTTGTACCTTCACCGCCTGCCCTGAATACCAGACGCAGTCTGCTCTTATCCTCACTCACATCACAGATGGAGATAGGCCGCATCAGGATATGTGCACCGTCTCCGGGATAAACTCCCACAAACTGCCCCGGCTTCGCCTCTGCCGCCATACTGCTCTTAAGCCAAAGATCAAAGATCCCCGGCGCCAGTTCATTGATTCCTGTTATCTCTGCCGTTTCTTTTCTTTTCATTTTTTCTCCAAAGATGGTTTTCTTTCTACAAGGGTCACAAGACGATCTTCCCACCTTTTAAGCGGCATCAGGTACCTCCCGC
>CAMVRS010000112.1 GCA_947169935.1 uncultured Lachnospiraceae bacterium
CCATCGGAGAAAAGCTACTCGGAAAATAAATTTGTCAACAAAATTCTGGTTATAACTTTTATTATCTTTAAGACGAAAACCGGCTGCCGGTCATGCTTATCCACAGAATCCACAAGCCCGCAAAGCCTTAATGTATACGGGCTTGTGGAAAGCGCAGTATTGATTTTCGGCACTTAAGTGTTATACTTTCCTATGCAATGATCCCAATGCAAAAGAGAATAATGATACGGACGGACAGTTTCAATGGATGCTATCAGGCTTAATATGGGCGGAAGCAGTAATATTACTCTGCTCTCAAACGATTTTATAGATAACTACATGAAGGATGCAAACGAGATGCAGATAAAGCTCTATCTTTATCTGCTGCGCACCCAGTCTGCAGGCCGTGCTGTAAGCATTTCCGGCCTTGCTGATTTCTTTAACTACCCCGAGAAGGATATCGAGCGCGCATTGCGCTATTGGGAAAGCAAGGGCGTTATAGCCTTTGATACGCCTTCCGCACCCGATCCGGAAGTCACAAAACAGTCTTATACCATCGAGATGCTCAGGGCTTTCAAGAAGTCCCCCGAGACTTCCTGGCTTATCACTGCCATGCAGCAGTATACCGGCCGCCCCGTCGGCCCCAGCCAGATCAGCAGCCTGCTCTATATGTACAGCAAGCTCAATATGAGCCCCTCTCTCATCGACTACCTCATGCAGTACTGCATCGAATGCGGTGAGGACAACGTCCGCTATATGGAAGAGACTGCCCTGTACTGGATCGAGCGCGGCATCACCACCGCCGATCAGGCAAAACTCTTCTTAAACGGCAGCGCTGAAAAGCAGCCCGAAGAAGCCGATACCGTGATGGCCGTCAGCGACGATCAGGTGGAGCATATCATGTTCCTTTTGGGACGCAGCGGAAAGCCCGCTCCCATGGAGCTTCTTCTTATCAACAGATGGCTCTGCACCTACGGCTTTTCCATGGAGCTGATCGAGGAGGCCTGCAACCGTGCGGTCACAGCCGTTGAAAACAACCGCCCCGCTTATGCGGAAGGCATACTTAAACAGTGGCACGAAAAGAACATCCGTACTCTGGATGAGGTACGCATAGCCGATGAGGCATTCAGGAGCGCCCGCTTCGCCCGCAATGCAAAGCCCGCGAACAATTCAATATTCGCTCCCGCCTCAAAAGACAGCAAGGACAGCACCTTCTGCAATATAGAACAGCACGATTACGATTTTGACGAGCTGGCGCGCCGGCTGGTAGGAAGCAATAACTGACGATATGGGACTTACCAATCTCGAATACGACAAAATAAAACGCATATATGATGACCGTCGCATGAAGAACGAGAAGCTCCTGATGGAACGCCGCCAGGAGATCTTCTCCCGCATCCCCGCCTATAAGCAGCTGGAGGACGAAACGGCAGACATCTCCATGGAATGCAGCCGCCTGCTGATCCGCATGCAGGATCCCGCAGCACGCAAGGCCGAGATGGACAAGCTTCATGCAAAGCTTCTGGAAATGCGCATGTCAAAGAAAAAACTCCTTGAGGAGAGCGGCTATTCCCGCGACTACCTGGATCCTATATATACCTGCCCCATATGCAGGGATACCGGATTTGCGGACGGAGAGAAATGCAGCTGTTTCAAACAGCTGGAGCTTGAACCTTTATATGAAGGTTCACGCATAAGGGATCTGCTGGAGCAGAACACCTTCTCACTCCTTTCCTATGATTATTATAAGGATCAGGACCTTAAGAACTTCTCCGACGCAGTCAAAACCTGCGGGACCTTTATAAAAGATTTCGGAAAGGAATATAAAAACCTGCTGTTTTACGGCACCGTAGGTACGGGAAAATCCTTTCTCTCCTGCTGTATAGCAAAAGAACTACTTGACAGAGGCCGTTCTATAATATATTTTAGTGCGCAGCAGCTTTTCCAGAATATATCGGCTCACTTCTATGATAAGGAAAAGGATGAGCTGAACAGCCTTTACGAGCGCATATACGGCTGCGACCTTTTGATAATCGACGATCTGGGCACCGAGATGGTAAACGAATTCACCCGGACCCAGCTCTTTACCGTTTTAAATGAGCGCGCCATAAGACGCAAAAGCATCGTGATCTCTACCAACCTTAACCTTGAAGAGATAAGGCGCACTTATTCGGACCGTATATTCTCCCGTCTGACAGAGAACGGACTTTTCTGCCATCTGACAGGCCGGGATATAAGAATACAAAAAAAGCTTGAAAGCGAATACAAAAAGCCAAATTAAGAAAGAGAGGATCTGAAAAATGGCAGTGCTTAAAGACGAAGTACGCAACCTCGATACCATCCCTGTCGGCACACTGGGTATCATTCCCCTGGAGAGCTGCCGCGAACTTGGCGAAAAGGTGGACTACTATCTTGTAAAATGGCGTACGGAGCGTGAAAACGAGCACGCGGATACACTGGCGTTTACCGGATACAAACGCGACAGCTACATATTAAAGGCAGAGGTTCCCCGTTTCGGGTCCGGCGAAGCAAAAGCCATCATGCTGGAATCCGTCCGCGGCCATGACCTCTATATAATGGTAGATGTCTGCAATTACAGCCTGACATATTCACACTTCGGCCGCACGGCGAGCATGTCTCCCGACGACCACTACCAGGACTTAAAGCGTGTTATCGCAGCCCTGGGCGGAAAGGCAAGACGTATCACCGTCATCATGCCCTTCCTTTATGAGAGCCGCCAGCACAAGCGCAGCGCGCGCGAATCACTGGACTGCGCTATCGCTCTTCAGGAGCTGGTAAGCATGGGCGTAGAGAACATCATCACCTTTGATGCCCACGACCCCCGCGTGCAGAACGCAATCCCCTTAAGCGGCTTCGAAACAGTACAGCCCGCTTATCAGTTTGCAAAAGCACTTTGCCGTAATATTAAGGACCTGCAGATCGACGCCCAGCACATGATGGTCATCAGCCCCGATGAAGGCGCTATGAGCCGCGCGATCTATATGGCGAACGTCATGGGACTGGATGTGGGTATGTTCTATAAGCGCCGCGACTATTCAAAGGTCATCAACGGACGCAACCCCATCGTGGCACACGAATTCCTGGGCCAGGATGTGGAAGGCAAGGATATGATCATCATCGACGATATGATCGCTTCCGGCGAGAGCATGCTGGAAGTTGCCCGTGAACTCAAGAAGAGAAAAGCAGCACGTATCTTCTGCTTCGCTACCTTCGGACTCTTCTCCGGCGGACTTGAGGCATTTGACAAGGCTTATGCAGACGGACTTATCGACCGCCTGCTTACCACCAACCTGATCTACCAGTCACCCGAGCTCTTAAAGCGTGAATGGTACATCAGCTGCGACTTAAGCAAGTACATCGCATATATCATAGATACACTTAATCATGATACTTCCATCAGCGATCTCTTAGATCCCAGCGAAAGGATACAGAATCTGCTTACAAAGTACAAAAAGGAGCAGGCCGGGGAAGCCTGATAAAAGGGGCCGCAAGGCCCCATTCCCTGTGAGTTCGAAACCATCCTCACATTAAACAAAACTAAGGAGAAAAAAATGAAAAAAAACAGTTCTATTCAGTTTATGGCTGAAGCGGCTATCATTGCCGCTCTTTACGTCGTACTGACCTATATCGCCAACCTGGCAGGCTTAGCCAGCGGCGTGATACAGATCCGTCTCTCGGAAGCTCTTACCATTCTTCCGCTTTTTACACCCGCCGCAGTACCCGGACTTTTCGTGGGCTGCATACTGGCTAACATTCTTACAGGCTGCGCCCTCTGGGATGTGGTTATAGGCAGTATCGCTACGCTGATCGGCGCAGTAGGTACTTACCTTCTTTCCCGCAGCAAAATGCCCAAAGGTGCAAAAGAATGGACGGCACCGCTGCCGCCCATCTTATCAAATACTCTTATAATCCCCTGGGTGCTGGTATATGTATACGGAGCCACGGAAGGCATCCCCTTCCTCATGCTTACCGTAGGTATAGGCGAAGTGATCTCCGCAGGTATCCTCGGCATGGTGCTCTATATGGCATTAAAACCCAGCGCAAAGCGGATATTTAGGACCTGATACCCTTTCAAGGGTCATAAGGCGATCTTCCCACTTTTTAAGCGGCATTAGGTACCTCCCGCGATGCGGGGCCCTCCTAACGCCAAAAAGCGGGCCCCTCCTTATGACTCCCAGAGTTTTTCAGGATAAACCCCCTGCTCCTTTAATTTCTGAATGGACTCCATAACAAAAGGTTTGTCCTCTTTGTAGGTAACGCCGAACCACTTATCTTCGGAGGACAGCACCTTAACGGAGGCCTTTTTTTCGTTGACCATACGGCCCACCTCGATGGGGATGAAGCATTCGCTCTTAAGCGGATTCTTCTCCATCTCTTCCTTAAAGAAACGATCCATGGAAGCCTCGAGCTCCTTAAACACTTCGGGCTGAAGGCCCCACATGTTCATGGATACCAGTGTATCGATATCGATATCAGTCCAGGTAGCGCCGTCATCCTGGGTATAACGTGCACCGGTGGCGGTCTTCTCTATCTTGGTCAGCTCCTCGATATGGGTCAGATACTGCTTATCATCCATGCGGCAGCATCCTCTTGCAACACTGCCGTGCTCGGTCAGCGTGTTCTTTAACTGATAGCCTACCATGCAGAAAGGCATAAGTCCCGGCTCCGAAGCCACAGGGTTATTGAGGAAATCCACCAGCGTCTTATAAGCGCTTACGCCGTAATAATCGTCGGAATTGATAACTGCAAAAGGCTCCTTCACCACGTCCTTACAGCAGAGGATCGCATGTGCGGTACCCCAGGGCTTAACGCGGTCTTCAGGGATCTTCACCCATGAAGGGATCTTATCCTGCTCCTGGAATACATACTCCACTTCCGTATGCTTTGCAACGGCGTCTCCGATGCACTCGCGGAAATCCTGCTCCATAGCCTTCTTGATTATGAAGACCACCTTGCCGAAACCTGCTCTCAGAGCGTCATAGATCGAAAAGTCTATGATCTTGTGGCCTGCATCATCGATGGGATCTATCTGCTTTAATCCGCCGTAACGGCTTCCCATACCTGCCGCAAGTAATACCAATGTAGGTTTTGTTGACATATTTATCCCCCTCCGTGTGAGTAGTTTTTCTATATATAATATCATTATGGTGAATGTTGTCAACAACTCAAAGAATGCTATTCTAAACCACTTGACGTAGTATTGAATACTATGTTATATTGTATGCACATTAGGAAAGAGGTAAAGACCATGAGCAGCATATCTTACGAGATACTTACGGACTCCTCCAGCAATCTGACACAGGATCTGCTGGATAAGTACCGCATAAAGATGATCAGTTATATAAGCACCATTAACGGCAGCGATTTCCCCTGCTTCGATCCCGCCCGCGATGAAGCGGAAGCCGGTCACAGGTTCTATGATGCAATGCGCGAAGGATCCGACGTGCGGACTACGCTTATAAATACAGCCCGCTTCAGCGATTTCTTCGAGCCCGTATTGGAAGAAGGCCGCGACATACTTTTCGTCTGCATGTCCGGCGGTTTAAGCGGCACCGTACAGGCTGCCCGTATTGCAGCGGAGGACCTGCTTGAAGAATATCCCGACAGAAAGATCATCGTAATAGATTCACTCTCCGCTTCCCTTGGCGAAGGGCTTCTGGTACTTAAGCTCTCACGCCTGCGCGCCATGGGTGCCACCATAGAGGAAGCCGCAAGATATTACGAACGTAAAAAGCTTAAAATGAACCACATCTTTACTGTGGGCGATCTGAATTATCTTAAGAAGGGCGGGCGTATCTCTGCCACGGAAGCACTGATAGGCAACCTCCTTTCGATCAAACCTATTCTCAAAGCAAATGACGAGGGAAAGATAGTAGCACACGATAAGGTCCGCAGCCGCCGCAAAGCGCTGGATTATCTTATAGATATGACAAAAGCGCGGATCACCGATCCCGCCCGCCAGATGATAGGGATCGCGCACTGCGACGCTCCCATGGAGGCTGATTATATCGCGACCCGCCTGAAAAAAGAACTGCCTGTGCAGGATGTGATCGTACGTTATTACGATCTCTGCACCGGATCCCATGTGGGCCCCGGCACCATCGCCCTCTTCTTTATGGGCGACAACCGTATGGAAAGCGCTGCAGACGGCGCAAGACTCGCCTGATAAAAAGTGGGTCACCCCCCTGACCCGCTTTTTTATCATAAAGGGTAACAAAAAAAGACACCTTCCATGGTGTCTTTTGCTTTTCCGGATCTGTTTAATCTTCCAGTCTCTCGCTGACCAGTGCGCTGGCCCTTGAGATATGCTTAAGCACTTCCCTGATCATCTGCTCCCTGCGGGGAAGTTTCCTGCAGCACAGCAATGCTTCGCTTAACGCTTCCGGCACATCATAAAGTTCCAGGAAATCCCTTAATTCACGCCGGTCACTGCTGCCGTTCTGATCCTCAAAAAATTCCGTTATCTCTAATGCTTCCTTATTGGAGAAACCCTCCTCCAGCAGAAGCTCATATACATCTTCGATAACCAGCAGCGGATAGCGCTTAAACCAGCGCTCACGGTATACACGTCCGCGTACCCCGTATTTGGCATGCAGCATAGTCACCGCATCGCACATCTGCCAGAAATTACCGGGCCTTAATTCCTCCATTATGGAGCGTGCCCTGTCACTGCTCTGTATCTCCCAAAGATCTTCCCAGGATAGTCTGCGGAAATCTCCGGGATCTACTCCTGCTTCCTTTAAAAGCTCATTTATCCAGGTGGAATTGATGCAAAGAGCCATATAGCCCTGACCGAAACCCAGATCGCGGATAATGAAACGATATCCCCTGTTCCTCACGAAACCATACTCCCCTATCATAGCGGCCATCGGGGTGCAATTCCCGATACTGTCACAACATCTGGTGTCATACCTGCAAGCTGACCCACGCTGTCTATTATACACCATTTTCTCAAAAATGGTAGTCTTTTTTTCTATATTTTGTGTTTATTTTTTCCGGCTTACACATCCACTTGAAAATGGCTTAAAATAAAGGACTGCGGGATCTCATTCTCCCGCAGTCCTATTAAATACTATATCTTGTGCCGGCTCAAAACGTCAGGCGCCGTATCCGTCAGGGTTATTCTTCTGCCAGTTCCAGCTGTCCGCACACATCTCCTTGATGCCGCGCTCCGCTTTCCAGCCCATCTCCCTGAGAGCCTTGGAAGGATCGGAATAGTTCTCCGCGATATCGCCGGGGCGGCGGGGGCAGATCTCATAAGGGATCTTCACTCCGGAAGCCTCTTCAAAGTTCTTTACTATCTCCAGCACGCTGTAGCCCTTGCCGGTGCCCAGGTTATATACTGCCAGGCCGCATTTAGCCTTGATACGGTCCAGCGCCTTTACATGGCCGATCGCAAGGTCGACAACATGGATATAATCACGTATACCTGTGCCATCGGGTGTGGGATAATCGTTTCCGTATACATTAAGGAAAGGACGCTTGCCTACAGCCACCTGGGTGATATAAGGCAGGAGGTTTAAGGGTATACCGTTGGGATCCTCTCCTATCTTGCCTGAAGGATGAGCTCCGATAGGATTGAAATATCGCAGCAGCACGATGTTCCATTCGGGATCGGCCTTCTGTATATCCGTGAAGATGGTCTCCTGCATGGACTTGGTTGATCCGTAGGGATTAGTGCACCACTTCTTGGGCGTCTCTTCCGTTACGGGCACGCTGTCGGGATCGCCGTATACCGTAGATGAAGAGGAAAAGATCAGGTTCTTCACACCGTGCTTTCTCATAACATCCACCAGGATAAGGGTTCCGCTGATATTGTTCTCGTAATACTCCCAGGGTTTCTGTGTGGATTCCCCTACCGCCTTAAGGCCTGCAAAATGGATGCAGCTTTCTATGCTTTCCTTATTAAAGAGCTCCTCCAGACCTTCCCTGTCCCTGATATCCAGCTTGTAGAACTTAACAGGCTTCCCTGTTATCTCCTCCACTCTCTTAAGACATTTCTCGCTTGAATTTGAGAGGTTATCGATGACAACCACATCATAGCCTGCATTCTGCAGCTCCACCACAGTGTGGCTTCCTATAAAACCTGTGCCTCCGGTTACTAAGATTGACATTTTTTCTCCTCCTTAAATAAAGATCCTTCGCTTCGCTCAGGATGACAAAGTCACAAGAAGGGGCCCGCCTTTTGGCATTAGGAGGGACCCGCAACGCGGGAGGTACCTGATGCCGCTTAAAAGGTGGGAAGATCGTCTTGTGACCCCTGTGCCTCCCTAAGAAGTCTTATATCTGATGTTTCACTATCTGGTACTCGTCCCCCGCCTTAAAATAGGGGCATTCGCTGGCGCCTTTGGCCAGCACGTGGTATGCGTCGTCCTCATCCAGCTCCATTATGCAGCCGTATTCGTCGAACTCCTCGTCATATTCAAAATACATGCACTGTTCACAGCTGCCTTTCATCATATCACTCCTTTTCGTGCGTCCGGCACATACTGCCGTGTGTAGATCACCAGACGGTCTCCCGCCTTCAGCTTAAGATCTCCGTTAGGCACCTTCATCCTGCCGTCACGCTGTACGGCTACGATAAAGCTCTGTCTGGACATATCCAGTTCCTTTATCTTTAAGCCGCACCACCTGTGATGTTCCTTAAGCTCCAGCTCCTTAACATGGATGTTGAGCCCGTCGGTAACGCCTTCCACGCCAAATACTACCACGTCTCCTTTAGTCAGTTCGAGGTCTCCCCGGGGTATCAGGACCTCATCGGCTCTTTGTACCGCTGCTACTATAATGCACGCAGGCAGCTTTAAATTGCATATTTTTTTTCCGATAAGTTCACTTCCCTTTTCCAGTGGTATACGGATAAAGTGAAGGTTCGCTTCTTCCTCTTCTTCGGATATTATCTTGAGGCGTTCGTACTGCTCAACAAAGCCTGCGGAAATGATACCTGTAGGTATCGCCACCAGGCCCACGCCCAGCATCGTAATTATCATGCCCAGTATCTTTCCGGCGACAGTCACCGGATAGATATCGCCGTAACCTACAGTCAGCAGGCTGGCACAGGCCCACCACAGGCCGGATAACGCATTATCGAATGCCCCCGGCTGCGCGGTGTGCTCAAGACTGTACATGCAAAGACTTCCCGCAAGCATAAGCATCAGTATGATGAATACCGAACTGATGAGCAGGCGTGCCTTCTTGCTGATAACCTCCGCTATAACGTTAAGTGAATCGAAGTATGCATTCAGGCGGAAGATCCTGAAGATCCTCATCACGCGGAAGATACGGAACGCCGCCATGCCCGAAGGAAAGAAGAACGGCAGATAATAAGGCAGGCAGGAAAAGATATCCACCAGGCCGTTAAAAGAAAAGATGTAGCGCAGCAGCGCCTTAGGCTCGCTGAGCTTAGGATACAGGCAGCCCGCGGTCCACAGCCGCAGCGCCAGATCCACTGCAAAGAAGGCCACCGTTACGCCCTCTATAAGGAGCAGCAGGTCGTTGTATTTCGCCACCATGTTTTCGAAGGTCAGCATGACACTGACCGTCAGATTTATGACAATGGCAATAAGATTCAGGACATCATATCCGCGGCCGATAAAGTCCTCATTATAGCCCACCTCGATAATGTCAAATATTCGTTTGCGAAATCTTGTGTATGCGCTCATTCTTTCCTGTTCCGGTACGGACTGCTTATCAGCCCTGCCCGTTACCGTCCTCTTTTTTTTCTTCTGCGGGTTTGGTGCTGTTCATCGGCAGCGTTATATACCTGCCCTGCTTTTTAGCTTTCTTTTTCGAGGTATCCGGTGCTTTCACCGCACCGTTTTTCATGCTGTAGACTATATCCGAACCGCCATCCCCGTTCTCTGCCTTAAGCTTTGCCATTTTAAATAAGAAGATCTCAAGGGAGATGACCACTATGATGACCAGCGCCGATACCACGATCAGCACGATCAGCAGCGTATTATTGCCGCCATCCTTATCTTCCTTAGCGGCACGTCCGAAGGCCGCCTTATCATCCTGCCCGGCCACGCCGGTCTTTCCCGCAGGAATGCTACTGTCGCGCTCAGCCTTGGTATTGATGCCTTCCACCTCACCGCTGTATGCGGCAGGCTCGCTCTTCTCCGGATTAATGTAAAGTCCTTTCCCGTTTCCGGTGGCTCCCACCTCTATGCCGTCATCCGTATATTGTACCACAAAACCGGTCAGCCATGCCAGTGGCGCATTCCAGTTGATAGTACATTCATTTACCGACCAGGCCTCGATATGATCCAGATAGCACTTTGCCGGCGCTATGGCGCCTTTCTTCCAGCCCGATCCCTTTACCCAGGGATCCTGCATGCCGGAATTGGGCCCGCCCACCAGAACTCCGCCGGGTGCCTTGGGGAAACTGCTGTCTATCAGGTTTGCCCAGTAACGGTGATGGGGATATTCCGCAGCATGGCTGCCGTAGCCCGTCACATAAGAATAATCCATGGGATTGCGTCCCAGCAGATAATCCATGCCGGAGAGAACGCCGTCATAATATTTCTGCTCACCGCTCATAAGATAAGCACAGGCGATCACTATGGAATTATCAGCCACAAAAGAATTGGAACCCCAGGCATAACCGCTGTCGCTGTCATTATAAGCTATGGTGCTGCTGCCGTAAGGCTGTCCGTAGCCCTGCTCCGCTTCCTTTTCTATAAGCAGGTCCGCTGCTTTGGTGACTGCAGCAGCCGCCTCTTTGTGTCCCTCTGCGCCGCTGTTAAGGCAAAGGCTTATGGTGCCCAGAGCCGCCACATGCCCCCAGTCAAAACAGCCGCAGGTATCAACGCTCTCGCCGCCGTTTAAGCTTAAAGGCACCGATGCATAATATTTGCTGTCCTTCATGGCTTTCAGATATTCATCACTGCCGGTGGTTATATAAAGCTCCGCTGCAGCCCAGTAAAACTCATCCGTTGCATCATCATCGCCATAAGCGCCGCCGCCTACGGATTCATCAAGAGGTGCATACATATTTGGATGCTTAAGAGCTGCCGCATAGGTACGCTGCGCCACATCAAGACATTCTTCCGCAAAAGCAGGATCGATATCTGCCCACAGTCTTGCCGCCTGAGCCGCGCATGCACTCAGGTTAAGCGTTGCCGCCGTGGTGGGCGGTTTGATTATACGCTCCATATCATCTTCAGCGGGAGCCACTGCCAGGCCGGTCCACTTGATGTCATGCACTTTATGATAGACCATATCCCTGCAGTCGCCGTCCTGCACCATCATCTTAAACATCCATTCAAGCTCATAGCGCGCTTCATCCAGAAGATCGGGGCAGCCGTTATTGTTTTCCGGTATGTTCATGGTGCCGTCGGCATAAGCCGATTCCGTACCTGCTGCCACTGCCGCTTCATACTGGTCCTGCAAAAGCCAGAGTGAGATACCGCCGTTGACCACATATTTTCCATGATCGCCCGCGTCGTACCAGCCGCCGCCCACTTCCTGTGTGCCGGAGGATGCGCTGTAGCCCCAGGTCTGCTCGATAGTCGCCGTTTCATTTACATGTCCTGCAGCACGGGCAAGTGAGGTCTTATCTCCGGATGAAATATACTCACCCAGTATGTCGATACCCGATCTGTTCTGATAAAAATAATTCAGCGCGTCATACAGCATGGCCGAATAATCCCCTGTATACCCGATGGAGAATTCCCTCGATCCCGCGCCGTTGGCTGCTTCTATATAATATCTGCCGGGATTCTTTACTTCACTGAAATCCAGTATATGCACCTCATCACCGGAATCCGGATCAAGGCCGAAAGGCTGGGACTTGCCGCTGTATACGCTCTTTCCATTGGAATCTATTACATTGAAATTGACTGCCGTATCCCTGTCGCAGAGCAGCGTAGCCTTCTTTGCACCGTCGGTCATATAGCCCAGCTGATTGGTCAGGACTCCGGCGCGCTCCCACTTCTCCGGCTTCACATAATCATTTTCATTAGAAGTCATATCAGTAAGCGACATGTTATCAAAGCTGATCACAGTGCCGGCCGGGAAGCAGCCGCCGGGAGTATACTGCCCGTCGCCTCCCAGATGAAAAGCCCATTCCGCCACATCCATCGACTGCGAAGCGGTAAAGGTAACCTCAACCTTCTTTGTCTCATTTGCGTTGATCTGTATGGGATCCCAGGTTGCGTCCAGGTCATAGCCGTTGCTCATGTTATGCCAGATCTCCACGTCTCCCGCCAGATTACCTATCTTTGTATAGTATTTTCCGCTGTTGGAGGCTGTGATCTCGTACTGCACACGGTATTCGTGTCCCGATACTATGGAAAGTCCCCTGTGGCGGAACTGGCAGTCCCAGCGGTCTTCACCACCTGCCGAAGCGCCACCCGGATTGATTATGGTTATGAAGTATTTGCCGTCTTTGAGTTCGAAGTCCATCTTTGCAGGCTCCGATTCGACGATATGCCAGGGCAGGCCCACGCCGTCGTCAAAGTCCGTGGCTCCCAGCTGTTCTCCCGCCTGTACCGGCATGGCAAGAGGCTGCGCCGTAAACAGCATTGCCGCACTAAGCAGCACGCCGGCTGCTCCCCGCACAAATCTCCTCATTTCATTCTTCTCCCTTATACTGAATCTTTTCACGCCTTCTTCCCCGCCTTTTTCTGCAGGATCACCGACCGCACATATTATAGGAAAACTGAGGGCTTAACCCGGGGCAGATCTTCGGTTTCTTTTTTCAACATTGTCAGATACATAGGGCCGGTCTCCTTTTTTGATGCAAGGTCAATACACAGCTACTATTTTAACACTTTTGGGGGACAAAGTGAATATTGGGGACGGGGATGGCCAGGTCTGATTTTAAGAGCGCATTGGATTACTTTTGGAATACCTGGGGATCAAGCTGTGAAGATTTACTGCTGATCGTATGCGGATCGGCAACATCCTGGATCATTGATAATCTTTTAGA
>CAMVRS010000113.1 GCA_947169935.1 uncultured Lachnospiraceae bacterium
TCATCTGCTGCTAAAATTTTGTATTCCATAAATCAACTCCGTTCATTTTTTGTTCATCCACAGTTAAAGGGTCTGCCCCCTTTTACGAATGTCATGATCCAACACAAAGCAGGCGTGTATCCATTCGCATAAACGCCGCATCCCCAATACTCCAAACAGTATTAATGCAAAAAACAGGTTTAACAATACGGTCGCCGGAAGATAAGCTATGCCTATCACAAATACTTCTACAGGAATTTAAATTCGTAATACTGTCCGGGTCCTCTCCTGGGATTATAATTCTGGTACATAAATACCCCGGCAGATTTTTCCGTCATATTATCGCTGTATTCTACGCGCGGCGGATGTTCTATCTCCCATAAAAATTCAAGAAGTATACATCCGATAAACAGAACAAATAGAATGCTGCCGACAATTATCAGCATTACTAACGCCAGATCGCTTATATCTGCAAATGACATCTCATCCTCCTTCAGCATCACCCGATTATATCATTTTATAGCACTAAAATACATATTTTATTCCGTATGTGCATATGATAGAATACTCGATATGTTGAGAAAACATGGCATGAATAGTTTTTTCTTCTCCATATTAAATCCACATAAGAGGTTTATACTGTATACATGAGAAAAATTCTGATCGTTGAAGATGAGGCTGAAATAAGAGAACTCCTGGCCAGCTACTTAACAAATGAAGGATACGATACCGAATGTGCGGAGGATGGCGTGGAGGCTCTTTCGCTGTTTTCGAAAAAGTCTTTCGATCTGGTGATACTGGATATCATGATACCAAAGATCGACGGTTACGGCGTATGCG
The DNA here is from genome assembly GCA_947169935.1 of uncultured Lachnospiraceae bacterium. GTDB lineage: Bacteria > Bacillota > Clostridia > Lachnospirales > Lachnospiraceae > NK4A136. Next base: position 820 of record CAMVRS010000113.1, read on the forward strand.
AAGTGATCAAGAAACAGTCCGATATCCCGGTAATGTTTCTTTCGGCGTTAAATGATGACAAGTCACAGATAAAAGGTTACGATCTTCTGGCGGATGATTACGTGACAAAGCCATTTTCCATGCCACTGCTGCTGCGCAAGATCAACGCTCTGTTAAGAAGGAGTGAGCCCTCGGGTGTTCAAAAAAATACCGTCATATGCTATTCCGGTATCGTGATGAACAGCGATACCATGGATGTCGTTGTGGACGGCCGGACGATCGAATTAACTGTACGCGAATTTGATCTGCTTTCCACACTGGTCAAAAATCCCGGAAGGATCTACAGCAGGGAAATGCTGCTGGATCTTTTATGGGATTATGACTCCCTTGTGGATGAACGCATCGTTGACAGTCACATCAAAAATCTTCGTCACAAAATGGGCACCGACCACATTGAAACCGTAAGAGGCAGGGGGTACAGGATTGCAAAAAAAGATAATTAACAGCCTGTCTTTTAAGGTTTTTCTCATATCTTTTATAGTACAGTTCTTTGCAGGCATGCTGATATGCCTTGTTTTATATTCCCGTACTCCGGAAATGCTCTATTCTCCGAAAGAGGAATTGGAAGATATCGTTGAACGTCTGGATGATCTGACCCCCGGACAGGCTACAGGGCTTATAGATGATTTTATCAGAAGAACCGGCGTGGATATAGTCATTTACGATTATGACGGCCACGGATTGATGCTCTATTCCGAACCGGCGGATATCATAGGTACGCTCACCTTAAAGACCCGCGCCGAAGTTGACGCGGCATATGATAAACTCCCTGAAAACAGCGGTGATCTGGGTTCGTTCATGTTCAGCCTGAAAAATGATACGAATGAGTATATCCTTTCGTATTTTTATTATAAGGACAAAGAAAACCTGGTCCCCCGGGCGCTGGCTAACAGCTATCCGCTGATGATCCTGGTGGTTGTCACAGTCTCTCTGATAAGTTCGATGATCTACACAGTACTTTTTGCCCTGCCCGTAAAGAAGCTTAGCAGAGCTTCCCACGCCATGGCCGGAATGGATTTTACGGTCAGATGCGATGACCGCAGAAAAGACGAGATCGGCGATCTGGCCAGGGATCTGAACCGGATGTCCTCCGCACTGGATGCGAAGATCTGTGAGCTGGAAAATGAGATCAATAGGGTACGGGAACTGGAAAGCCAGAAAGAGATGTTCTTTGCCGCCGCTTCCCATGAGTTAAAAACTCCCGTTACCATCCTCGAAGGGCATATCCGCGGCATGCTCGAAGGCGTGGGTCCCTATGCAGATCATGATGAATATCTTTCAAAATCTCTCCGCAGCGTAAAACGTATCGAAAGTCTTATCAACGAGATCCTCACCGCATCCAAAATGCAGTTGGCAGAGGATATAGCGTTCTCATCGGTCGACATGGGCGAAGTGCTTAAGCTGAAGCTGGAAGAATCGAAGGATCTGTTTACCATACGTGATATAAAACTCTCTGAAGACATCGATGCGGATCTGTTCTTTAACGGGAATAAAGAGCTGACCGCTCTTGCCGCAGGCGCCTTTATAAGCAACGCCGTTCTCTATTCACATGAAGGCGCAGACATAAGCGTATCCTCTCATAAAGAAGGACATGATATCGTAACCGTTATCCGCAATACGGATTCACACATTAATGAAGAAGATCTGCCCCATCTGTTTGAAGCCTTCTACAGACCGGACAGATCACGGAGCAGCCGCGACGGAGGAAGCGGTCTGGGGCTGTACCTCGCCCGGCTTATCATCACAAAACAAGGCGGCGAATGCAGCCTCTCTAATGGCGGAAAAGATGTGGTTGCAAAGATCAGCCTGCCCTCCACATAAAATCCACATAAAATCCCTTTGGTTTCCTTATCGGTCTGATACCATACAGAAAAACAGATAAGAAAGGAAACCGATCAAATGAAAAAGAATGTTATAAGATCTCTCCTCCCGGTCCTCATGACCGGAATGCTTATGTCTTCACTAACCGCCTGTTCCCACAGATCTGAGGCAGCCGGCAATTCTGAAACATCTGCTGATCCGGCCCCGTCTGCTGATGGACGGGAAATCATATCCGGAAATCTGATAAACCGCATGACTGAAACCGAACTGTCCCGGACTGCTGAGACAGACTTTACGCTGCTTGATATGTCCCGGGAAAAAGCCTCTGCGTCATCTTCTGAAATATCAGAAGATAAAATTTATCTTGGTGACAGGTACGGCGCGATCGTTTACGGAAACCCTTTGTTCAACGTACTGCCCTCTTTAGATTATGACGGCGGAGCAGGCGAAGTCATCTATTATCATACCGACATTTCCACAGGTACGAACACAGAAACACTTATCAGTTTTACAGATTATGATGATCTTAAAGAAAAACTCAGGGAAGAAACCGAGACAGATATAAAAAACGGCCATCAGCGTTTTCTTGCCGAAGAGGATCTTAATGATATCATAGCCCTTTATGACGCAGTGATAGATGGCAGCGCGCTGGTAATAAACAGCGATGTGATAGCTGATTATCTGGAATACTATTATAATTCCAAAAGCGGCGGAAACGAATACAGCACGCCATGGGAAATGGATACGGAAAAGGTCGAGGCGATAAAGAATAATATACATGAATATCACTTATATGACGAGGAGCTGGATCTGAATTTTATAGTGCATGTCACTGCTCCGCCGGAATATGCAGCTGAGACTGCATATCCCGCCATTGTGCTTACGGATGCCGTATGGCGCTTTAAGGATGTCCCCGCCCTGTATGATCTGATGAAGGAAGGAAAAGCTGATCCTGCCATCCTTATAACCATAGGCTTTGATTACGATACCGACAGCCGGGATAATGCTGTCCGCGCAAATATTTTATGCGACCATAAGAAGGAGTTTCTGGATTTTATCACCGATAACATGATGCCTTATCTTAATGAGCGTTATGATATTACCCCCGGGGCCTCCACTCTCTTCGGACATTCTCAGGGCGGCGTTTTTACGCATTATGCGGCGTTTAATTATGACCTGTATGAAAACAAGCCTTTCAAAAACTATATCATAGGAAGCCCCACCTTCTGGACGCCTTATTTTACCGGAACAGCGGATTACGAAGATTACAAAAAAGAGTATGGATACTTTGATCGGAATGATTCTTATGACCTTAATCTTTTCATCACTGCCGGTGATAAAGAAGACGCCGATTATGAAGAGTATTACGGCGATAACGATTCCACTCTCGAAGGGGTGCAGCATCTTAAAGAGCGCCTGGATGCATATGGCGTTGACTCATACGTGGTAAAGCTTTATGACAGCAATCACTATATGTATGTGTCTGATATGCTGATGGAATATGTCCGGAAGTGGTGACGCAAATGGCCCCGCCTTGTTCATATTTTATTCACACTTTGTTCATCCCCAGTTAGGGGGTCTGACCCCCTCCTATGGTTATAATAATAAAAAAGCGAGGAGGGCACGGAAATGATCACGGTTTCGGAAGCGATCCGGTTAGCAAAAGAAATAGGTGGGAAAGACGGACTGAACTGTATAGCTGAACTTGATGAGAATGCAGCTGAACAATCAGAATATGTGGAAAATGCGCAGAGCCTTCCTCTCTCCGGTGTTCCCATCCTCGTGAAGGATAATATAGATGTCAAAGGTTTCCACACAACTGCGGGAAGCCTGGCCTTAGCGGATAATCTTTCGGAATGGGATGCACCTGTCATACGGAATCTCCGGCGAAACGGCGCCGTCATCATCGGCAAGAGCAATATGACAGAGTTCGCAAATTATGTTTCAACGAAGATGCCGGGCGGATACAGTTCCCGCGGAGGGCAGGTAATACATGCGGTGAAGCCCGGACTCGATCCGCTTGGCTCTTCAACGGGATCTGCTGTTGCAGTTGCTGCCGGGATCGTACCGATGGCAGTGGGCACTGATACTTCCCACTCGATCACCGCCTGCGCAATGGGAAACGGAATCTGCGGTTTAAAACCTCCGGCAGGAGTTCTTTCAAAGGAAGGGATCATTCCCATCTCAAGAACCCTCGACAGCGCAGGAGCAATGGCGCAGAATGTACGTGATACGCTTAAGCTTTACTCTGCTATGCGGAATGAGCCGCTGCCGAAGATCAGGTCGAAAAATGCCGGTAAGCTTAAAATCGCTGTGAATACAGCCAACGCCGATAAAAATCCGGAGGAACAGAGATCATTTCTTAATAAGGTGATCGAAACACTTAAGAAAAACGGTGCTGCCATCTCGGACGTCAACCAGCCGCCTACTCCGCTGCTTCCCATCTTTATGAAATATGAGTTCCGCTTCTGGCTTGAGTCGTATCTCAGAAAAAGCGCAGCGAAACTTAAGACGCTTAAAGAAATCGTCGAATTCTATGAGGCGCATCCTGACACAATGATGAAGTATGGGATCGATCTGCTGCGGGGGGCACTGGACGCTGCTCCGCGGGATCCGGTTGAATATAAGGAGTACCGGCACGCCTCTCGCGCCCTCGTGTATGAGATAAAAGACATTACGGACCCGATCTCGGATTGTGACGCTGTGCTGATGACCGGTCCGACCTACGTAATGCACTCCTGCGGCCTGCCGACGATCACTGTCGCCGGCAGCTCCTTAGACTCAAATGGAGTTCGGCAGGCAGTGATCCTCTACGGCACCGACGAGTACAGGCTTTACGCGGCTGCACTGACGGTGGAGAGGCTGCTGAATGCATTATAAGGAGGTGAACCATCACCCCCGTCACATATGGTCACTCCGATTGAGCAAAAAAGGCGGGGAACTTCCCCGCCATTGATGGACCTGGGTCATTTGTCCATCTTATTTATCTACGCAGTACATAGGGTTTTCGTTTACCCCCATTCTTTCTTTGCAAGAGGTTTCAGATAGTTTTTCTTCAAATCACGAATGTTTCCAAAGAACATCATTTCAGATTTTGAAAACTGATTACTTTCAAGTTTGAGAATGACAAGTTGCATTGTACATAGAAGATCAGCCACCTGGAAAAGCTTATACTCTTTGGGCATTACTTTCCTAAAGATTGGGTTTGGAAGCAATGTATTAAAAACAGATGCTAGGATTTTACTCACTTCAACCTGCCCATTGTCATAATAGAGTTTAACATTATCAAAAGAAAGAAACTCCTTATAGTTTTTTCTTACAAACTGAGATATTTGTTTGGATAGCTTTCCTGTTGCTTCGACAACATCAATAATATGTTTTTTCTCTATGAAAAAACACTTATATCGGATGTTGATCTGTCGAATGAATGCAACCATCTTGTTAAAAATACGGCGGCGCTCATCGATTCCCATATTCTTATAAATCTCTTCCTTGCGGATTATTGGGCCGGTGTGTATGCAAAGGTTATCCAGGTGAAGATATGATAGTTCCTGATTCAACTTGTATATAGCAGGCTGAATATCTTCACTTTGGTCATGAAAAACCATTGTAATTATATAATATGGCGAATGAACAGCGTATTCCCCAAAATCGCCCGATTCATCTATAAAAATGCTTAGTTCTTTCAATGCTGATTTCCTCTGACCGAACAAGAAAAGGCGGGGAACTTCCCCGCCATTGATGGACCTGGGTCTTACGACCAGCCCTATAAAACTGATGCTTTATAAAATCAGTATATGGCGTATCTAACCAAAAAGCAAGATGTTTTATGAATTAATAAATCCAAACATGCTCTGGTGGTGGTGCCCCCCCTCCTAACCATCGCTCCTATATTCCCAATTCCCGTCTTCTGTCTTAAACCAGCCACCCCCCTCACTCCAGCCTTTAGTAATCACACCGATAAGGAATGAGTATACCAGCGATTTATAGTTATCCACGATATCATCTACATGGCGTATGACAGCATAGATAAGTAGAATAATCTCAGGTTTTATCATAAAAATATAAGCAGCAGTCCCCATATAACATCCTCTAAGTTCCAATTCTCCTATCATAGGTTCAATATCTATATATCTTCCAAAAAGGCGCTCATCATTATAAGCATTTAACATAACATGAATAAGCCAATCACTCTCATCAGGATATTCTTTTCTGGTTTGTTGTTCCAATTTCTCATATTCAGCTGTAGAAAGACTGCCTTGAGCCGCTACTACACGATCAACCAGTAGAATCGCAATTTCAATAAGCTTTTCAACTATCTCTTTAGGCACATCCGCAGTAACTGTTTTTCCATATACATCAAAAATATAATGATCATTTTCAAATTGATCCGCCCAGGCGAGAAGTTCCTCTTTAACGTCCATATTTTGCTCCTTAGTAATCTAACACTGTATAATAAAATATCATTAAAAACATCTATTGTCATTCAAGCTGTAGTTTAATAAGGGTGCTTTCCTTTAATTGCAATTCTCCACCAGCCGCAACACTATGTTGTCCTAAGCCTCTGTACATAAAATCTCCATATCAAATAAAGGACACCCGCCTCAATGTACACACATCAATTCACAATATTTCTGGATATGTTCGGGGATGCCGCAGAACAACTGATATTCCATGTATTTCCTATTGCCGCAGAGCAGCAGATCAATGGGCATATGAAATAATTCACTCAATGCATAGAGATTGTCCAATGTCGGTAAGCTATGACCGGTATACCATTGATAAATCCCCTGAGGGTGTGCAAGCCCCAGATATTCTTGCACGTCTTTTACCTTGAGGCCCCTGGATTCCATTATCATTTTCAGATTTTGTCCTGTCTTCACGGTATCAATCATCGGAAACCCGGGATTGATTACTCTCTTATTATTATCATCATTATTCAACTACTCATCACACCCTTCCCAAATGCCGACACAGAATACATCCCCGTCATTTCAATATTTTAATCCTTAATAAAGATTACCCTGACTTTACTGAGCCAACTCTCAAAAATGCCAGAGCATTCCTCTGCTTATACGGCATAATGAAGACTCTTATGGGCCACTCTGTGTATAAAGACAGAGAGAATTCCTTTTTCTACCAACTTGTTTTTCTCTATTTCATCCTCATCTTCATCATATGTATTGTAATCGATAGACACATCATCCGGATCTACATAGAGCTCTCCTGTCATTGAGTTATTCTTTATCATTTCTACCGGGAATGATATTTCACCGGCATACTTTCCCAACCGGGTATATATATTGATGCATTTATCATCATCCCCAAAAATATCCATACGGAATCGTTTATTTGAATATATGCTCCCGTCTTTGAATTTTACTATAGCTTTATATTCCTCATCTTCCGTATTTATAATGTTCAGATCGCCGATCGCATCAGAAAAACTGAGTCCCAGATTCAGTTCAAATGCTATTGCCCTTAGACAATCATAGTTCAATGAAACCCGCCTTGAAAAATCAACAACATTATCAATCTCACTTTTTGCTTCATCTTTTAAAGCATCATTAAGATACTCCCTGATATCTGCACCGGAAGGATAGCTGAATCGAAAATGATAATGAAACCGACCGGGACGGTTTACCAGGAAGCTATTCAGACCGTGGAGTTCATTACAGGTTACAACAAATAATTTCTTCCCCTGAGATACTCCATCAAAAAGTGATAGCATCCCTGCCTGAGGATCTTCCTCATCTTTCTTTTGGGCAAATGTCTTATCGAATTCATCAAAAAGTATTAGCACCTCCTGATCTATCTTGTCAATAAAACTGCCTATCCCACTAATATATCTATCTACAATGATCACCGGAACACTGTTTTGTACTGCTTCTCTTCCCAAAAGCCTGGCAAATAAAGATTTTCCTATTCCCTTATCACCACTGAGTATAACGCCAAGATTCCTGTTAAAAGCCCTAAAGGATGTCATCACCTTTTTCACTTTTTCCATATGGATTCCATAAATCTTAGAATCAGGAATGCGAAACTCATAGTACCTTTCCAAATAAAAACCCGATTTCATACTAAATCTCACTATATAATATTCCGCCGGCAACTGATCAAAACTTTTTAAATCATCCGGGTATATATCATAGGTTACTCCGCTATTGATTATTTTCATGTTTTTCGCTCCTTAAAATCATGTTATATTTCGAAGATACCACAGATAAAAACTGTTGTCATTCAAGCTGTAGTTTAAAGTCCATGTATGTATGTATGTTCTCCTCCCGTTCATCTTTTATTCACACTTCGTTCATCCCCAGTTAGGGGGTCTGACCCCCTTTGGGTAGCCACATGTCATCCTCTTTGATATCCCTCTGGATCAGCAGCTCGTGTTCTTCGTGCGATATCTCACTTTCTACAAACGCACGGTACTGCTCTTTCGGTTCGTGGCCAAAGTAAGCCAGCACGCGGGATGTGTCGACCAGCTCTGCGATCATCTTTTTGGCTTTTTTATGTGTCTTTGCAGCATCATCGTTAACAAAAAGCCAATAGCTGCTGTAATCATAGGCCAGCGGTTCTTTCACCATCATAGCCTTCACAGGATTCAAATGAATATACCTGCTCACCTCCAGGAAGTATCTCTCATCTTCGATGATGCAGGCGGTGTAACGTCCTTCAAACAAATGCCCCGTGAAGTTATGCTTATGATTAAACTCTTCCGCGTAAATACTTAAGATCTTTTGCATGATTTTCCAAAGCTCTATATCCTGCGTTTCAATCACTACGTGAAAATGGTTTGTCATCAGACAGATAGAATGTATGCGAAACGGATGTTTTTCTTTTATATCCTGTATGCATTCCAGAAATCGAAGATTATCAGATACATCTGTGAATATCGCTGCCTTGCGGTTCCCGCGGCTCATCACATGATAGATTGCGCCGGGATACCATATCCTCGCTTTTCTTGCCAAGTGCGCCTCCTTTTGATATTGGTAATATTTCATTTTTACGAATTGTAATGCAAATAAAAACTTATTCACTTTTCATCTGAAACATTGCCTCTATATATCCCCGCAAGCGATCTCTCTGCTTCTCGTCCATGTCATGATACCGCTCTATCAATAGCCCCATATCCGAATCCTTGTCGATCACATACCAGGGGATCTCGTTTCCACGCTCGCCGGTCTTTCCTACGCCCGATAATATCCACTCCGGCGTCACATCCAACACCTTGCAAATGATCATTATCTTTTCCGAAGTGGGATTCGTACGTTTGCTCTTCCATTCACTGATGGTACTGGGTGCAATACCGGTGGACTCAGAAAACTCTTTTTGAGTCATATGGATAGCACGTAATCTTTCAAATATTCTGTCACTGATTGTCATTTGTTTTATCGCCCCATTCTTATTGTTATATATTTTCATTTTTGCGAATTATACCTCAAACAAAAATGCTTGTCAATAGGCTTTTCAGCCTTATCGACAAGCATTTTTTGTTCACAATTTGTTCATGGGGTCTGACCCCCTAGTAGGTGCGAAGGCGGTCGACGACGCTGGTTTTGCTCAGACGGTTATGAGCGATGAGCGGTATGATGACAACAAGGAGCAGGATAAAGGGCAGGCATACCAGATTCGGGACAAGTGTAAAATTCCAGTCGAACATCGAGATCGCATTTGTAAGGGCACGTATAAGAGTCAGGTTGAGAACAGTCGATATCAGGAGGGACACTGCTGCTGACCATATAAAATAGGTGCAGCCCTCCTTCATAAGCTTTAGCTTCTGCTGCTTTCCCGTCATACCGACAGCTTCCAGCATGGCAAACTCCCTGCTCCTTACGATTATCGATGTGATGATCGTATTTGCAAAATTCATGATCCCGATAAGTCCCAGTACCGCAGCGATCACAGCACCCACAATCTTGAACATTTTTCCGAAGGAGGCATACTCTTCGGTAACACTCTCCTTTGAATCATAATCCAGAGTAGGATCAACTTCATTTGTATAATTCTTAAGCCACTGATCTACAGATTCTTCCTTTGAATCCTCTGCCTCCACAAGGACCCTCATGGCGTTATGGTCAGCGCCGTTAAGTGACATGAACTCATCCTCCGGAAGTATGCAGTTGCACTCAAATAAGCTGAAGTGTCTGACTCCCATGACATAAGGGATCTCAACAACCGCATAAACTTCATACTCTTTCACGGGAGCATTATCAAAGCTTACATATTCAAATACCTCTCCCGACTCACTTACAACCGTTTCGATTTCACCATACTCCGGATCATAGCTTCTTATACCGATCTTATCTCCCGGATCCAGGAAATTCACTTCACCGTAATCTGTTGTAAATCTCGTGATAAGCACATAATTTCCGGAATTAAATGTGTTCCAGTCTATCCTGTCGCTGCCGTCCATTGTCTCAAGGACCTTCAGCTTATCTACCGCAAACTCACCCATTCCGTATGTTTTTCCGTCAAGAGATCTGGTCTCTGCATAATAAGCCAGGTTTTCTTTGCGCATTTCCTCATCATATCCGTACTCAGAAAACTTCTGCGCCAGCAGTTCACTCTGTATTACATTTTTCTCTACCTTAGGCCAGTTTTCATCATCAAATTCCTGATTTCTTTCATTCATATATACCGCCCCGACGGAAGTCACGCCATCAAGGCTCCTAAGCTCTTCCATCAGCTCAGGGCTTACCGCCTCTGTATTCACATATCGTGCACCGGGATTATCCAGCTCCGCATCCTGAATACTGAAATCCGCAATTATAAGATTTTCAATATAGTTATCCATACTGAACCCGCTTACAAATCCGAATACGCTGTTTAAGATAACAAGTCCAAGCGATATAGAAAGAATTACTACTGCCAGCTTCTTCTTCGGCTTACCTTTTTTGTCGAATTCCTCTGTATACTTTACTGTCTCAACAGGCGAAACCTTTGCCGCCTTACGACAGGGCTTTCCTGCGCTGAATAAAACCGTCAGATAGGAAAATACCGCAGCCCCCAGCAGCATCCAGATATTTATATGAAGACGGCCCTTGCCGACTGTAACAGTATCGAACTGTTCGGAGATCACCGGAAGAAGAAACGCAGCAACCAGGACACCCAGGCCTATCCCCACAGGTATCCCTATAACAGAGATCAGGTTTGCCCTCTTCATAACGATCTTTTTTAACTGCTTCTCCGTAGTACCTATAGTCTTAAGAAGGCCGAATTCCTGAATGTCGGAAACTATATTGATGTCGAAGATATTATATATGATCAGATATCCGGCAAACATGAATATGACCACTAATGCCACGCATATTATCACTACCGACGGATCAAGACTGGCGGTGCCGTATGCCCAGTTGATCCCGACATCCACATTTTCCCTGAGTCCTGTTCTTGCGATAAGATCTTCGACTTTTTTATCTATATTTACGCTGTTGGCGAAATTGAAATCTACCGAATACCTTCCGATATAATCCCCGCTCTTTGCCTGGGGATAAGGGACCGTAGCTGCAGGCGCATGCTTTTCCTGAAATGCCTTCGATACATAGATCATCTGCGCCGGGCAGATAGGATCCGCTTCATAGTAACCGCTTACCGTGAAATCATCCGATACTATCTCATCACGGATATTTATGTCGAGCCGTATATTCACGCCCGTCTCGCAGGGAACGCCCAGAGCGTTAAGGATCTTATCGCTTACTACAACCTCTTTCTCCTGTTCGGGCATTTTCCCCTTTACCGGATAACTAAAGGCGCCTCTGGCGTTTTCATCTTCTGCATAATAAACTTCCGAGTATATCTTGGTGAACTCTTCATTTGCTCCTGTCCCGACAAGGATCCTGTATGAAACATCCCTGATCTTCGGGTCGTTCTTCATCTGGTCATATTCATCCCTTGTAAGATACTTAAAGCCTGCATGAAAGGTACCGCCCACCTGTCTCATAGTGGATTCCTGTATCTCATTTACCATGCTTCCTCCTACGGAAAACATGGTTGAAAAAAGCAGGCTTGTAAGTATTACCGCAAATACAAGCATGATATATTTATTGATCTTAGATCTTATCCCGCTGTAGGCAACGTTATTTATCGCGTTTCTGTTATTCACCTTGTTCATGATTGCTCCTTCTTGTTCACAATTTGTTCATGGGGTCTGACCCCAATGTGGTAAAATTAAGCTCAAAACCCGCATAAACATTGGGTTTTGCAAAAACA
>CAMVRS010000114.1 GCA_947169935.1 uncultured Lachnospiraceae bacterium
GACATTTACCATCAAAAATATTCGTAGTCTCACAAAAATGAATCGGGCGGAATTTGCCCGTTTCTATGAAATTCCCATTCGAACATTGGAAGATTGGGAATCCGGTCGAAGTAAACCCCCAAAATACGTTGAAAAACTATTAATATTGGCAGTAAGTAATATGGAAAAAGGGAAAGATATAGAAAATATATAGTAATTATTGATAAATACCTAACAACCGCTATAAGAAAGGGATTGTATGAAATACTGGTTCAAACGTGATTTTTACGAAGAAGTAAGGGATTCCATAAAGAAGAACAAGGTAAGTTTTTTACTCGGCCCCAGAAAATGCGGTAAGACTGTCTGTCTGCAGCAGATAAAAGATGCATATCCTGATGCGGAGTATTTCAGTTTTAAGAATATGCCCACTGAAGACAGCATAGCTTTGTTTAACAGGATATACGAAAGTATTAAGAATAATGAGTCCAAATTATATCTTTTGGATGAGATCACTTATGCATACAGACCGGATGCATATATATCGCAATTGTCAGACTATTTTAGCGAATATGAAACAGATAACGTAAAACTCGTTTTAACCGGAAGCCAGTCTGTTGCTTTGAAGCAGTGGGGACATATTGCTTTTGCAGGCAGCGCCGGATATATTGAGTCTGATTTTTTGACGTATTCCGAATGGAACAGATATAACAAGCTCACAGGTGCTTCGGAAGCATCTTTTGAGCGTTTTCTACTGGATACAGAGAAATTTTATAACTTCTCATCACTTAAAGATTATCTGGAAAGCTGTCTTGATGAAACGGTCAGATCAAATGCAAAAGCGTTAAATATCATCTATGGGAATGATTCTGACGGACTTAATTCGGAAGTTTTACTCGATATATGCTATGCATCAATGTATTCTTTGAACGCACATTCCAAAAAAGAGACTTTTTTCAAAAAAGATAAAATTTATAATGATATGCTATATTATTTCAGCGGTAAAGAAGGATTTGCAAGTAAGGATCTTGCAGATAAGATTGCTGCTTCCTGTGTTGCTGCTTATAACCATCTGCAGAATTATGATGATGTAATTGTTGCGAAGGCACTGTATTTTTTACAGAAAAGTAAACTTGTAACGGTTACCCCGTTTGCAGACAGTCTGGATAGTGCGACAGATTTTAACCGCTATTTTTCTGATATATATTACGGACGGACTCCGAACATCAGCTTTAAAGAGACATTGTTTAATCAGTATAATGTGTTTATGCGGTATCCAATGTTTCTTATAGCTGTTTACAAGGATATTTTAAAAGAACAGATGCCCGAAAAAATGAATAACGCGTTAAAGGGTAATATTTTGGAATGCTATGTACGTTCTTTTTTGCCGGAAAAAGATTCATTTGAGCTGCATACGGAAAAAGAAGAAGAAATAGATTATATAAATCCTATAACAAAAGAAGCGGTTGAGATTACCTGTTTTAATAAAGATACTCATTCTGTGCATCTTGATATTCTTCCGGATAATTATAGAAAGATACTTTTATCGAAGAACAGATACGATCAGATCGGGGGTATTTACAGAGTACCGTACTATCTATATGTATATAATAACTGTAACTTTGATAAATGCAGACTGTATGCACAGGATCTAATGCCTCATAGTGTTCTTAATAACAGAACCGGTATAGAATTCGATTCGCAAAAAGAAAATACCTGTAATGTGACGGGATTGGAAAAAGATGAAGAATTGATACAAAATGTTCTGTTTTTTCCATCTGCTAATCTAAATCATAAAGAAGGGAACCAAGTCGTTCATAATATAGCAAAAACCAGTTCTTCACAAGAATTTTTGCAAATTATCGCGTCCGGGAATATAGAAGGCCAGCAAAAATTCTATATGACGAATTCTGAGGTAATGGATGTATGGAAAGACATCGTATCGAACCCCAACTGTTCCTTAGAACTGGCTATAGATATTGCTGTTGAAATAATGCTTAACAAAGACAAACTTGGTATTGCAAAAGCCAAAGAAATGATGGGAGATGTATCGTTAAGGATAAAAGATAAAGATAAAAGTATTGCCGGTATCATTTATGGATATGCAAATGATAAGACTAATGAAGAACAAACATATGTCATGATAACTGCACAATTGCAACAACAGGGTTTAAAAAGTATAATACATTCTGATAATCCTGTTTCAAGAGATAACAAAAGCAATAAATATATAGAATTGATATCGGATATTCCGGATCCCAAGACAGAAGATTAACATATCTCATTGCATTGAAAAGGATCATTGAAAAAGGATCATTGAGAAGAACACTAAACCACCCTGCGGGGTGGTGACGGTGCGTTTTCACCTTTTTTACGGAAGCCTTGTTCTGGCAACGGGGTTATTCAACATACCCTTCAACATCAAACCGATATTTCTTTCCACCTATTGATTCTATGGTCCCGGACTTATATGTCCCATCAGACTTACGATATCGTACACCCTTATTATCCTTTTTCCATCCTTCTATACTTAACCCATTATATACGGATGGCGGACTATAAGTGGATCTGGTCTCATTATCCTGAAAATGCCACCACTCACTGGCTATCCCGCCAAAGCCGACATCGTACATATATGTCTGCAACAGTTTTGCTTCACCATTATTAAGTGATAAAACAGAATTATAACTCAGATCATGCATATGGCTCTGCATAGGAAGCTCTTCAGCATTATCCCGCCTTTCAATGGTAAGATCCAAAGCCAGCCCAAGATTATGCATTGATCCGCTCTGTGCAAGGAAAAAGTTCAAACCATATGAAGCATTCGTCATCAGCTGACGATATGTTAGCCCGGAGCCGGTTTCCTGGTTTTCATCACCATCATTTTGTTCAGTATTATTTTCTTCGGAGCCGCTCACCTCATCAGACTGATCTTCTTCCTGCGTCAGTACCTCATAAGAGATATAATCCGTGTCGTCCCGGTAGCTTAGGCTAAGGTACTCCGGCAGAGTCAGACGTTCCATTGTCTCTGACGGCGCTTCAGTATCTAACAGTGCAGCCGTTGTATCATAAATAAAACGTGTTGCCACATAAGGTCTGAAACTGTCATATATCCTCAACCTGTAACCGTCATTCATTGTATTCTCTGCGGCTCTCGCCAGCCTTTTAGCAACAGGATACAATAACGGGACCAAAAATGTACCATCCTCCAGCAATACATGTTCATATCCCGGTATCACCGTCCCACTGATACCATATAGTTCATGATCATGTGCCATATACAGTGAAAAATAGCTGTTTGTGATATCATATGAACACAGATCCCCAAGATAGTCCGTGAGATTTATCATGCAGTATCTGCTGTCGATATAAAGATCCCCCTCGGGCGTATAAACAGAAAACATATCGTTCTCTTCACCTGTTACACACAAAGCAGTTCCCACCGATACATGATCCGATATCATCGTCATATCCGTTCCGGTATACATAGGTAATTCCTTTACAGGCCAGACCGTTGCATACATAGGTGAATATGATGTAAATATCGAAACCTCTGCCGAAGACCATGGAGTATTTCCCTCATTTATGGATGTTACTCTGTATCTTATTTCCTTTCCTGAAGGTAAATATTCAGTTTCATAATAACGTTCATCATCAACTCCAAATTGTGCTACAGTTTCCCATATAAAGCTGTCCTCATCCCGTCTTTGCACGCGGTAACCTTTACCTGCTGTTTCGGTAAACTTTATCCCATATCTGTTATTCCCTATTGGCTCAGCCTCAACAGTCAGATTACCACTTAAGAGATCATTTCTTACTATACTTATACCATCAACAAGCTCCTCCCAGATTCTTACGTTTCCCTCAACACGTTCAGCCATCAGGACGAATTTCATCTCCTCATCCGTCTCCGGCATAGGAAAATCTCTGTCTTCACCAAATCCGACAACCATCTCTCCATATCCGCTGCCATTCCGGTCCATAGAAGTATACTGCAAGCGCGATATCTCCTGAAGTTCTCCGCTGTCAAGCTGACGATATAAATGATAAATATCACTCCCCCCACCTGCGCAACCCACCGTCAGTGTTTTTCGCTCTGCATCAACACGCCATTCCGGCAAATACCTGTCTGTTTCCCTCAAACGAAACAGCGCTTTCAGAGGTTCCCCTTCAACGATATTTCCCTTCAATTTTAAAAGAGTATATTTTTTTCGTGGTGTGATATTCAAACAGATTACTGTTTTCTCCGGCATATCCACAGGTAGTATCATTTCTGTGTTTGGACTTTCGCCTGTAAAGATAATATTTCCTTCATAACCTGTTCGAGATATTTCCACAAGATATTCTGTAGCATATTCCGATGCGGTCCAATTCAGATGCCATCCATCGTCTGATTTTCGCAGACTGATATCTGTTTCATCCGACATAACGGGAACCACCGGCCAGATATACCCGGAGCGGATCAGGATAATGATCACTATAAAGATAAAAGTGAATGTTATAAGAATTGAGACCCGTAGCAGTCTGATCTTCTGCCACCTTTTAAGCTTTTTCTTTTCCCTCATAGTAATCTCCTGAGAGTGGGAATGCGTCTGAACAGCGCAGTTATTATTACCGCTGTTGCATAACAGCCCGCCCAAATAAAGACAAACGCTGCCCATCCGACATCATAAGGGTCCAGCCCCGAATATTTCAGTATAAACCTGAGCGGTATCATGTGAATAAGATACAATCCAAATCCGGCTGCATCCGGTATATTTAAAACACTGACAACTCCATCAGGAAGCTTACAATTCCAGATCATAGCAAAAAGTCCTAACGCTTCAAGAACTACCGCAGGCGATGCATAGCTCGACAATATAGTATCTATACCGCTCATGGGGATCTTCCAACTTAGTATCATCAGTAAAACACTTAACGCATTTCCTGTCACAAACAGTAGGAGCCCCCATTCCCTGGGGATCTTAAGCTTACCGCTGCTTATCCCATATCCGGCAAAAAAGTATAATGTATATACCGCAGGTATCTGAAGATTGAATGCTATTTTAGACAATGTACTCTCAAGTGCAGGTACCAGTGATAAAAACACCAGTCCTGTTACAAACAGGTATCCAAAGGCTTTTTCATCACAATTTGCTGCTACCATTCTGTATGCCGGAAGTAAAAGATAGAGTCCGATAAGAAGATACAGATACCATAAATGTGACCAGCTGCTGTTAGAGAAAAACTTATATACAGTCTCCAATACTATCATCGCCGTAAACCGCTCTCTGTTCATTATCATATCAAACAGACGGAAAATGAACACGAAAACCGCAAGCGCTATCACAACTCTGAGCACATATGTACCATAAATCTTCTTAACGCTGATATCCTTTTGGGGATCAAGAAGCAACGCGCCGGATACCATGATGAACACAGGAACAGCCCACATAAGTGAGTATACAACAGCCATTGAGAGTCTTTCCTGCGCAAGACTCAGGTCATCCTGCCATATGATCTCGGACACATTCATAGTATGAAGAAGCACTATCGCCATACCCGCGATAACGCGCAATAGTGATGCTCCTTCTATTCTTTTGACACTACCAGACAAGTCCTTCATCACCTATACACCCCTGATTCGCTTCATTTGTTTTTTTCTTAACAAAAGGTGTCGGAGTAGCAATTGCTATGGGAGCCGAAGCATCTTCAGTAGCAGTGTCTCCGCTTACAGCTGTCTGAATGTTTCTGTTCATAACATTAGCCGTGATATCATATTTATCCCAGGGAGCGATGATAAGTATCCAGATAAACATTGATACAGCAATTACACCAAGAATGATATATGTTATGATCACGGTCTTATCTGTGTTTTTCATCTTTGCCTCCGTATCTCAGTCTGCCATAGGCGAGTATGCCGTATAACGCCAGGTTCCCGGCGTACCATAACCTATCATAAAACCATTCTTCCCGGTAGCATGCTGGAACTCAGGATCAAATACATAAGTGCGTCCGTTAATGTCTACCTCCGTCCATGAATGAGGTGTAAGACCACCTCTTGCTGCCGGAACCTGACCATACATCTGTCTGCATGGATATCCAAGTAGCCGTGCCATCTCACAAAATGTTGCTGCAAACACAAAGCAGTTTCCCTTATGGTTACTAAAACCAAAATCAGCAAACCATCTGGTACCCGGCGATCCGTTTTCAGGCATATCCGGTTTACCGTGTCCATAATAAGAAAGCGTATTGACAGACCAGTAATAAGCCGCTTTAAGATCCCAGCCAACAGAGTCCAAAACACCCGCTGCTGTCGGATAAACTGATCTGTCGATCGGATTCAAAACATCCGGGATATACGATGGGGCTGCGTTCTCAACTCCGTTACTTACCACCGCAACCGGTCTCTTTTTAGGATTTGCTGTGGCAAAAAAGCCTTTAACATCACTATGATCATCAACTCTGTTCTCTGAAACAAATACAAGTTTCCCTTCTTTAACAACCTCTACAGAAGGTACGATACTAATGCCTTCAATGCTACGCATCGACACATCTCTGTTATACCATACAGTTGTCTTATAGTTTTCCTTCCAATAATCATCATACAATTCGGCTTCCGTCCAACCGGCAACAGGCATAGCATGACCAAAGTATTTATCCAATCCCTCCGGGTAATCATCCTCTTTAATGATCGCGATATGCCCGTTATCATAAACCTGTTCAAAACCGAAGGCGCAATCATTCCCCGAAACTATTGACGCTGAAACATTACTTTTCCCATCATACACACCACCATGAACTACAAAATCCTCACTTACCGTAACACTTAGTCTCTCTACAGTCTTTCCACCCTCATCAAATACAGTAACAGTGCTCTCTCCTGTGAATCTTCCCTCACCCTCAGGGATATCATTAACAAAACAAAGATCATAGCGGCACAGCTCTCCACCGTCTCCGATAAAGATCCAGGCAGCATTCCCTTCTCTTTTTCCTTCTCTGATATAACCATCATATATATAAATCCTTTTATCGGCTTTATATACAGCTATACCGTTTCCATCTTCACTTCCATTTTCAAATATTTCATTTTCAAAAATATGATCATCTATATTTTCTGCTACAACAAGTAATTCAGGATCCTTAAGAACTTCTTTAAGCTTTGCATCATCGTTTTCTTCAATAGCATTTTTAATTTTCGGTATATACTTTTGGATCTTCAGATCTGCCGCTCTCATATCAGCGATCAGGATCCTCTGATCAGCAAGTACATCTCTTCCAAATATGCTGTGACATTTTTCAACCAAACCATATGCATCACTATATCTTTGGCCGGCTATGTACTCTGTAACTGCGCTTTCAGCAACCTTAAGCAATTCATTCCTTATATCTTCATCCGCAGGAATTCTATCCTCTGCTTCAAAAAGCATATCCAGAGCTTCTTCATGATCTCTGTTATTCCATTCAACTTCTGCTATACTGATCATCAGATCTTTTTCAAGTTTAGTCAGTTCATCCGCCCCCTGATATTTTTCCTTCAGAGCAGTCACCAGCTCCAGTGCTTCCCGCTTTTTTCCCTCACCAAGCAAAGCAATAATGCTTTCATAATCACTCTGCTGATCGATTGAAACCATGACATTTTCCATATCAAGATACTCAGAGGAAAAAACATCATTATGATATAACTGCTGATAAAGCTGTTTAAGTGAATCCGTATCCCCGTCAAGATATGAAAGCTGCATTAACATTTCTATAGCTTCCTTATTATCTGAAACTGCCATCTGTTCAATCTGAGCCAATTCAGCCTTAACATCAACCATCTCATTATTATTCAATTTTGTATTCAGACGGCTGACCTCCCTGTTTGCACATGATTCCGGCAAAGAATAAACGATCAGCGCAATAATACAAAATATCATTGCTATACTGATTGATATGATACCTGTAAGAAGGGCGGGTTTTTCTTTAAGCATTTGCAATCTCATTTTGATCCAAATAGTTTTACGCTTTCATCTTTGTCAATATAGCAGGTTGTGATACAGGACCTTCCTTCGCTGTCAAGCCACGATACTACAAGGATATCATCAAGCACATAAAAAGAAGTTACATTCTGAAGTGATGTAGCAAGCCTTTCACTGCTCTCAGTATCAAAAGCCGTCAGCGTATTAGCTGAAAGTCTGTCAATATACCACAATCTGTTTTCTTTTAAAACAGGAATGGAATGAAGGCCTTTTAACCTTATAAAAACGGGTGCTGTATTATTAACAGATACAGATCCGTCATCTGAAATATCTATCGCAGCGTAGCCTTTATCAAACTCGGCGTAATACAGCTTCCCTTCTGTATAACCCAGTGCATCAAAACATCCATACTCTGTGAGATTAGTCCTCTCCTCCCCGTCCGCATCCATACAGCAGATCACGTTCTGAGTATCCTCCTCTCCACTCTTATCGCAAATGATCACATATAGTTTTCCTTCTGCTACCAACAGCTGCCTGCATTCCTCCTTTGCAAGCATGACCTCACCTCTTCCATCCATGTCCATTCTTAACAGACACCTGTCATACCCACGGATATAATACAGTCTGTCATTCATCATCTGCAGATCATAAAAATCACCTTGTTTTAACAGCCTTGTGTCACTCCCATCTGTATTGGCGACATATATTCCCTGTAGGCCATCATCACTGTCAGTGGCAGTTGTAAAATATAGCTTTCCGTTCATAACATTGATATCCCGTATCGGAAGCGAAGAAAGCATCTTATACCCCGTCAGATCACTTTTCCTTATACGGCAAAGTCTCCTGCCGTTCGCAGGATCAGCCATATAAAACCAGTTATCATCACTGCATACCCCCGCGTCAAGTGCTGCCAGTTGCGGATCCGAACCATACACATATTCATCAGTCACAGCTATCTGCGAAAGCCTGCTATTATCCGGTACTTCTATGGCCGGAAGCCCGGGTAATGTGGTATCATGTGTCTCATACCACATATCCCCCGTATACTTCACGTTGATATCTGTCTTCGCAGCAATGATATACGCACTTATACCCATAAGGATAAAGCTAAGAATTACAAGGGTGATGCCTATATATTTTGATTTTTTTTCGTCGGAAATCATGTCAAATAGTTTCATGATCAAAGTTTGTAGTTTATTTTACCGTTACGTTTATTGTGATTGTCTTTCCGTTTATCTTTGCTGTCAGTTTTGCCTTGCCCGCTCTGTTTGTTTTAATTGCGCCTTCAGCATCGACATATGCTACTTCGCCCTTGTTGCTTTTGAAGATAACAGACTGTGCAATAGCCTTAAACTCTATGTCCGAAGTCGTTCCCGGTGAAAGTGTCAGCTTATATTTATTCTTTCCGACACTCTGTATAGCTGTGGATGTAATAGTAGGATCTTCCACATATATCTTAATCCTGTACTCTTTTCCTTCATACTCGGTCCGGAGTACCGTTTCACCGATTGCTACAGCCGTCACCTTGTTTTTCTTCGCAACACTTGCAACACCTTCATCATCCGAAACCCAGGTAACCTTTTTGACGCCTTTAATGCTAATCGTCTTTTTAGTATTAATGGTCATGTGAAGTGTGCGCTCTACAGCAGGTATATCTTCCAATACCTTAACCTTACATGAGTATGAAGTTCCATTGACAAACGCAGTTATTGTAGCAGTACCTTTTCCGACTGCCGTTACTTGACCGTCATCTGAAACCGTAGCGATATCAGGCGTATTGCAGTACCACTGAACATCAAGATTATCGCTATCATAACTAAAGTCTATCTTCTGCTTACTTCCAGCCTGTACTGTAATAGTTTTTACCCTCATTACCGGCTTGGTAATATATACATCAATGATTCTTCCTTCTTTGGTAAGCTTTACAGGATTCGTCGTAATCTTTTTTGCTGTCACAACATCCTTCTTGCTCACAGTCAGAATCTTTTTATCCACGCATGTCCAACCGCGTTCCGGCATCGTAAATTTTTGCCCCTTAACAAGATGAATCTCTGTAGTGTTTTCATCAATGATCGGCACCGGATTCATTGGAGAATTACCGGATACCACTACTGGCTCATCATTGGAAACTGTAACCTTGCATTTTGCCTCAATACCATTGTCCGCTTTAACAGTTATTTCCGCACTTCCTATATCTACTCCTGTTATCAAGGCTTTGTTCCCATTTCCGCTGACAGTCACTACTTTTTCATCGCTGCTAGACCATGTCAAAGGAACACCCATAGCTTCTTCAGGTTCAGTGCTTGCAGTCAATTTCGATGTTCCTCCCTTACTCATGGAAAGAGACGTTTCAGACAAGCTAATACCAGTAACAACAGTTTCATTTTTGCTTACCGCTACAGAACATGACACAGAATAGAGGCCATCGACAGATGTTGCCACAACATAAGCTTCCCCTTCTTCCAACGCTAAAACTCGTCCCTCACTCACGCTCAGTATCTTCTCATCTGTGCTTTCCCAGATAACGTCCTTTATGGTTGCATTTTCCGGGCTGATTGTGGCTGACAATGATTTCTCATTTCCTTTATACATCTCCATCGATGTAAGCGATAAGCTTATCCCTTCCACATTTACAATACCCGGTATTTCCGGAAGGGTATCACTATCAGCTTCTATTACATCTCCTGCATCGCTGATAAGGGTATAGCACTGTTTCTCTATACCATTATAACCCGGAATATCTTCCCTGTATTTCAGATTTTTCTTAAGTGGAATATCATTAAAACTTATACTTCTTGTCAACGCTCCGTTCTCATCATATTCCTCCACGGTATATTGCATGGTACCTTTATCAGTCCCCACAAGCTCTATTCTATAACTATCGTTTGCACAGACCGCCACCTTGGCTTCCCCGTCCATATATACCACCACGCCATCATCAATGGGATAAGTAAAGTTATCACTTATAGATCCGACAAGCTTACCATCGTAATCGTATATATACATATCTACAGGGCATTTAGCTGTATATTTCTGGTATCCTTTTGCAGCACTTTTTGCAGGACTGGAAATAAGATCAAATACCATTTTTGATGGAGAAGGAATGTTAAACTTATCTCCTATAACAGATGCAATCCGCTTTAATACAATCTGTTCTGCTGTTTTGCTCGCCTTCCCCCAAGGCCACCACGAATTCCAGATCTCTTCAATTGCATCCATTTCCAAATCACGCATCTGCAAATAAAATCTTTCAACATTAGCTTTTGAGTAAAGCCCAAACGTCACCTTATCTAACATGTAATCTGGAACTGTTTTTTCACTCTCTTCTACTTTCCAATATAGTGTTCCATATGTAGAATTTGGTTTATCTTTGTTCCAATGAAAATTCATTCCCTCGTATATTAATATCAATGATACCGCACCATATTTTTCTGTATTAAGCCTTATTTGAGCTGTTGCCGAGGCATTAATGATATCCAAAGGTGATTTAGGCAGATTTACTCCAAGACATTTCAACACATCCTCTGCAAACTTCTTGTCACCTGAAACTTCAATAGCCGTATCATAGGTAATATCTATATTTGTAACCCACACAGTAATAAACTGAGCAAGAGCTTTTGAATCTTCTTTAGATATTCCAAGTGCAGTCCTTAAACCTGCCGCATCATACAGAAGGTTATTATTGTTTTCCAAGCTTTTCTTGATATCCGAAATACTTGTATTATTCTCAATGCGTTCTTCTTTCTTCTCTTCCACTACATCCTTATTAAGAAGATTTATAGTATATATGAAAGAAAGTGTCTTACCGTCATCATAGGTTACTATCCCATTTATCGTGCCTTGACCGTTTGATGTCGGCGGAACATATCCTGATTTGGGTCTGACACAATAGGAACGGCTAACTTTCTTATCAATATCTACTTCTGTGTTTATTTCTTCACTTATTGAACTCGAGTATGTAGAATCACCATATTTTCTGATTTCCAGATTATCTGCACTGGATAATTTTATACTTTTTATTTTCTTTGTACCCTTGACTGTTTGCGACAGAGGCAGATCCTGATCCGAAACAGCAGTACTCAAAATGACCTTTAAAGTCAGATATTCTTCATCATATGCCTTATTCTGATATACAAAATATTGTTTATCACAACTTTTATTTAATCTTAGGGTAAAATAATCATTTATAGATCTTAGCTCTGTTACAGTATTTCCGACAAGCTTTGCTGCAACCACTTCACCATACAAATCAGAGCTTATCGTTGCGGTACAATCATACACCTTGTCATCAATCTTTATTTTTCCGGCTCCTAGACCGGTGGCATTTTGCAGTGTTCCAACTACGTATGAATACTTATTAGACGCATTTATGCTACTGGTCATCCAGATAATATAGCCCTTCCCTCCAACTATTTTAATCATCTCATAAGGTTTAGGGTTATATCCATTAACTTTAGCATATACCGCATGCTCGGTATTATCATTTGCATTATACAGAAAAGTAAGATAACCACTTGGAGGAATAGCATATTCTGCTCCATCAACCACTATCGATCCATCTTTAATTAATGCTTTGGTATTAGTATCCTTAACGCATAGTTTAAACTGATCCTGAGGGATATCTATATCATCAAGATCAGGTTCATTTTTGAATTCCATCGTGACATAAGGTATGTTATTCTCTATAGCATACTGCTCGGCGTATGATCCCGCTGCACAGTATATAGTAAGCTTTTCGCAATTATAGAAGGCATAATTGCCTATCTCAAAAACTGATGGCGGTATTACAACCTTTTCTATATAACTTCTCTGACTGCCGCTTGCACATATATACGCAGGTATCTTTGTGATCCCATCTGCAAATATGACTTCTTTAAGCG
>CAMVRS010000115.1 GCA_947169935.1 uncultured Lachnospiraceae bacterium
AAAAGGAGGATAGATCAATGACAAAGAATAACAACACTTCCATCAAGGTACTTGAGAGCATCAGACTTGCAAGCTTAATAGTTCTGGCTGCAGCATACATCCTGCTGCTTTTCGGCCATACCGGCATTATAGAGCTTACGGACAATGTGATACGTCTGGCAGGCGGACTTAATCTTGCAGCTTTACCGGTAATGATATTCGCCTCTGTAAGGATCAAGGTTTTAAAGGAGCGTAACAATTGATAAGCAAAGCTTTAGAAAAAGATCTCCCCTTAACCGAAGCCGTGTTCTATATCCTGCTGGCAGTGAGGCGGCCCAATCACGGATACGGGATCATAGGCGAGGTTGAGGAGATGACGGCAGGGCGCGTGGTACTTGGAGCGGGAACGCTGTACGGAGCACTGCAGACACTTGAGAAGAAAGGCTGGATAACGGTGGTGAGCGCGGATGCCGGTTCACGGAAAAAGAAAGAGTACGTGATCACAGAGACCGGGCGGGAGATATTCGCCGCGGAGCGGGAGAGGATCGCAGAGCTGCTTAAGAATTCGGCGCTGATAGATGCACCGGAGCTGACAGATAAGCTGGAGGGATAGATATGACACGCTTTAGATTGATGTTTGACAAAGATGAAGAGATAAAGTGGCTTGATCAGATGGCGTGCGACGGCTATGCACTTAAAAGCTTTTTCATGGGAGTTTACAGCTTCGTTCCCTGCGAAAAGGGGGAGTGGCAGTATCAGATCGATATAGGCCAGGGGTTCTTCTCAGTAAAGCCCGAATACAGGGAGTTTATGGAAGAGATGGGCGTGGAGATAGTCCAGCCCTGGGGACCCTGGGTGATATTGCGCAGGCATCGGGAAGAAGGCGCATTTGAACTCTATTCCGATGTGGACAGCCGCATAGAGCACTATAAAAAGATACTCCTGCTTTTCAAGCTGGTAGGGCTGCTGGAACTGTTCTGCCTGATATTCTGTGTGTATCTGGCGGTAAAAGCACCTGAAGGATGGCCCTGGGTGTTCATGATGGCAGCCATAGTATGTGTGTTTATGAACATGATAGTACGCACTAAAAGGATACTGAACGGCCTGTACGAACAGAAGGGTGAGACTCCGGCCGGATATAACGGGCGCAGGGTTTCGGCGATGGTACCTGTGGGAATGCTGATGAATTCAGTCAATCTGCTGTTGCAGGACCGGCTGCCGACAGCCGTAAGAATGGTAATGATGATAATAGCACTGATACTTATCCTGTATGGCGTGGCCGTCACGGCAGCAGGCAAGACTCAATAAAAAAGTAATGTCATCCTGAGCGTCAGCGAAGGATCTTATAAATAAACAATTGTAGGGAGGAAATAGTAAAGATGGGTTTGGAAGTAAAGGATCTGTCAAAGAAGTACGGTGAAAAGACAGTTGTGGATCACGTGAGCTTTTCGATGGAGAAGCCCGGCGTGTACGCACTGCTGGGAACCAACGGTGCCGGCAAGACCACCAGTATACGTATGATACTGGATATGCTGGATAAGGACACGGGCGAAGTGCTCTGGAACGGCGCACCTTTAAGCTTTGATACCTGCAACATAGGTTATCTGGCAGAGGAGAGAGGACTTTACCAGAAATACGCCCTTATGGATCAGATAATGTATTTCGGGCGTCTCCGCGGTGTTAAGGATGATGTGCTTAAGAAAAAGATAAAATACTGGTCTGAGCGTCTTAAGCTGGATGAATACCTTTATCCTGCGGAAACAAAGGATGCCAGAGGGCGTGTAAAGAAGGTAAAACCCAAGAGCCCCGACCAGCTTTCCAAAGGTAACCAGCAGAAGATACAGTTCCTTATAGCGATGCTTTCCGATCCGGAGCTTCTGGTACTGGATGAGCCTTTCTCCGGTCTGGATCCCGTGAACACGGATATACTTAAGGATGTGGTGCGTGAGCAGATAGCAGCCGGAAAATATATCATCATGAGCAGCCACCAGATGGCGGCAGTGGAGGAATTCTGTACCGATATCACCATCATGTCACGTTCAAAGGCTCTGGTGCAGGGTAACTTAAATGAGATAAAGAAGAGTTACGGCCGTATCAATCTTGCTCTTAAATGCGAGCAGGATGTGAGCAGTTATATCAACGAGCTGGGCATTCAGATACTGTCGGAAAAGGAGAACGAATACGAGCTCAGAGTCACGGGTGACCAGCAGGCAAACGCCCTGCTCTGGAATCTGGTAAATGCAACGATACCGGTTATCAAGTTTGATTTATCCGAGCTTTCTCTCCATGAGATATTTGTAAAAGAGGTGGGTGCAAATGAAGAAGAGCAGCAATAATATTTACAGCTGCGCAGGTATCGATAAGGTCTTTGCCTTCACCCTTTCACAGACCTTTAAGAACCGTGCGTATGTAGTGAGCTTTTTCATCTTTATACTGATGATGGTGGGCATGGGTCCCATCACTTATCTGGGAGCCTCCGCAGGGATCGGGGCTGCAGAGAGCAGCGAAGCCATAAATGATGATATGGAGCTTAAAAACATATATTTTATAAATGATACTTTTATCCCTTTTACTTCTGCGGATGCGGAACTTAATGATACGGGCTTTGCAGGGGCTGCGCTGTCTGATATGGAAGCAGTACCCGATAAGCTTGCAGATGATGAGATAGCTATCCTGATAGACAGGCAGACCCTTGATGGCATGGATACCTATGTGATCAACGGTATAGTATCCGATGAGTCGAATATCAGCCCTTCGGAACTGAATGCATTATGCGATCATCTGATGGAAAGATTTGTGCAGGTGCGCAGGGACGACGCAAATCTGGGTGAAGAGCAGATCGCTCTTTTGCAGAAGAAGCTTGAGACCGGAGGAATATCAAGTTACGAAGAATATGAAGCAAAGAAGAATCAGACCTATACCAACAGCCAGCTGGCAACCTATAACTCACTGTATTCCATAGTGCTGATGATACTGGTGGCGCTGACGGGATCTTACGTGGTGTCTTCGGTTATGGAGGAAAAGACCTCCAAGCTGGTGGAAAACCTTATGGTAAGTGTCAGACCCCTGGCGCTCATAATGGGAAAGATACTGGCAATGATGTTCTATGTGTTCTCGATGATAGCTATAGGTATTATCGGATCATATATATCAAATACCCTGGTAGAATCTATTGCGGGGCCTTCTATAGCTTCCGAAGCCGGAGGGATGATGAATTTCTCAAAGCTCTTTACCTTTGCCGGACCCAAGGCGCTGATCATGGTTCCCACCATGCTGCTTACCTACTTTATGTATTCGATCCTTGCAGGACTTTTAGGCAGCGCATGTACCAAGGTAGAGGATGCGCAGTCGGCTATAGGCAGTGTTACCATGATCAACATGGCAGGTTATATGGTTGGCATGATAATACCCGGGATCGGAAATCCTACCGTCAGTACGGTTGCTTCCATAATACCTTTTGTATCATCTTATGTGGCGCCGGTGTCATTTATATGCGGACGTATACCGCTCTGGGCGTTCCTTCTGGGTATCGCGCTTCAGATAGTGGTATGTGTGGTGTTCTTCCTGATCTGTGCAAAGACATACAGGAAGCTTATCGTAAACGACAGCAGAAAGCTCAAGTTCTTCGAGATAGTGAAGCTGTCGCTGGCAAAGGAGGCATAAATGTTTCGTAATTTTGGAAAAGTATTTCAATTCTCCCTGCATAACCAGGCGGGGACCAAGTCATACAAAGTATTTACGATAGTGCTGGTTCTTATACTGCTGATAGCGCCTTCCGTGATAATGCTCCTGGTAGCAGGCGGTAAGGAAGAAGAGGAAACGGACAGTGCCATTGAAAGCTGCGGTGCGGAAGAGATATACATTGTCAGTGATTTTGAGGCAAAGCCGGATCTGTTCCTTCTGGCAGGAAGCACGGAAGAGAATTATAAGGATATCAGATACAAGCTTGCGGACAGTGTGGATGAAGCGCTGGAGGCGGCAGGCAAGAGCGATAAGAAAGCTTTTGTTCTGTATTTCTATCCTGAGGAAGACTATATCAGGGCAGACATTATCCTTCCGGAGGCAGATGATAAGGGAATGGAGCTGTTGGACTCTTCCCTGGCAGAACATTACTTTGAGTATATGAATGCCTATTCGACGAACTTCACGCTTCTCCTTACCGGGATCGAGCAGAGTAAGCTGACGGGGCTGATGCCCGGTAATGATTATAATACTTATACAGAGAGCGGATATGAAAAGGGCATTACAATGGATGCTGATGAGAGTGATGCTGACGAGATGATAAGGGATGCGGTCCTGGAAGTATTCCAGATGCTCCTGCCTTATCTGACGATAATGGTACTCTATTTCCTGATCCTGACTTACGGTAATGCTACAGCCCAGGCAATGGTAATGGAGAAAGAGTCCAAGCTGATGGATACCATGTTGATAAGCCTTCATCCGGAGGCAATGGTATTCGGAAAACTGCTTGCCATTATCTGCGCCGGACTCATACAGATATTCAGCTGGGTCGCAAGTATAGTTGTCGGTATGATCGCGGGCGTGAAGATCACCGAGGCTGTATATCCCGGTTATGAATCACCGATAACTACATTCTTTGAATTTATGGAAGAGCTGGGCATATTCCAACCGCTTAATGTGGTGATAGGCATAGGTTTCCTGGCAGTAGGCTTTGTGCTGTATCTTAGCCTGGCGACCATAGCAGGATCGATCTCCGCTAACAGGGAGGAAGTTGCCAGTCAGAGTTCACTCTTTATCCTTCCGCTGCTGGCGTCGTTCATGCTGGTAATGATGGGCGGAGGTCTTACCGCAGGCGGTGCGCCCATATGGATGGATTATGTACCCTTTACCGCAGCTCTGCTCATGCCTTCGCAGCTGGCACTGGGAACGGCTTCGGGTCTTACGGGGATCATTTCCCTGGCCATCACCCTGGCAGTTACTATAGTTCTGGTGATCGTGTCAGGAAAGATCTATAAAGCAATGTCACTGTACAAAGGCAATAAGGTCAAGCTGGGGGATGTCCTTAAGCTGATCACGGCAAAGGAGGCGTAAGATGCAGGTTCGTGCCATGGTAAAAGAAGATTATGACGGAGTCCGCGCATTATGGATGACCATACACGGGTTCGGTATAAGAAGTGTGGATGATTCACGTGAAGGGGTTGAGCGTTTTCTGGACCGTAATCCCGGATGCAGCGTAGTAGCAGAGGAAGACGGAAAGATAGTGGGTGCAATACTGTGCGGGCACGATGGCCGCCGCGGCTGCCTGTATCATGTCTGCGTTGCGGAAGACTACCGCCTGCGCGGCATAGGCAAGGAGATGGTGGTCCACTGTATGAACGCACTTAAGGCGGAGAAGATCAATAAGGTTTCGCTTATCGCCTTCACAAGGAACGATATAGGAAACGCCTTCTGGAAATGTATAGGCTGGACCAAACGTGAGGATCTGAACTACTACGACTTCACCTTAAACGAGGCAAACATAACGGCGTTTAACAGTTAGATCCTGATTTTTACAAAGCGGCGGCCATTGGCCGCCGTTAGTTTGCATTGACAATACGGTAAAAATATGTATAATTTTGAGTCGTTGTTAGTAACCCTATGTAAAAAGGAGAAAAAAATGAAAAAGAATGCTATTTATCTGATCGGAAGCGTAATGGTAGCCGGAAGCCTTCTGGCAGGATGCGGCGCAAAGGATGTATCCGGTGTATACCGCAGCAACAATACCCTTGGTGATTTTCTTGCCATCAGCGGCGAGGATGTACAGGCACAGTATGAGGAATTTGACAACATGGGTATGGGTTTCATCAAGACCCTTCCTTTCGAGTGCTCAATGGATCTGAGCAAAGACGGTAATTTTACTGTTGATTATGACGTAGAGCTGCTTAAGTCTTCACTTGACAGCGAGTTCACTGCTCATGCAGACGAGATCATCGATGCGATCATGAGCCAGCAGGGCGTCGAGAAGGATCAGTATGAGGCTGTTGTCCAGGCAGCAGGTTATGAAAGCTATGCGGCATTCTCTGATGAGATGGTCGGAATTATGAAAGATACTTTATATGATGCGCTTAAGGATATGGAAGATTTTGATGTTACCGGTACTTATAAAGTTAAGGGCGATGCTGTTTCTTTCGATCAGTGGAATGATGACGGATCTGCTTATTCGGCAACCTTCAAGGACGGAACATTTACCCTGCCCATCAACGCTAACGGCGTGAGCATGGACGTAACTTTCAACAAGTCCGATAAATGATCGGATCCGGGAAATGAATGTAAGAGGGGGCGGTTTTCAAAAACCGCCTCTTTTTGGTCTTTTTCCGGAGGATCACTTAAGCTTGCAAAATATCTCGTATTTTAGTAGAATAGTCTGAATATTATCTTACCCGGTGTACTTTTACAGTAAAAGGGAGGTATTTTTATGGCTGGTAACAATGCTTCGTTACAGAGACAGAAGAGCAGGCAGGAAGAGGTCTTCAGGACCAGGCAGGAATCTCAGCAGAAACAGATAAATGCCGGTGACCTGCAGCTTAATGAAAATGTTCAGGATATAAAGAAACAGGTACTGCGGGCGGACAATGCCGGAACCGACGGTTTTTCGGCAGGAGCAGCAGACAGCCTGGGAACGCTTGCGGTAAAGAAGGCGGCAGCAGGGGCTATGAGCGTTAAATACAGGCCCTTTTTCCAGTCCAATAAATCCCTGTATCACAGACAGCGTGAGCAGTGGAGGAGCAGCAGAGCGTAAAGGAGCATTCTTATGGCTACAAGGAAAAAAACAGAGATAGTTACCGGGCTGATCGAAGACGACTCATGGTCTGTCTTTGAGAGATTCCTTGGCGACAGCGTTAAGGAGGCAAAGGCTGCGGGAATATCGGTAGCTGCTATCGGCACTGCTGACGGTGATACTGCTGTGGGAGCAATAAGCGGCTATGTTGATGAAGACGGGACTTTCGATATACTGAGTTTTTATGTGGCGCCCAAGTACAGAAAGATGGGCGTGGGTACCGCGCTGCTGGAGGCGCTTAAGACTGTGGCGGCAGACAGAAAAGTCCCCCTGCGTCTGGCATTCTGTGAGGGTGATGCCGAGGCGGACACGCTTCTGGCTTTCATGAAAGCCTGCGGGTATAAGGAGACTGACAGGGGAGAGAGACTCCATCACTTTACGGTGGGCTCGTTAAAGAACAAGGTCTATTTCCCTGCCAAATATAAGAATTCACACGTGCGCTCCTTTGAGGAACTTTCGAATACAGAGATAAAAAAGATCGCAGTAAAGACTGCGGAGAGACACAGAGATATGCCGGAGGAAGGCTTCACGTCTCCTCATGTGAATAAGAGCTGTTCCTTTGCTTATTATAAGAAAGGCATCGTCAGAGGCTATCTGGTCTGTGATGATACTGCCGGCGGGGAAGTGACGGTTTCGGCTCTTTTTGCAAAGGATAAATATGCGATGGCCGGAGTATTAAGAGCCTTTGCATCAGCAGTAAAGGCGGCGTATAAGGCACCCACGGTAATAGTGATGCCCGTACCTACCGACAGATATGACGGGCTGTTTGACAAGCTTTTCCCCGGCGTTAAAAACTTCGAGCATAATTTTGAGATATAAAGGTCTGCATAACATGTCATCCTGAGCGTAGCGAAGGATCTTAGGAGGATAAAAACATTATGAAAGAAATAACCGGCGGTATTACCGCAGCCAAGGGTTTTTACGCAGCATCACATGCTGCAGGCATAAAGTATAAAGGCCGTGAGGACATGGCGCTTATATACAGCGATTCCGATTGTGTGACGGCAGGCACCTTCACCACCAACAGCGTGAAGGCAGCTCCCGTGGTCTGGGATTCAAAGATAGTTCACAGCGAGTCGCTTGTGAGATCCGTAGTCATCAACTCCGGTATAGCAAATGCCGCTACAGGCAAGCAGGGTATGGATCTGTGTGAAAATACCGCGATCGCCATGAGTTCTCTTTATGACGGCAGAAAAGATTCCGTGCTGGTGGCATCCACAGGCGTTATCGGTATGCAGATAGATGCAACGAAGATCTGCGCAGGCTGTGCTGAGCTCTTTGAAAAGAAATCGGATTCCGCAGATGCAGCAACGGCTGCAGCAAAGGCTATCATGACCACCGACACCCATAAAAAAGAAATAGCCGTAGAGGTTCAGCTGACGGATGGAAAGACCATACGTATCGGAGCCATGACCAAGGGCTCCGGTATGATACATCCCAACATGTGCACCATGCTGGGCTTTGTTACGACAGATGCCGCTATAGAAAAGAAGCTTTTACAGAAGGCGATCTCTGCGATAGTGGATGATACCTTCAATATGATAACCGTGGATGGTGATACTTCCACCAACGATACCTATGTGATACTGGCAAACGGTCAGGCGGGCAATACCGTCATCGACAGCGAGGGCGAGGATTACAGGCTTTTCTATGAGGGCCTTCATTACGTCAGTGAGAAGCTGGCAATACAGATGGCCGGTGACGGCGAAGGGGCGACCAAACTCTTTACCTGCCATGTGAAGAACGCGCGCAGCGTATCCGACGCGAAGGTTCTGGCTAAATCCGTTGTAGGCTCATCCTTATGTAAGGCTGCTATGTTCGGTAACGATTCAAACTTCGGCCGGTTCCTCTGCGCACTGGGATATGCAGGCGTATCCATAAATGTTGAGAAGGTTGATATCTTCTATGAGGCTGATGGAAAGACCATGAAGATAGTTGAGAACGGTCTTGGCACCGGCTACAGCGAGGAAGAGGCGACAGAGCTGTTAAAGAGCGAGTCGGTTACGGTTGTGGCCGATATGCACATGGGCAGTGCCGAGGCAAAGGCCTGGGGCTGCGATCTCAGCTACGATTATGTAAAGATCAACGCTGATTACAGATGCTAAGCGCATGTCACCCTGAGTGAGTGTCATCCTGAGCGCATGTCACCCTGAGTGAGTGTCATCCTGAGCGCAGCGAAGGATCTTAAATATAGGAGGAATTATAGAAAATGTACACCAATGATATCGATAACCTTTTAAGAAAGGCAGAGGTGCTGATAGAGGCGCTTCCTTACATACAGAGGTATAACCGAAGGATCATCGTAGTGAAATACGGCGGCAGCGCAATGGCAGATCCCGAGCTGCAGAGAAATGTCATTAAAGATGTGACTCTGCTCAAGCTGGTAGGCTTCAAGCCCATCATCGTTCACGGCGGCGGCAAGGAGATAAGCGCCTGGCTTAAGAAATGCGGCAAGGAATCGGAGTTCGTTAACGGCCTGCGTGTTACCGACGAAGAGACAATGGAAGTAGCCGAGATGGTACTCAATAAAGTTAACAAGCGTCTGGTTGCCATGGTGGAAGAACTGGGAGTACATGCGGCCGGCGTATCCGGTAAGGACGGCGGACTTTTGAAGGTAGAGAAGAAATATTCCGACGGTAAGGATATAGGCTTTGTCGGGCAGATCACCGAAGTCAATCCCAAGATACTTTTTGATCTTATCGATAAGGACTTCCTTCCCATAGTGGCACCCATCGGTATAGGTAAGAACTTCGAGAGCTACAACATCAATGCGGATGATGCAGCCTGCGCTATAGCAAAGGCAGTCGGTGCGGAGAAGCTTGCATTCCTTACGGATGTTGAAGGACTCTACCGTGACTTTGAAGATAAGTCTTCATTTATCTCTGCGATAAAGATCAAGGATGCAAAGGCGCTGATCGACGGCGGCATAATCGGCGGCGGTATGCTTCCCAAGCTGGGCAACTGCATCGACGCTATCGAAAGCGGTGTACAGAGAGTGCATATACTTGACGGCAGACTGGCACACTGCCTGCTTCTGGAGATCTTTACCAGAAGCGGTATCGGAACAATGATAACGCCGGATGATGCGGAACAGGAGTTGTAATCCACCGGCGTGTCATTCTGAGGAGCGCAGCGACGAAGAATCTTAGTATTTGGAGGATAATAATATGGGTATCATGAGCGATTACATAGAGGAGGCCGAAGCGGCGCTCCTTCATACATATAACCGTTATCAGGTGGTCTTTGACCATGGTGAGGGCAATTATCTTTTTGATATTGAGGGAAAGAAGTATCTTGATTTCGTATCGGGCATAGCTGTTTTTGCATTGGGCTATGGCAATAAGGAATACAATGACGCCGTTAAGGCGCAGGTGGATAAGATACTGCATACTTCCAATTATTATTATAATGTTCCGGCTATAGAGGCGGCAAAGGGCATAAAGAAGATCTCCGGCATGGACCGCGTATTCTTTACAAACAGCGGTGCGGAGGCTGTAGAGGGCGCCATAAAGACAGCGCGTAAATACGGCTTCTTAAAGGACGGACGTACCGATCATGAGATCATTGCCATGGAACATTCTTTCCACGGACGTACCATGGGCGCGCTTTCCGTAACAGGAAAGAGGGCTTACCGCGATGCATTTGAGCCGATGATAGGCAACATCCGTTTTGCGGAGTACAATGATATAGACAGTGTTAAGGCATGCCTTAATGATAAGACCATTGCCATACTTTTAGAGACTGTACAGGGCGAAGGCGGAATACATCCCGCTGATGAGGCTTTCCTTAAGGAGCTTCGTAAGATCTGCGATGAGAGGGATATCCTTCTTATGCTTGACGAGATACAGTGCGGCATGGGACGCAGCGGCGAATACTTCGCATGGCAGCGTTATGGCGTTAAGCCGGATGTGATGACTGTTGCCAAGGCTCTGGGCTGCGGTGTGCCCGTAGGCGCTTTCCTTATGACGGAAAAGGTGGCGCAGGCTTCACTGGTTGCCGGTGACCACGGCACCACCTATGGCGGCAATCCTCTTGGAGGTGCAGCGATATGCGCGGTGCTTAAGATATTTGAAGAAAAGCATGTTCTTGAAAATGTACGTGAGAGCGGTGCATATCTTTATGAAGTGCTCGAAGGCATAAAGGCCGGACATGCTGATATAATCGACCACCGCGGCGTGGGATTGATGCAGGGTCTCGAATTTGATCATCCTGTAGCAGATATCATTAATAAGGCTCTTGATAAGGGACTTGTTCTTATAAATGCGGGAACGAATATCATCCGATTCCTTCCTCCTTTAGTGATAAGCAAAAAGGAGATCGATGACATGGCTGCGATACTTAAGGAGTGTCTGTGAAAAACTTAAGACGCAAGACATGGCTGTGTATTTTTCTCGTGTCCGCGCTCTGCCTTGGAGCGTGGTATTATTTCCTGCGCCCCGGAGACGCTGTTCTTCCCGGGATGGATCCGCAGCCTTCAAAGACGCCGACACTCATACTCTGGTACACAGATGACAGCCTTACCGATTATCTCAACAGTGCTTCCGTCGCATATCAGGATGCGGAGGGAGTGAGAGTTGAGCCTGTACTCAAGACAGGTCTGGAATATATCGAGGAGATCTATGATGCTTCGGTTAAGAATGAGGAGATGCCGGATCTTTATATTACCGGGACAGATACTCTTGAGAAGGCCGCGCTTGCGGGGCTTGCCCAGCCTATAAAGGATCCGGAGAATGTCCTCAACAGTTTCAATTATCCCGAGATAGCAATGAACGCAGTGACTTATGAAGGACAGAGGGTGGCTTATCCTTTTTATTACGAGACTGCATTTCTTTTATATAATTCCACTTATCTTTCACAGATGGCGGATGCGGAACTGCGCAGCGAGCCTGTTGAAGGTGAAGAAGAGGATGAAGAGGGAGCCGGACATACTTATGTTCCGGATGCAGGTATTCCCGAAGGGTACACAGAGGAGAGCTGGAAGGAAGCGGTAGCACAGCGTACCCAGGAACTCATACCCAGATCTATCGAAGACATAACCAAGCTTGCTATGGAACACGGAGCGCCCGAGGGTATGGAGAACTTCTTTGTCTGGGATGTTTCCGATATCTATTATAATTATTTCTTTGCAGGTGCTTACATGAACGTTGGCGGTGAGTGCGGCGATGATCCGGATCAGATCGATATCTGCAATCCGGATTCCATACACTGCATGAGCACGTATCAGAACCTGCACCAGTTCTTCTCCATAGATTCCAAGGAGAGCAGTTACGAGAAGGTGCTACAGGATTTCCTTGACGGAAAGACGCTGTTTGCCATTGTTACAACAGATGCTATTCCTACGGTTGAGAAGGCTTATGAAGACGGTGAGTTCAGATATGGTTACGGCGTGGCTGCCCTGCCGGGTGTTGACGCAGAGCATGCTGCCAAGAGTCTGTCAGCAACCAGCTGTGTTGCGGTTAACGCATTTTCCGAGTATACCGATGAGGCAAATCTCTTTGCCGAATACGTAATATATGAATCTGCCGATACGCTTTATGACCGTACCGGCAAGCTGCCCTGCATGGGAGGAGTTCAGGAGGAGAGTGCCGGCGCCAGGGATGTGGTCCGCCAGATCTATCAGGAGAGCGCCGTGCTTCCAAAGCTGATGACGCTCAGTAATTTCTGGGTAGAGCTTGAGCTTGCATATTCACTGGTTTGGGACGGCGCCGATCCGGAACAGACACTTAAAGATCTCTCCGAGCAGATGCAGCAGCAGATGGAAAAATTCTGAAAGATCCCGGGCGTAAAAGCTTGGGATTTTTTTATATTTTCCCCTTGAATGTTTTTTGTATATAGCATAGAATGATATTCGTGATCAAGCTCTGAGAAGGCCTTTTACCGCAGTAATGCGTAAAAGGAGAGGATCATGAAGAAAAAATTTATAACAATTCTGTTACTGATGCTCATGGGCGTATGCCCTGCCGGGTGCGGATCCGCACAGGA
>CAMVRS010000116.1 GCA_947169935.1 uncultured Lachnospiraceae bacterium
TATTATACATATAAAAGATTGAAAATCAAGTGAAAATTTGTGTATTTTCTGTTACAATAAAGTCACAAGAAGGGGTCCGCCTTTTGGCATTAGGAGGGCCCCGCAACGCGGGAGGTGCCTGATGCCGGGAAAAAGGTGGGAAGATCGTCTTGTGACCCGTGCGAAGGATCTTTTTTCCGGAAAGGATAAATTATGATCATCGGCGGTTTTTTACCCACAACCATGCTTGACTACCCCGGCAGACTTGCCTGCACGGTCTTTACCCGGGGCTGCAATCTGCGCTGTCCCTTTTGCCAGAACAGCTCTCTTGTGCTGCCCGAATGCTTTGAAGCGCCGCAGGATATCGAAGACGTACTGGCGCATATCAAAAAGCGGCGCAATATACTGGAAGGCGTCTGTATCACCGGCGGTGAACCCACTCTCCACGCGGATCTGCCTGACTTTATCCGCCGCATCAAAGAACTGGGCCTTCCCGTCAAACTGGATTCCAACGGCTCCGATCCTTCCATGTTAAAGGCTTTGTACGAAGCCGGTCTTATCGACATGATCGCCATGGACATAAAAGCCGCCCCCTCCAAATATGCGCAGGTCTGTGGCCTTAAAGAGATCGATATGTCCCCTTACGAAGAATCTGTCCGCTATATTAAGGAATGCGGCATAGAATATGAATTCCGGACCACCCTTGTAAAAGGCCTGCACGATATCTCCGATATGGAAGAGATCGGCCAATGGCTTTCCGGCGCAAAGGCCTACTGCCTGCAGTCCTATAAAGAAAGCGACGGCGTCATCTCCGTAAAAGAAGGCACCGCCGCAGGATTTTCGTCTTTTTCCGATGAGGAACTTGAGGGGATGCTGGAAACTGTTAAGAAGTACGTTCCAAATTCTTATCTCAGATATAGTTCAATCTAAACCGGTAAACATTCAAGATCCTTCGCTTCGCTCAGGATGACAAGCATACAACCCGTTCTCCTTTATATATTCCCCCACCGCGGAGCTCACCAGCTCATCTGTCATTCCCCCGCTTCTCACGGTTTCCCGCACCAGCGTTGAGGAAATGTCCGGCACATCGCCGCTGATGAAAACACATTCCGCCTGTGGGAACTGTTCCTTAAGCTTTTCCGCGGACAGCCTTACACTCTCCGATCCGTCTCTTTCAAATACAGCCAGCGTTGCCAGCGCAAATATATCCTCCGGCTGCCTCCAGGTCTGTATGCTCTCCAGCACATCCGCTCCGCAGAGGAAGTAAAGTTCCGCCTCCGGATCTCTCTCCTTAAGCTTTGCCAGGGTCTCATAAGTATATGTAGGTTTGCTCTCATCCGCTTCCAGGCGGCTGACGCTTATATTATCCCTGTAACTGCTCTGGGCCGCCGCAAGACAGCACATCATGTATCTGTTCTCATAGGGCGTTATCCCCTTCTTAAAATACGGATTCCCCGCCGGCAGCAATACCAGCTCATCCAGATTAAGCTGCCGCAGCGCCAGCTCTGCCATTGCCATATGCCCGTTATGTATGGGATCAAAAGTCCCGCCCAGGATACCGGTCTTTTTCATAATCCTGCCTCCCTGTCATTCTGTAATACCCGTCAGTTCTGTCAAGATCCTTCGCTTCGCTCAGGATGACACTCACTGTCATTCTGAGGGCGTTAGCCCGAAGAATCTTTTTTTCAATATATTGTATCATAGTTTTACATTTTTACCATAATATGTTATTATACCCACGTATGTTTTTCGACCGACTACAAAAGGAGAATAAAAATGTCAGTTCGTTATCACAATTTCATGGGACGTTTTGGCTGGGAAATGCAGAAACGTTTTCCCCATCTTTCTTCCGAGACATATTTAAAACTGCAGTTCAAGACCCGTGTCAAGAACCAGCAGTGCTATATAGAATATTTCAACAGCTGCCCGGAGCCGCCGCATCCGCTGATCGTCAATCTCGAGACCATCAACCGCTGCAACAGCGGCTGCGAATTCTGTGCCGCTTCCAAAGGCCGTGACAAGCGTCCTTTCAAGCGCATGGATGAAGAGCTCTTCTACAGCATAATCGACCAGCTGGCTGAATGGGATTACCGCGGACATCTCACACTCTACGGAAACAACGAACCCTGGCTGGACAACCGTATCGTGGACTTCCACAAATACTGCCGTGAAAAGCTGCCCTACAGCTTTATCTTCATGTCCACCAACGGTCTGATCCTCGATATCGAGCGCCTTAAGGCCATCGTGCCTTACGTGGACCAGCTCATAATCAACAACTACTGCGAGGATATGAAGCTGCATGAGAACGTGCAGGAGATCTTTGATTATGTAAAAGCCCGTCCCGAAAAGTTCCAGGACGTGGAAATACTTATACAGATGCGTTATATCAAGGCGGTGCTCACCAACCGTGCCGGCTCCGCACCCA
Source organism: uncultured Lachnospiraceae bacterium (assembly GCA_947169935.1). GTDB lineage: Bacteria > Bacillota > Clostridia > Lachnospirales > Lachnospiraceae > NK4A136. The sequence goes on from CAMVRS010000116.1 coordinate 2,405, forward strand.
ACAAGGCCGCAAAGCAGACAGAGATAAAAGAGACCTGCCTGATGCCCTTCACGGATCTGTTCATCTTCCCTGACGGACGCTGCGGACTCTGCTGCTGCGATAACTTCGAGGCCACTACTTTAGGCGACCTGCGCACCCAGACCCTTAAGGAGATCTGGTTCGGCGAAAAATACCGCGACGCCCGTGAAAAGATAGGCGACGGCCGCCAGAACTTCCCTTTCTGCAAGCACTGTGACTTTATCGATGCAGGTCTTCGTATGGACGCCGTGAATGACGTCCTCAAGGGACGTCCCATGCGCGGTGCGCGCCAGACCATGTTCTCAAAATGGAATTAATATAAGATGAAGATAAGCCTTCCGGATCTGAAGAATATAAAGAAGCTTTTTCCTGCTCTGCTGATCCTGCTTATCTTTTCTTTTGCCGCAGAGATCATAATCTTCAACTTCCGCTCCATCACCACCATCGGCAACGAGAGCATTGAGCTGGGAGGTCCTTACGAGATATCAGGTCCTGCGGAATACGAGACCAATCATGTTGATCTGAACACATCCATCGATAACGTTCTGATCGAAAACGTCAGCATGGAAGGCTGCGATACCATCACCGCCCATGTGGAAATATCCGACGACGGCGATGCTTATATCTACCCGCTGGCGGATATTACCATTGCCAGGGACATGCCCATGAGCGGCTATGGCGATATATATTCCTATGGAAATGTCCGTGAACTCTGCGTCGTCTTTAACATTCCCGAAGGTGCCCATGTAACCGTCGGACGCATACTTCTTAATTTCCACAGACCTTTTCAGATAAAACCTTTAAGGATATTGCTGCTCTTTGCGGCCTTCCTTCTTGTTTATCTGGCCTGGGGCAGTTACAGCGCCGCTGCCTGCAACGGCAGAGACATAGTGCAGCTCATCATCATCGCTGCCAGCGTATGTTTCCTGATCAATCTGGGTTACGAACTCTCCTTCACCAATAAGATCCTGGTCAACGATCCGCCTGACCATCACGCCCAGTATCAGGAACTGGCTCTGGCACTGGAGGAAGGCCACGTCACCATCGATTCCAAATATATAGCCCCCGAGCTTTTAGAGAAGGAAAACCCCTACGACACCCTGGCGCTCCTGGCAGAAGGCGTTCCCTTCTCCATGGATTACGCCTATTATAACGGACATTATTATGTCTATTTCGGTATCATCCCGGAGCTGCTCTTCTATTATCCCTGGTATAAGATACATGATGAGCTGCCTTCAAATACCTTTGCCCAGTGGCGCTTTTATTCCCTGCTGGTCATCGGCGCTTTTCTGCTGATCTGGGAACTGGGCAAGCGCTATAAAAAAGGGGCTTTCCCTTTCTGGCTCTATCTTGCCATGAGCTATGTTTTCTGCCTTTTTGCCAACTATATATTCCTGGTCTCCAGACCGGATATCTATAATATCCCCGTAATGGCAGGCAACGCCTTCACCGTCCTTGGTCTTGGACTGTGGTTTGCCGCTGCCAACAGAAGCGGCCGCATACGCATACCTTTTCTGGTCTTCGGCTCCCTGTCCATGGCCTGTGCCGTAGGCTGCCGCCCGCAGATGGCTCTCTTTTCCTTCGCTGCCGTTTTCCTTTTCTTCATCGGCGAAAAAGACGGCGGCTATGGTTTCAAAGGCCGCAGCCTCTTTACCAAAAAGAGCATTATCGATACCGTATGCTTTATCCTGCCTTATGTCATCGTTGCCATCCCTGTCTGCTGGTATAATCAGGCGCGCTTTGGCAGCATCTTTGAATTCGGTGCGACCTTAAGCCTTACCACCAACGATATGAACCTCCGCGGCTTCAATATGGACCGTCTGATCCGCGGGTTGTACTGTTTCCTGCTGCAGCCCACCGTCACCTCCAATGATTTTCCTTACCTTACTTCTTCTATAGTAGAAAGCGCCTATATGGGCCGCAATCTGGTGGAATTCACCTTCGGCGGACTGTTCATCGCCACGCCACTGATGCTGGTGATACCCGCCCAGGCTTTCGGCTTCTTCAAAAAACTCAAAGCCGAAGAAAAGGCCGTAAGCTTAACCTTTATCATTGCATCCCTGATCATCGTGATCTTTGACGTCAACAGCGCCGGTATCCTTTACCGCTACAGCTGCGATTTCACCACCGGCTTCCTTATCGCCGCCTTTATGCTGTGGATCCCGCTGATCACCGATCCAAAGGAAAGCCGCCTCCCCCGCAGGCTCTTTGCCCTGCTGCTTTTACAGGCTGCTTTCTATTCCCTCAGGGTATTCTGTTCCGACGGGGACTATCTTTTCATAAAAGATGCATCACCGCTCCTTTATGAGCGCATCCGGAGCTATTTTATGTAAACCGATACCGGCTGTATTACGTAAACCAAATCTTGTTGTATTTTCCAAAGTGTTATGATAAAATATACAAGGTTTTGTTAATTCATGTGATCCTAAGCCATATATATGGATCTTTACAACAGGAGAATCAATCTGATGAAAAAAGTTGTAGTCATAGGTGCAGGCCCCGCAGGTCTCACCGCAGCATACGAATTATTAGACAAAAGCGAAGATTACGAAGTAACGGTACTTGAAGAAAGCGAAGCCATGGGCGGCATCTGCAAGACCGTTAACTATAAAGGAAACCGCATGGATATGGGCGGTCACCGTTTCTTCTCCAAGGTGGACGAAGTTAACGAATGGTGGGACAGAATGCTCCCCATGCAGGGCCGCAGTGCAAAGGATTACAGAAAGCTGCGCGTCCGTGTGCCCCTTGTAAAGGGCAATCCCGATCCCAACAAAGAGGACCGCGTAATGCTCACACGCCGCCGCGTTTCCCGTATCTTCTTTAATAAGAAGTTCTTTGATTATCCCATATCACTCAAATTCCAGACCCTGGCGGATATGGGCTTCATTACCACCTTACAGGTCGGTATCTCCTATTTTGCTACGCTTATCCATAAACGCAAGGAAAACTCCCTTGAGGATTTTTACATAAACCGCTTTGGCCGCAAGCTCTACAGCATGTTCTTTGAACGCTATACAGAGAATCTCTGGGGCCGCCATCCTTCCGTGATCGCGCCCGACTGGGGCAGCCAGCGTGTCAAGGGTCTTTCCATCATGGCTATATTAAAGGATATGTTCGGAAAGCTCCTGCCCAAGAAGAAGGGCAAAGCCCGCAAAGTAGAGACTTCCCTTATCGAAGAATTCAAATATCCCAAGCTCGGTCCCGGCCAGCTCTGGGATGTGACCGCCGATGAGATAAAGAAAAAAGGCGGAAAGATATTGACAAATCATCACGTTGTCGCTATAAATAAAGACTCGAACGACCATATCACCTCTGTGGAGGTTGAAACCCCCACAGGTAAAAAGACCATAGAGACGGATATACTCATCTCCTCCATGCCGGTAAAGGATCTGGTGCATGGTATGAATGATGTTCCCGCCGATATGCAGGTGATCGCAGAGGGACTGCCCTATCGTGATTACATCACCCTGGGCGTACTGATCCCCGTTGATAAGCTGCTGCTCAAGAACAAGACCAAGATGAAGACCATCTCCAACATAATCCCTGATAACTGGGTTTATGTACATGATAAGGGCATAGAGATGGGCCGTTTCCAGATCTATAACAACTGGTCTCCTTATATGGTCAAGGATCTTGAAAATACCGTATGGATCGGTCTTGAATACTTCTGTCAGGAAGGCGGCGAGTGGTGGAATATGGAAGAATCCGAATTCGCACGCTTCGCCATCAAAGATATGATCCGCCTTGGTATCATCGCACGCAAGAGCGATGTGCTGGATTATCACGAGGAAAAGGTTAAGAAAGCCTATCCCGCATACTTTGATACCTATGAGCGCATGGATGAGCTGGTTGCTTATCTTTCCTCTATAGATAACCTTTACTGTGTGGGAAGAAACGGACAACATCGTTATAACAACCTGGACCACTCAATGTGCACCTCTTTTGAGACTGTAAAGAACATCTTAAGCGGTGCAAAAGATAAGAGTAATATCTGGTCCGTAAATACTGAATCAGGATATCATGAAAGCAAGTGACGAAACAACCGAGCTTAATATAATCGATATGGACCTGCTGGATACCACGGTCCTTCCTACCATCGATGAGATCCCTGCAGAGCAGGAACCGGAAACAGATAATACAGCAGACGAAGAAGCAGCCTCTCAAGAGGAGACTGCTTCCTCTTATGATGATACTCTTCTTACTCCTCTGAATAAACGTAACCGTTCTTCAGAGGATCTTTCGGCTACCGAAGCACTGGAGATCGCGCGCATCATCGAAGCCACAGATACTGTTACTGTGGATTCCTGGAATGAAGAGGATATCACATCCGTCAGCGGTTCTGTCCCCCCGGAAGACACTGATGATGAGACTTCTGATGAGATTTCGGATGAAATTGAAAACGAGGAAGAACCGGAGTATTTCGATGAGGAAAAACCTGTAGAAGACACGATTCCCGAAGAAGATGCTGTTTTTGACGGCTCTGCTCCCGCTGACGACACTCCTGCGAAGTCCGCCGGCTTCATATGGGCCGACCGTTCAGGCAGCCGTATGATCCCCGTATACTTCGTATTGTTTTTTGCAACTATACTATATTACGAGCTGCTGCTGCGTATCGATATTTCCGGCAGCTTCACCCGTGCCAATCTGCCCCTGCTGGCTTTCATACCCGCACAGGCGTTATTCTTAACGGCACTTACAGGTTTCTTTAAAAACCATCCCCGTATCAACGGAATTATCTCGGCAGTGCTGATATTCTGCCTGGGCTTCTATTACTTTGCCCAGCTTATATATTTCCGCATGTCCGGTTCGCTTTTATCCGTTTCATTGATGAATATGGGCGGTGAGGCTATGGGAAATTTCGGATGGACCATCAAGGCCATACTTATCCGTTCCATTCCCCACCTGCTTCTTATGACCATACCGCTTATCATATGCATAGTACTTTCCTTTATCCATCTGCCTTCGGAGAAGGAAGGAAATGCTGCTCTCCTGCCCGGCGGAGCTTATAAATTATGGCTCCATCCCTTATGCCTGGCTGCAGCTTTAGGTCTGTGGACTATCGGCGGCCTTTGCCTGGCTCTTGGCGGCAGGGACCGTGATTCAGCTTATTATGTCTTCAAAGATCCCTATTCGGATACGGATTCCAGCTCCTTAAGGCTGGGGACCCTTACCACTACCTTAGTGGAGGCATCTTCTTATTATCTTGGTACGGACAGCGATAACGGCACAGCCATAGCTGCCGTTGATATGTCAGCCATCGACCTTGGCAAGAAGAGCTCTCCCGCACCTGTAACCCAGGTCAAGGACAGCGTATCCGCTTCCGCTGTTTCCGAAAATGAAGCTGAAGTACGTCGCGTTCCTGATCACGCCTGGGAAAATGAGCAGATAGATTTTACCGCTCTTAAAGAGATCAGCACGGATGCGACCACATCTTCACTCTGTGATTATTTCGCATCAAGGGTTCCTACCCGCACCAATGAACAGACAGGTCTTTTTGAAGACTATAATCTGATATATATCTGCGCGGAAGCTTTCTCCAATTACGGAATCGATAAGGACATCACTCCCACCCTCTATAAGATGGCAAATAACGGCGTTGTCCTTAAGAATTTCTATAACAGCTTCCCCAATACCACTACCAACGGTGAATTTGCATTTGCCACCTCACTCTGGCCCGATGTATCACGTTTTGCACAGAGCGGTACGGCTGTAGGTTCCTTCCCCCAGTCCGCAAACAGTTTCATGCCTTACGGCCTTGGTGATCTTTTCACAACCCAGGGCGTAGAAAGCTATGCATACCATAACTATTACGGCGATTACTATAAGCGCTGCTACAGCTGGCCCAATCTGGGTTATACCCACATGAAGTTCCTGGGCAGCGGCATGGTCTTCACCAGTTCCTGGCCTGCATCGGATCTGGAGCTTATGAAGCAGTCTATTGACGATTATATCGATAAGGACCGTTTTAACGCATACTATATGACTTTCAGCGGCCACGGCCCCTACAATTCCGGCAATTATATGTACCGCAAGAATATCGAAGAAGTAAAGGCACGTGCCAATGGCAAATTTAAGATGGATGAATGTCTTGGCTACTTCTGCGGTGAATACGAGCTGGAACTGGCTATGGAATATCTGCTTGAGCGCCTCGAAGAAGAGGATAAGCTTGATAACACCGTCATCGTCCTGATCGGAGACCACTTCCCTTATTACCTTTCCGATCCGGCCTGCACCGAACTTAACGGCGGCACATTAGATCCCATCGAAAAGAACCACTCCACCTGCATCATCTACAACGCAGGTCTAGAGGAGCCTCTTGAATGTGATACCTATTGCTGCAACGTGGATATCCTGCCCACCATACTGAATCTTTTCAATATCGAATTTGATTCACGTATGTACATGGGCACAGATGTATTCTCCGACGGCATCCACCGCGCAAGACTCTATAACGGAAGCTTCCTTACCGAGTATGTTACTTACGATAAGACCACCGGTAAGAAGACCTGGACAGACGCTGCCGGCGAATTCAGCGAAAAGGAACTGGATGCATATTTTGAAGCAATGCTGGATTATACCTCTTCGGAATACTCCGCAGCGCTTAATATGATGAAATCAAACTTCTATCTTTTCACCTGGAAGAATTCAGGTCTGCTGACCACGGAAGAAATAAATGAAGAGCTTGCAAGAGAAGAAAACGGCCGCCGCATCTATGCAGATGAAGCCGCTGCCGAAGCTGCCCGCCTTGAAGCTGAGGCCGCTGCCGCTGCTGCCGCCGAAGCCGCCGCTGCAGAAGCAGCCGCACAGGAACAGCAACAGCAGCAGAATAATAACAATAATAATAACAACAACGATGAGATCCTGCCCGACCACGATCCCGACCCCAACTGGCAGCCGGATCCCGCCTGGTTCGAAGACTAAAAAAGGTGCCAGTCACCATGAACAAACTGTTAACGACAGTTAACAAATTGTTCATGGTGACTGGCACCTTTAAGTAGCTCCTTACGGCACCAGCCCCTCTCCCATCGCTTTTCCTGCCAGTATATGGAAATGCAGATGGTGTACGGTCTGGCCGGCATCATCGCCGCTGTTGCTTATAACACGGAACCCCTTATCAAGGCCTTCATCCTTCGCGATCTTTGCGATATTGGTAAATATCTTACCAACCAGCGCCTCATCTTCAGCTCCCAGTACCGCACATGACTCAACATGTTTTTTAGGCACGATCAGGATATGCACCGGCGCCTGCGGATTAATGTCCCTGAAAGCAAAAGATACTTCGTCCTCAAAAACTTTTGTTGAGGGTATCTCACCATTTACGATCTTGCAGAAAATACAATCAGTCATCTTTTTAACCTCCGATATAAAATAAGATTCTTGGCGTTGCGGGCCCCTTCTTGTGACTTTGTCATTCTGAGGGCGAAGCCCGAAGAATCTTTAATACCTGAATTCTACCACTCCTCTACCTGTTTTACAATAAATTTGACTTTCCACCCCCTTCGGTATATTATCTCTTTTATGAAAAAATCAAAATTTGACTTCAAGAAACACTGGTACATATTATTTGTCTCCGTGATTTTAGGGGCTCAGGCCCTTTTATTCCTTATCTTCCGCGGCGACTCCTATATACAGGTCCATGACAATCTGGATCTGTTTGTCCCCCACTTCACGGCCCTTAAGGATAACGGTCTGTGGTTTGCTCATAATGTAGACCTGCCCATACTCCACGGAGTACCCAGGGATCTTTTCGGCACCGAGCTATCCCTCTATAATCTGATGTTTATAATCTTCCCGCCTTTATTCGCGTACTTTGCGGGCTACGCCCTTAAGATATTCTTCGGCATCGTCTCCGTTTATGTTCTTGCAAAGGATGTCTGCGGAAAGGACTTCGAAAAGCTCCGCGCGCCTGTGCTGCTTTGTGGCTGCGCTTATGGCCTCATACCGGTCTTCCCGGCATACGGCATAGCCTTTACCTCTATACCGCTCATAATCTTCCTTATGCGCCGTATATACCTGCATAAAGAAGGCGGTATCAAAAAGCTGCTGCCGCTCTATTTCGGCGTATTCTGTTATCCTTTCTTATCGTACTTTTCCTACCATGGCTTTTTTATCCTGGCCTGGGTCACCATAAGCATCTTTGTGCTTTGGATCAGAGATAAGAAATTCCCCCTTAAGCTCTTTATCGCGCTGCTCCTTCTGGGCATAGGTACAGTATGCTTCGAATACAGGCTCTTTAAAGAGATGCTCTTTGGCGATACCGTGACGATACGTACCATTATGGTACACGACTCCTTAAGCCTGGGCGACTCCCTTCTGGCGGCCCTGGGAGCCTTTATAACCCCTGCCTTTCATGAACAGGACTGCCACACCTATCTGATACTGCCCGTTACCATAGCGGCGCTCATCATAGTAAATGCCCGTTACATCCGCAGCAAGAAAAAAGAGAAGATCCTTAAGGATCCTCTCAATATAGTATTCATCATGATAGTCATCAACAGCCTTATATACGGCCTGTATTTCTACCAGCCGGTATACGGCCTTGTAGAAAAGCTGATCCCCCAGCTGGAGGGTTTCAATTTCGGCCGTACAAGCTTTTTAAATCCCTGCCTGTGGTATCTGGAGCTTACTATCATCTGCGTGAAGCTTTACCGCTTTAATAAGCTGCACAGCGTGCGCTGGGCCAATATAGCAGCCTGCGCCGCCCTGCTCATCACGATGCTCATGCCCCAGATGTATAACGACTTTTACTATACCGTATACAATCAGGCCTACCGTCTGATAAAGCAAAAAGAAACCACCTATCTCAATTATAATGAATTCTATTCAAAGGAACTCTTTGACGAAATAAAGAACGATCTGAACTATAAAGGCGAATGGACTGCTGCTTTCGGTCTGCATCCCGGCGTACTGGATTATAACGGTTTCTCAACCCTTGACGGCTATCTGGGTATGTACTCTATCGACTACAATACCAACTGGCGCGCAGTTATCGCCCCCGCCCTTGAAGGTTCGCCTTCCCTTAAACAGTACTTCTATGACTGGGGCGCACGCGTATGCCTTTATTCAGGCTCCGATGAAAACACCTATTCCCACACCAGGGAGATTAGTTTTAACGACCACCGTCTGATGGTCGATATGTCCGCGCTCAGAGATCTGGAATGCAGCTACATCATCTCCCGCGTAGAGATCACCAACGCCACCGAACTGGGCCTTGGCTCACCAAAGGTCTACACACATCCCAAGAGTCCCTATACGATATACGTATACTCTTTATAAGATTCTTCGCTTCGCTCAGAATGACACACCTGTTGTGCTGACCGTCCCCGTCGTCCTCACTCAAACCGTTCCTTCTCTGCCACTTGGGGTGATCCTGCCGGATACGCTCCGTTAAAGCATGCGGCGCATACTTCTGCCTTGTCTCCTGCCAGACGCAGCGCATTCTCCACAGAAAGGAATCCCAGGGAGTCAACATCAATCATCTTTGCGATGTCTTCGATGCTGTGCCCGTTAGCTATAAGACTGTTCTTGGAATCCACGTCCGTTCCGTAATAGCAGGGGAATAAGAAAGGCGGCGCAGATATACGCATATGCACTTCCTTAGCTCCCGCCTGCCGTATCAGCTTAACTATGCGGGCGCTGGTCGTTCCCCTCACTATACTGTCATCTATCAGCACTATCCTCTTTCCTTTTATGGCCGAATCTATGGTATTCAGCTTAAGCCTTACCAGCCTGTCCCTGCTGTCCTGATCCGGCGCTATGAAGGTCCTGCCTATATACTTATTCTTTACAAGTCCCATACCGTAGGGAATGCCTGTAGCCTCCGCATATCCCATAGCCGCATCCAAGCCTGAATCCGGCACGCCCATTACCATATCCGCATCGCAGGGATGTTCCTCTGCCAGGAATGCTCCTGCCCTGCGCCTCGCCTCATGTACGCTCACGCCCTCTATCGCGGAATCGGGTCTTGCAAAATAGATATATTCAAACACGCACAGACTGTGGGGCTTTTTAGCGCAGTGATCCTTTATGCTGCGTACGCCGTCCTTATCTATTATAACTATCTCTCCGGGCTCCAGTTCCCTGATCAGTGCTGCTCCCACTGCATCAAGGGCGCAGCTTTCGGAAGCCAGCACATAAGCGCCGTCATCCGTCTTTCCCATACATAAAGGCCGCAGCCCGTGCGGGTCCCTGCAGCCCAGTAATTTAGCAGGTGACATCATCACCAGTGAATATGCACCTTT
>CAMVRS010000117.1 GCA_947169935.1 uncultured Lachnospiraceae bacterium
AACTGCCAGGGCGTGGCTGGCTCCTAAAACGGAGCGCCACAACCCTGACAGCTTGTCGCGGGGATATACTCCTTTGTAGCTGCAGCGCGTACTTATTAAAATGTTTTGACTTATTTATACCGCTAAGGATTTGGTTGGCAAGCCCACTGGTGATTTTATGACCCGGGGCACTCCGGTGATGGCTCAAGGTCATAGATGCCGGGGCATGCGCAAAAAAAGAGCGGGCCGTATTGGTCCGCTCTTGAACGAAATCTGTTTAGGCCGAAATTACTTCAGGGTTACGGTTGCACCAACCTCTTCCAGCTTTGCCTTGATGTCGTTTGCTTCGTCCTTGGAAGCGCCTTCCTTTACCATCTTGGGAGCGCCCTCTACCAGTTCCTTGGACTCCTTCAGGCCCAGACCGGTGATGGTACGGATAACCTTGATAACGTCCATCTTCTTCTCGCCGAAGCTGGTGAGCTCAACATCGAACTCAGTCTTCTCTTCCTCAGCTGCTGCGCCTGCTGCAGGACCAGCTGCTACTACAACGCCTGCTGCTGCAGATACGCCGAACTCTTCTTCGCAAGCCTTTACAAGGTCATTGAGCTCTAATACGGAGAGCTCCTTGATAGCCTCGATGATCTCTTCTTTGCTTAATTTAGCCATTTTAAATTTACCTCCATTGATAATTGTTGATTACTCTGCTGCGGGTGCTTCTGCTGCCGCAGGTGCTGCTTCGCCGCCTTTTTCTGCGATCTGCTTGATCACGCGGGCGAAATTGGTGATAGGACTCTGCATGCTGCCAAGCAGTCTGGAAAGCAGTTCCTCTCTTGAGGGAACCTGTGCTACGGACTCAAGTCCCTTTGCATCATAGAATGTACCCTCAACGATACCGCCCTTGAATTCCAGCTTGGGAGCGGTCTTTGCGAACTTTGCGATCTCCCTTGCGGGTGCTGTTGCGTCCGTCTTGGAAACTACCAGTGCGCTGGGTCCATTCAGCAGATCATCGAGTTTCTCGCAATCTGTATCCTTGAATGCAAAACGCATCATGGTGTTCTTGTAAACCTTGTAGGTCAGACCTGCCTCACGAAGCTGCTTACGAAGCTTGGTGTCCTGGTCAACGGTCAGACCGCAGTGGTCTACCAGCAGAACGGACTGTGCATCTTTGATCACTTCTGCGATCTCAGCTACCACAGGGGCTTTAAGTTCTACTTTTGCCATCTCTATTCCTCCTTACAGATTTTTGGAGACAAAAAATCTCCGGATATGCCGGAGAACAGAAAATCAAAGCATTCAGATTAACTTCTCTCTCCTCGGCAGGGAGCTTTCGCTTTACGCCTTCCGGCACCTGCTGTCTTCGGCATGGTTTTTGCAAACCTTGAAGATATTACCATAAGTGATTATTTGTTGTCAAGTACTTTTTTAAGATTCTTCGTCGCTGCGCTCCTCAGAATGACACCACGTCTTGTCATCCTGAGCGTAGCGAAGGATCTTAAAAGGCGGCCCACAGGCCGCCTCACAATTTCTTAATACTTAGCTGTACTGATCTTCACGCCGGGGCCCATGGTGGTTGCCAGGGTGATGCTCTTTAAGTACTGGCCCTTAAGGGTTGAGGGCTTAGCCTTAACGATAGCTTCCATCAGAGCAGTAAGGTTCTCGTTCAGCTGCTCCTCGGTGAAGCTTGCCTTACCGATAGGGCAGTGAATGATGTTGGTCTTGTCAAGTCTGTACTCGATCTTACCTGCTTTAATATCGTTGATAGCCTTGGTAACGTCCATTGTAACGGTACCTGCCTTAGGGTTGGGCATTAAACCCTTAGGGCCTAGTACCTTACCTAAACGACCTACAACACCCATCATGTCGGGAGTTGCAACTACAACGTCAAAGTCAAGCCAGCCTTCGTTCTGGATCTTGGGGATCAGCTCCTCTCCGCCAACATGATCTGCACCTGCAGCCTCTGCCTCAGAGATCTTATCGCCCTTTGCAAATACCAGCACACGAACGGTCTTACCGGTTCCGTTAGGAAGTACAACAGCGCCGCGGATCTGCTGCTCTGCATGACGTCCGTCACAGCCGGTTCTGATGTGAACCTCTACGGTCTCGTCAAACTTAGCCGTAGCGGTCTTCTTTACAACACTTACAGCTTCGGCAAGATCATACTGTGTTGTCTTGTCGTACTGCTTTAAAGCTTCATTATATTTCTTACCATGCTTCATCGCTCTACCCTCCTTACTCTTCCACGGTAACGCCCATGCTGCGGCAGGTTCCTGCGATCATGGACATAGCTGCCTCTAAGGATGCAGCGTTGAGATCCGGCATCTTAAGCTCTGCGATCTCTTTAACCTTTTCCTTGGAGATAGTTGCTACCTTAGTCTTATTGGGTGTTGCTGATGCAGACTTTAAGTTGCACGCTTTCTTGATAAGAACGGGTGCAGGGGGAGTCTTGGTAACAAATGAGAAGCTCCTGTCTGCGTATACGGTGATCACCACGGGGATGATCAGATCGCCTTTGTCTGCGGTCTGTGCGTTGAACTGCTTTGTGAATTCAACGATGTTAACGCCGTGCTGACCCAGTGCAGGACCAACGGGCGGTGCCGGTGTTGCTTTTCCGGCGGGAATCTGTAACTTGATGTAGCCTTCTACTTTCTTTGCCATTTTGGCTTCCTCCTTTATATATTGTGGTTTGGCGCAGGTTTATTCCTGCTCCCACTAAGAAACGGCATCCGAAAACGCCGCTTCCAAGGCCCTTCTTTAGTCTACCTTCTTTATCTGGTAGAATGCGATCTCCACGGGAGTCTCGCGTCCGAACATTTCGACCATGATGGTAACGGTCTGCTTGTTCTCATCGATACGTGCCACATTGCCGATGGTATCGCGCCAAGCGCCGTCGATAACCTGAATGGTATCTCCCAGGGCAAATTCCGCACGTGAGATCTTTTCCTGATCGATCTTTCCGATCTCGTATTCATCAAGAGGTACCGGCTTGCTTCCGGGTCCCACAAAGCCCGTAACACCGCGGGTGTTACGCACCACATACCAGGCGTCATTATCATCCGCATCCATATGGATCAGCACATAGCCGGGCAGGACTTTCTTCTGCACGTTCTTTTTGCCGTTTGAGCGGATCTCCATGACATCCTGCATGGGAACCTTAACCTCAAGGATCTTGTTCTCAAGATGGCGGTTTTCGATAGCCTTCTCGATATTGAGCTTAACTTTCTTCTCGTAGCCCGAATAAGTATGTACAACATACCAGCCCATTCCGCGGCCGGACTTGTTATCACTCTGCCCGATATCATATTCTTCAGCAGAAGCACGCAGCTCCTCGTCGCTCATGGTACGGGTGGGCTTGAAGATCTCATCTTCCTCATCGGATGCTGCCAGTATAGCTGCCAGCTCCTGTGTGCGTTTTACGCCTACTTTCAAATCTGCCATGATCTACCTCATCAGAATTTAACAGTTGTCAGCCAGTCAACACCATACTTGATAACGAAATCAAATACAGCGATCAGGACCGAAAGGATTGCGGTTATAACAACCACAGCCACCGTCTGCTTTGTAAGATCCAGCTTATCCGGCCATGTGATCTTCTTATACTCGGTCTTTACACCTTTAAAAAAGCTGGGCTTTTTTGCTTTTTTGCCTTCTGCGCTAGCCATAGCTTTACCTCCCCAATTTACTTGGTTTCTTTGTGTAAGGTATGTGACTTGCAGAATCTGCAGTATTTCTTTGTCTCCATACGATCAGGATGAGTCTTCTTATCCTTGGTAAGGTTGTAGTTACGGCGCTTGCAGCTTTCGCAAGCCAGCGTGATCCTAGTACGCATCTTTCATTCCTCCATTCTCATTGCACTGTGCGTTAAAAAACACATAAAAAAAAGAGTTCTCTGCTCTCGCCTGCATACTATAACATAACAGTACGGTCGCGTCAACTACTTTTTTTTAGAACTATATCATCCCCGCTTCACCCGGGTCACAAGACGATCTTCCCGCCTTTTAATCGGCATCAGGCACCTCCCGCGCTGCGGGTCCCTCCTAATACCAAAAGGCGGGCCCCTTCTTGTGACTTTCCTGAGCGCAGCGAAGGATCTTTTTTTACGGCAGATACTCCCTGATAAATATCTTCCTGTACTTATCATAAGCCCAGCGGTTCATCAGATTCTCCTCGTGGGCGCACCAGGGCAGGCGCTGCTCGGGCACCACGACACGGTAGCCTTTCCTCAGAAACTCCATGCTCTGGGAAGCATCATAAAAATCCCAGCCGTCAAAAAGATCATCACGCCAGGGAATATCGCGGTCGGTTATCATCATCATGCCGTTTATAAAATCGCAGTCATAGAGGCCTTCATCTATGCAGTATTCATACTTGGCATAATTCTCATGTCCCTGATCGGGGCTGTATACATTACCGATCTGCGGTGCATTCTCAGGGACACCGTCAGGAGATATCCTCGGGGTTCCCATCACTCCTATCATGCCTATATTGGGATCAAAAAAGAAGATCCTGAGCACGTCGTTCAACATGTTGGGATTCAAGATAAAACAATCCTGATGAAGATAGATCTTGTATCTGGCATTGGTGGCGTTCATGGCTTTGTTATAGCCCGATGCCATGCTCTTTGCATCTTTTACCGGAAGCATTTCCGCCGTATAACCGTTGGGTATGCGCAGATGACTTATATAAAAAGAACATTCCTTATAGGCGCGCTCATCGGAAACGCACACTATAAAGCAGAACTTCTTATCATCCATGCTGCGCCTCCGTAGTCCGGCGCAGGTACTCCGCTTCCTTTACCATCCCCAAGCTCCTGTAAAAACCCGCCAGTGAGGCTGACACTTCACCTTTGCCGCCTATCGGCATATCATGCAGCATCTGCTCCACAGCGAAAACTGATATTTTGCGGTCCTCTATATACTGCAGTCCTTCATCATGAGGCATGCCAAAAAGGATGCGCCTGAAGAGATATAACATCTCGTTATAGATTTCCATAAAATCATCGATGTACTGGATATGATCGTAGATGGTTTTTTCGACAGCGCCTTCTTCAAGACGGTAGATTGACGCCGTGCAGGCAAAGCGCGTCAGTTCTTCATCATAACGCGCGGTACCGCTGTATGCGGATTCTCCGATAACAGCTACTATATCATTATAAGCTTCCCTGCTGCGTTCCTGAAGCTTTTCGTTGATCCTGCCTTTATATACGCATACTCCGGCTGTTACGGAAGGCCGCATTTCCGCCAGTTCCGTAAATGCGTTCTCCGTATCCCTGCGCAGTCTGGCTATCCCATCGGGAGTATATCGCCCATTCAGGTCGCAATAATAAGCAGTATCTATTTTTGCTTTATATACCATCTCATATCTCCAATGGAAATATTATAAAACAAAACCTGCTGTCATGCAAGCAGGTTAATTACTAAATATTGTATAGAAACTTAATACTATATTATAAATATTGTATTACATGTACCCATTGAAAAGCATACCACTGTACGCGCTTGTCACATACGGATTAGCATAGTGCGCGGTAGTCGGATCCTTATAAGCAACTATCCTCTTATCCACATAATCCATGGGATTGAGCTGCACCTGGTTTGCCTTGCGCATTGCAAAACGCGCAAAATCTTTAAGAGCGCCCAGCTCTTCCTCACCGCCGCCTTCGCTCAGACTCCTGGCAAGGGTCTCTTCGTCAACATCCAGCGTGCCGTCCTCTTTCTGCACCACGCCTAACTTCTCGAGGCTTCCCGTATAGTATGCGCTGTTCTTCTTCATCTCGCCGACCAGCAGACCGGTCCTGGGCTGCTTGTCAACATACTCAGCAGTAGCGCGGATAAAATCATTGTAAGAGCCCGCAAGGGATACGATATTATCCTTCATGGATTCCACGTCCGGCTTGTAGCCTATGGTCACATCATGTCCCGGCGCCTCTTCTTTGAGCAGCACCTCAAAGCCCGATTCCAGATGGATATCGTTGCTGTGGGAAGTAAAGAATTCCCCGTTAACGGAATATATAGCATCACTGCCCGGATCCGTGCAGTTACGGATCCCCAGATAATCAACTATACCGCTCTGCTGGCTGGTCTCCTCATCCGATATGGAGAAGTGTCCGTTCTCGCCCTTATCACCAACGCTCTTTGAACGGATCATCAGCGCTGTGTTGCCGTAGCCGTCATCCTCCACTTCTGCATGGAGTCCCAGTTTAAAGTTATTTATCAGCCTTGAAAGGCGGTTCTGTATATCTTTATTCGTATCCGTTGAAGATACGGTAAACTGCAGCTCATAGTTTGAATTCTGCGTGGATACGTCAAAGGAATAATTCCCTTCCGGCAGATCCACTCTGTCATCCGGCAGGAATTTGCCTGCATTCTCCTGAGGCTTTGCCAGCTGGCGCACCTGCATGGTGACGGGTTCCTGCGTATCGGTCCCCTTGTCAACATCCGGATAGCCCTTTATCTCAACGATACTGTCGTCCGAAGAGAATGCCGTCTTCTGGTCAAACATATCCTCGCTTTCCGCACCGCCGATAGCAGCCACGTTCTTCTGGAAGCGCAACGCGCTCTCCTTCATGTGGATGGTATATTCTTCTATTTCTTTTGAACGGTCGAGCAGAAAGACAGGCTCATCCTTGCTGAGCTTGACTATAGACCTGTAAATATCCTGAAGATCCTTCTTTTTATGCGAATCAAAACGATTGGAAGACCTGGGTACCAGATCGGCCTGATAATAATTATAGACGTTACTTAAAACATTGTTATTTATCGTTGCCATAATGTACCCTCCTTTCTTCCGTGATCGTTTATTTCCAGCCTCCGCCGCATCCCTTGCGGCTCATATCCGGCTGTAAAACGGGTACAGTAATCCCATTTATAGTTAGAATCATAGTATCACAAAAAAGCCTGTATTTCAAGGCTTTTTGACGATATTTTCATTAAAAATGTGAAAAAGATCCTTCGCTTCGCTCAGGATGGCAAAACTTTTGCAGTTATGTTAACCGTTCACTCCTGTGAAGGTTTTAACGAAGCCAAAAACGCCTCAAAAGGCACCGGTTGCGACACATAATAGCCCTGAAAAGCATAGACGCCGGCCTGTCTTATCAGTTCCAGTGTATGGGCGTCTTCCACGCCCTCCGCATAAAGCTTGATATCCGTCTTTTCCGCATACATGCCAAAAGCCGAAAGCAGCGCTCTGTCCTTTTCGTTCTGTTTAAGACTGCGGGTCAGATCACGTCCCACCTTTAATATATCCACGGGAAGATTGCGCAGCAGCCGCAGATCCATCAGGCAGGAGCCGTCCAGCGCCACATGTATCCCGCAGGATTTAAGGAACATCACTTCATTCAAAAGGAATTTGGGATCCATATTTCGGCAGCGGTCCGTCAGCTCCACACAGAGATTCCTGCCGTTCAGATCGTTCTGTTTCAGAGTGCTCAGCAGTATCTGATGGAATCTGGGCTGCTCCAGCTGCCTATGAGCCAGGTTAACATTGATCACCAGATCCGGCGCATATTTAAGCAGCTGCTTTCCTTCGCGTACGGCATGCTCCAGTATCCAGTTCCCCAGCACCGCAAACGACCTGTCATCCTCCAGCCAAAGCAGGAAGTCCGCAGGAGAGATATCCCCGTACTTCTCACATTCCCAGCGCAGGAATGCCTCACACCCTATGATCTTTCCGTCTTCCACGCGTATCGTAGGCTGATAATGAAGAGAGAAATTCTTACAGCCCGATTCCACATCACCGCGGATGGCGTTAACCAGCTCCAGCGTAGCCTGGTTACGGTCGGGGTAATCATTCTCAAGCACAACGGGCGCCCCGTCCTCTTCCGTCTCAGACTTATTACGCGCATAACGCGCACAGGCCAGAATGGAATGAACATCTATATCAACTTTATCCGCCCTTACAACCCCGGCGCTCAGATGCACGCTCACGCGGGTATCATCAACGCTAAGTGTCCTGGCCGCATAATTCTTCTGTTCACGGTAGATGCGGCAGACCTCATCCACCGTCATCTGCTCGGTGCAGAAAAAAAGCATCGTGCCCTCTCCGCGGAACAGCTTGCCCCGGTCGCCGGCAAGACGTTTTAAGTTTTCCGCCAGCGCGATCAGCACACGGTTTCCGAAGTTATATCCGTAAAGGGAATTGATCTCCATAAAATCCGCCGTGCCTATCAGAAGGATCACTGCCTTCCCGCCCTCCCGCAGGATGCGGCGGAGATGATCCAGAAAGCCCAGCTGGTCAGGAAGGGATGTGGTTGGATCCGTATGCTGCTGGACGCCGCCGCCGGATATGGCAGCCGCCAGATAAGCCGGTACGCCGGCATAATCACGCACGGTGAAATACTTGACCGTGCAGGGAGCATACTCTCCCGACGCATTCTTCATATTCCAGACAGTCTCTTTTTTCTCAACGCTGCGCAGGCGCACCCTGTCCATGTCCGCCTCAAAAGACGCAGCATCTTCTTTTGCCAGGATCTGATGCAGCATCTGCGTATTGTTTTTAACAAATTCCCCCGGCAGACCGAATGCCGCCACCGCCTCCGGCGACCATCTGGCCACATCCGAAGCGATATCGAGCATAAAAAAGTACCGTCCTGCGCCACCCGCAGCCGGCACAAAACTCTCATAGAGTCTGCTTATCCTGAAATTTTGAATGCTGTTTGCGTTATCCATACCAGAAGTTATATCGGCATAACATCGTTAAAAATTTATACCCTTATAAGATCCTTCGCTCCGCTCAGGATGACACAAGGTTTTTCATCTCATTCAGCATAGCCTTGTAGCTTACCGCCATCTTAAGGAAGGCTTCCTTCATCTCCGGATGCTCTCCCGCCATCTTCTCATAGCAGGCAGCCAGCATGGAGACCGGCTCCTTTCCTGCGGCATCCGCCTTGAGTATCGCTTCCGTCTCGTGATGTGCGTTGATAAACCAGACGCTGGCTTCCTCATAATCCTTTGCATCAAAATAATAGTGTCCCAGTTCGCAGCAGATC
The DNA here is from genome assembly GCA_947169935.1 of uncultured Lachnospiraceae bacterium. Lineage (GTDB taxonomy): Bacteria > Bacillota > Clostridia > Lachnospirales > Lachnospiraceae > NK4A136. The sequence continues at coordinate 8,963 of CAMVRS010000117.1, forward strand.
TCCGCGCAGGGCCTGATGCTGATATTCTTAAGGCACCACTTAAAGAAAGCGTTCACTTCCCCCTTAAGTCTGGCAGCGCGTGCCAGCACACAATAGGCTTCCATGCGGCCGTCCTCATCGCACGACGCATCATATATGCGGTTCTCAAAGTGCGGCGCCGCCTCATAGAAATCACTGTCCGTACCGGCAAGGAAAAGCTCCGTCGCATACATATGCATCAGCTTTGCGGAAAGCTTATCTCCGGCCCTGAGCCTGTTTACGAATATCTTAAAATCCCTGCCGGAATGTGAGTTTTCCGGCATATGCAGTATCTCTATATCGCTGTCAAAAACAAGGGGATCCAGACGCACAGATTCATGCACCGGGTCTATCCAGACGAAGCTGCGAAGCCGTTTAAAAAGCTTGGGCCGCAGATCTTTTTCAAAATTATCGGTAGTGCGCAGGTCATGACGGTTAACATACCACATCTGGACCATCTCTACCTGAGGATCCATCACTTCCTTAAGAGCCAGGAAAAGCTTTGCATTCTCCTCGTCTATCATCTCATCGGCATCAGCCGAATAAATGTAATCACAGCTCGTCTTTGAAAAAGCAAAATTCCTGGCAGCGGCGAAATCGCCGATCCAGGAAAAATCGTAGATCTTATCGGTATAACGCGCAGCAACAGCCTTTGTGCCGTCTGTCGAGCCGGTATCCACTATCACTATCTCATCCACAAGCGGAGCAAAGCTGTCCAGACAGCGTGCCAGAACGCGCTCCTCGTTTTTAACTATCATGCAGAGCGATACGCTTATCATGCTTCTTTGCTGCGCTTAGAACGCAGGATAACCTCCACGATGCCGATAAAGATGAACACAACGGGAGTACAGATGCACTGCTGATAGCAAAAAACATTATGTCCTATATAAGCCAGGATGCCGGCGATAAGCGCTATCAGCACAGGCTCATCCTTAACATGTTTAGCTGCGCGTGCCATGGAAGATATAAATATGCCCAGATATGCAGCCAGGCCCAGGAAGCCTTCCGTAACCAGCATATTAAGCCATTCATTATGAGCGCAGGCCAGCTGCAGGCCGTGCCAGTATTCAGCCACCTCCTGTGCATAATACTTGTTCATTGCTTCCGCGAAGCAATCCGGACCAACGCCTATCAGCAGGTCCTTGAGATTTGCATGGGTAAACGCCGCCCATGAAGCGCGCCAGTTAAATCCTCTGTGGTTACCCCAGGCCATGTCGAAGTGGAAGAAATCCACATTGTTCAACGCCTTAAGCGCTGCGGGTACTTTTTCGGTCGTTACCAGCACAACAGCCGCAATCACTCCCACTATCACCAGAACAGCAGCCACGACAGTAACACGCCATATCCACTTTCCGTATCTGCTTATGTCAAAGGCTGTCTTGTCCTTATCTTTAGGCTTCTGGGTTATCACCCAGAAAAGGGCGTACACAGCCATAAGCGCGATCAGCAGTATCAGCATGGCTGTGGAGTTACAAACAAACTTCGATATCTTTTCTTCGCCGGTGATATAGGTACGCTGTCTCTCCGGGAACAGGGCGTACATCCAGCCTATCACACGCATTGAGAATATGCCGATTATGCTGATCTCCAGGAAACGCTTCATCTTCTCATTGTCATCCAGTGCGTATCTGAAGAATACCATAAGGATCAGCACCATAGCGACGTATGCGGAGTCGCTGTTGGTAGTACAGAGCATGCCAAAGCCCAGTGCTGTGAATATGCCTGAAAGAACACGCACCCAGGTCTTTTCCGCTGTCCAGTAGAAATACATGCCAAAAGGTACGATAAGTATAGCGTAGGATGAATACCAGGAAGTCTGTCCCAGGGTGGAAAGGAACTTCTCTATATCCGCCTCTCCCACTCCGTCATAAAGTCCCAGAGGGTTAAAACCAAAACGCTGCAGTATGCCTATCTGGTAGCAGATCGTTGCCGCACCCACCATACAGACAATGGTTGCCTTACTGTAGCCCCAGAAACGCGATACATAGAAATATGCCAGCACAAAGAACAGCTGGCTCATAACACCCATGAACCATCCGTCATACCCCCACAGCGCCATGGTCTTATTTGGCGCAAATACAAAGGAAAGAATGGATATCAGCAGAAAGCCCAGCGCAAACCAGTCCGTGATGCTGGAGGTTTTTATCTCCTGCAGAGGCTTTATCTTATCCTTAAAAGATAAGAGCCAGATTCCCCACATTATGGTCATCAGGCTTAAACCTATTATACTGCCCCACTTAAAGATGGCGTATTTTGCTGCGCCCATGTCGAAGTACTTATCATGGTACAGCAGGGGGTAGAGCACCAGCATAAAGAATACATATACCAGCATTATCCCCTTTACAAAATAATCTGACAGGCTCTGGGCCGTGGTCAATGTTTCTGTTTTTTTCTTATTCTTAATTTTCGCACTCATGGTTGTGTATTATACCACCTCAGAATAAATTTGGCTAGAAGGAATTTTTATTATAGTGTCCCATTCACCACGCGTATCATCTCAGCTATACGTATATCATAGGTATGACATGCCTTGGTACGTTCATACCCTGCACGGGCTATAGCAGCCCTCTCATCCTCATGCTCCAGATAGTAACCTGCTTTATCCAGCAGCTCGTCAACGGATCCGAAGTATTCCGCTTCCGTTCCCGGCTCATAAATCTCAGGCAGCTCCTCCTGCCAGTTGGTCAGAAGGAAGCCTCCGCAGCCGCAGACATCAAAGAGGCGCAATGAAAGTCCCGTGGCTATGGGTCTCATGGTTATATTCAGATTGATACGGCTTTGGTTGAATACCAGCGGCATTTCCGTCAGTGTCTTTACGCCTTTATCATGCACATGCACCTTGGGAAGCTGCGAAGTGTCGCTAAAGGTATAAAGATCCACATCATAGTATTCGGAAAGCGCATTCAGAAGGCGTATACGCTCCGTTTCCGCTATCTCCGATCCGATAAAGGAATTGGCGATGTGATACTTCTGCGCCGCCTCATTGCCTTCACATAAAGGCTGATGCAGATCCGGCACCAGCGGCTCCAGCTCCTTCATGATCTTATCCGTCAGCATGCTCTCTATAAAGTTCACTCCATAAACCTGGAGCTGCGCTTCGATAAGTCCCTGAATATAGCCTTTGGTATATTCACTGATCCCCTGTATTTTTTTATAGGGATTCTTCTCACTGTATAAAGATCCCACGAAAGAAATGTCAGAGGCATATTTCTTCAGATCCGTATCGGAGGCCCTGCCGATAACGGAATCCCAGCGCTCCGTATTTGTTGCCAGTGGCAGATGAAATATCCCTTCGGGATTCCTGTCCTTAAAATATTCATACTGAGCCCTGTCAAACATGAATACTCTGTTGCACTTATTCTTAAGCGCCGGCGAAAACAGCTCCAGCACCGGTACATCCACCGTCCAGCAGACATAAGGAACCTGCGCTATCTCGCACACTTCCGAAAGAGCCGGAAAAAAATTGATTGAGAAAACAAACAGGAACCTGTGCTCCATCAGCAGCCTGCCTACAGCCTCCACTGTCTGCGAAGCAGTGGTCTTTTTCTCCGTCATCTGGGTGCTTTCTTCAACAACTGTAAGCCCCAGTTTTCGGAATGCAGTTATCACGTCGGGCTCGCAGATTGAATTGTATCTGTAAAA
>CAMVRS010000118.1 GCA_947169935.1 uncultured Lachnospiraceae bacterium
TAACGGCTGTACGGCTTTAGAGAGCCCCCTTGTTTTTGACGGCGAGGGTTACAGCATGGATATGCAGCAGCTCGAAAAAGACCTTTCGGATCCGCAGGTGAGTCTGATGCTGCTCTGTAATCCGCAGAATCCCGGCGGAAGGATCTGGACCGGGGGGGGACTTGCAGAGGTCGGAAGGCTTGCAAAGAAGCATTCCGTTATTGTTCTTTCGGATGAGATACACTGCGATATAACGCGCCCGGGAAAGAGCTATGTTCCGTTCCTTTCCGCATCGGAGGATTGCAGGGAAGTGGGCATATGCGCGATAGCTCCCACAAAGGCGTTTAATATAGCCGGCATTCATACGGCGGCAGTATATTCGGAGAATAAAGTGCTGCGTCATAAAATGTGGCGCGCCCTTAATACTGATGAGGCGGCAGAACCCAATACCTTTGCCTGCGTGGCGGCAGCAGCAGCTTTTAACAGGGGCGGGAAATGGCTGGATGAGATGTGCGCCTATGTATTTGAAAACAGGCGCATAGCGGAGGAATACATCGCAGAGCATATCCCGCAGATAAAGGCTGTCCATTCCGACGCCACCTATCTTTGCTGGCTAAGGATGCCGAAGGCAGGTCTCTGGCGTGAGATCAGGGATGAAGCCGGACTGTTTTTATCCGACGGAAAGATATACGGCAAGGGCGGGGAAGAGTTCCTTCGCCTGAACCTGGGCTGCAGCAGGGCAACCCTTATGGAAGGTCTTGGGAGACTTGCAAGATTTTTTGACGCAGACAGTGTGAAGTAGTAGAATTATAGAAAGTGTTACAGGCTTGTCATCCTGAGCTAAAACGTGCAGGCGTGTCATCCTGAGCGATAACGTGCAGGCGTGTCATCCTGAGCGTAAGCGAAGGATCTTTTATAAAAGGAAACATTATATGACCATAGACATTCAGGAATACAACAGGGTTTTGGATGAGATGCTGCTTGGGCTTGAAACCCTCAGGAGCTGGGACAGGCCTGTTGTGCTGGATATATTAAGGCCCATGCTTAATGTTCTGCATGTGGCTAAATTCTGCTGGGTATTCTACCCCAATGAGCGGGCGGAGGCTGAAAGATCCGGCCGTGAAACACAGCTATTCTCAGAAGGCAGCCCTGATATGAACAGGCCTTATGTCAGCAGGGAGATGAATCCCGGCGGCAGTATTATGATCTACAGTTTTTACGCTGACAGAGACAAGGCCGAATGGGATGCGGAAGATCTGGAAAAACTGCATACGGTCGAGAAAGTTATCTTTTCTTTCCATGGGCGTGTGCGTCTGATCAATCTGGTTGAGGAACGTACCTATACCGATTTCCAGTTAAATACACGTAATATGCTCTATATAATGCGTCTGGCGGCACAGCTTCTGTTTAAGAAGGAGATCTGCGATTACGGCCTGGTATGCTTTAACCTGAAGGGCTTCTCTCTTGTAAACACCAGGGTTGGCAGGGAAGCCGGTACCATGGTCATGTCCCGTTTTGTACAGCAGCTGGAAGGCAAGCTGAAACCGCCCGGGGCTATAGGCCGCATGGGTGGCGATAATTTTGTGGGCGTATTCAGAAAAAGTGATCTGGATATAGTCAGGACACATCTGTCCGGCACAGGTATCGTTTATAATGATGATACCGGAGAGAGAGTAAATATCAGTGCAGTGGCAGGGTATTACCTGCCCGAGGATTTAGATGAGCTCAGACATAAGGATGACCTGATGGACAGGGTGACCATGGCTGTCAATGTGGCAAGACGTGTCCATGATACAATGGAGATCTTTTACAGTGCAGCGCTGCAGGAAAAGCAGACAGAGCAGAAGCGTATAGAAAGGCAGTTCCCCGATGCTCTGGTAAGAAATGAATTCAAGGTTTATTACCAGCCCAAGGTCAATATCACTGACTACACTATGGCAGGTGCGGAAGCACTGTGCCGCTGGGTCAAGGACGGAGAGGTTCTCCTGCCCGGAGCATTTATCCCGGTGCTGGAGCAGAGCATGAACATCTGCCTGCTGGATTTTTATATGCTGGAGCATGTATGCTGCGATATCAGGCGCTGGCTGGATCAGGGCAGGAAACCTGTGAGAGTATCCGTCAATCTCTCCAGAAGACATCTGGGAGATATGGACCTGGTGGAGCATATCATAGACATAATCGACAGGAATTATGTACCGCATGAGCTGTTAGAGATAGAGCTTACCGAGACTACCACGGAGGTGGAATTTGCAGATCTTAAGAGAGTCGTAAACTCCCTGCAGGAGCATGGCATATGCACCTCGGTGGATGATTTCGGAACGGGCTATTCATCACTTAATCTTATCAAGGAGATATCCTGGAATGTTCTTAAGCTGGATAAAGCTTTCCTGCCGCTGATGGCGCAGAGTGCTTTTACCAGCGATAATATAATGCTGCGCCATGTGATCGCTCTGGCCAGGGATATGGGACTGGAATGTATCATGGAAGGCGTAGAGACCAAAGAACATGTGGATCTGCTGATAGAAAACAAATGTTATCTGGCACAGGGTTTTTATTTCGATAAACCGCTTCCGGTATATGAATACGAGAAGAGGCTGGACAAACAAAAGGAGATATACTGCGAGGAGGGCAAAAGAGAACAATGATAAATCCTTTCGATTTTTTTAAAGTAAAAGCGGGACTTGGCAAGCTGGGAGAAGAACATCCCAAGCTGTTCCCTTTTATGAAGGCCGTGAGCGCCGCAGGAGCCAGGGAAGGGACCATAGTCGAGATGAAGGTGACTACTCCCGAAGGCCAGGTGCTCGAGAGCAATATGAAACTTACAGCAAACGATATAGAATTGTTCCGTATGATAAGGGAGATAGGCGGAGCGGCTATGTCGAACCAGAGCGCACCCGCACAGGAGACGCCGCAGCAGGAAGATCTGCCTCAGCAGGATGATGCGGCATCAGACCGGAATTAGAGTATAGTTATCTGACTTTGGTATTTGTACCGTCGAATTCCACGACCATGCGCCGTCTGGGATCATCGAAGGAATAAGTTAAAGTAAAATAGATCTTACCGCTTGCCCTTGGGGAATCGATCTGTTCGGACAGTTCCGAAAAAGAGGAGACTCCAAGGGTAAATGCTATATATCTGTAAAAGAGATTCTGCTGTGTATCCTGGGCAGTCAGCTCGATACGTTCACCAACTATGCCGGATAAATATTCCAGGGATTCGGGATCCATATGGACAAAAAGCCCGTCCACCTCGCTGTGAGGGGCCATGAGCAGTACTGTCTGTATCCATTTAGCGTACTCTATATCTTTTTCGTTGGGGGGCTCCGGAATGGTGGGCGTAGCTGTCGGTACATTATTCTCTACAGGAGATAATTCAACGGCAGAGCTGTCGCCATCGATCACGACGGTTTCCCCGGATGGTTTGTCCCCGCCTTTGGAGCAGGCGCTAAGGGCAAGAGCCGAGACCAGTATTAAAGATATAACACGTTTAAACTTCATAGGATCATTTATTCTCCCTGATCATTCTCATTATTTTCGGACAGTGATATTATAACCGTTTGGCCTGATGTTGACAACACCGTTTATGCTCTGTAAAATCGTAGCTCGTGAAAAAAAAGAAAGGTGAAAGGTGGCTATGAAAAGAAAAAGTATTAAATGTCTGATGGGACTGTCTCTTTGTGCGGCTATGCTTCTGACTGCGTGTGCATCCAAAGAGGACGGGAATGAGGCGCCTGTTACGGAGGAAACGGAAGATACCCCCGCAGCCGGCAGCACGGATGATAACAGCGGGGACAAACCGGAGGAAAACAGCGGTAATGAGGAAACCGCAGCAGAGGAGTCTGAGGATATATCCTATTTTGCGTCTGCTGCAGCCGATGCGGACACTATGATAGCAGAGGCGCTGGAACAGTATAATGCCGGGGATTATACTCCTCTTGATGAGCCGGTTAAGTATAACGTACTGTGGCTTGGGTTCACACATGTAACCTATGAGGATCTGGATTTTCAGATGACGGATTTTGACAGGGAGTACCTGGAAGCTGTTACGCTGAACTATGAAAAATCGCTTGAAAGCATCACAGATCATAATATTGATATAAGCGTTGAACTGCACTTTGTTGATGACGCCACGCCGCTCACACAGTGGGAAGGTGCGGACTGGCTGTATCTTAACCAGAAGACGGTGCAGCCTGTTATTGACAGCTATGCTGCCGGAAAATCATTTGATACCGTGCTCACCACGGTTCAGACCGCAGGCGAGGAAAACGTAAGCCGTAATGAAGATAAAGACGGTTACGGGATCAATTACGTAATGCTGGGGCTTAAAACAGCAGGTATCGAAAACGGCATGGGGTATTCTACCTTTGACCTGCAGAAACCGGTGGACGGAACTTATCCTCTTGAGGATCCGGAGATACCTTCGTTATATGCGACAGCCGTGTCCGTGCATGAATGGATGCATCAGCTTGAATATCTGGGAACGATCATGGGGATCCCTTATCCCCCTACACATGCCTATCAGGGGGAAACTCCGGGATATGAGCCGTATACCGCAAATGAGAATGATTACGACTATTTTGAATTCTATAAGCTGGTGCTGACCGGCAAGCTTCCCTATACGGGCGGTTCCGGTACGGAGTATGTTGGTATGTACCCCAAGATGTGGCCTCTGGTAAAGAACGGCGTATTTAATCTGGGCAGCTTTACCATCAAAGCAGCCGACGGTTCGGGCTATCTGTGCGGTAATGAGGAAGATCCTACGCTGACTTTATCTTCAGACCCCTGTGTATGGAATATACGTTATTCATCAGAGAAGAGATTTGTGCTGAGTCCCGTGGATCTGCCGGATAAGCTGGTGGATCTGGGAAATGCATGGGATATGGAGGGAAATACCATAGGCCTCTGGATATATACCGGCTATGCCGACGCCCAGAGCTGGCATCTGGTGGGAAATAAGGATGGCAGTTATTCCATACAGACGCCCTATGAAAGCGGCAGGCTGCTGACAGCGCAAAAGGGAGTGCAGACAACCCTGTGTACTGAGGGGGCTGATGGCGTACAGAACTGGATCATCGAGCCTGTAAAATAATGTAATGCCCCAAGGGGGTCTGACCCCCTTTATGTAAACTTGCGAAAACGTAACGTATGTGATAAACTCATAAATTGGCTTTTAATGTATTAATAAAGTAAGGAGTGACTTAAAATGAGCATGGAAAGAAGCCTGCAGTTTCGGGTGCTTGAAGAGAAAATGGAGGAAAGCCTCGAGGAACTGGCAAAGGAGAGATTTTCAAAAACTATCAGCGAATGCAGCGATGCGGAGTGCTATGAGTGTGTTCTGCGTTACACTAAATCCCTCCTGCAGTTTACTGACCGTATTGAAGGAAAGAAGAAACTGTATTATATTTCAGCAGAATTTCTTATAGGAAAACTGCTTTCCAATAATCTGATAAATCTGGGCATCTACGACCTTATTTCAGAGGTGCTTAAGAAAAAAGGAAAAGATCTGAGCCGTATAGAGGACGAGGAGCCGGAACCTTCATTGGGAAACGGCGGTCTTGGTCGTCTTGCGGCATGCTTTATAGATTCGATATCCACTCTGGGCCTGCCCGGCGAAGGCGTAGGACTGTGCTATCATCTGGGACTTTTTAAGCAGGTATTTAAGGATCATCTGCAGACAGCCGAGAAGAACGACTGGATGGGGGAGGAATCCTGGCTGCAGAAGACTGATACTAAATTTACTGTATCCTTCGGTAAGAAAAAAGTTACATCACGTCTTTATGATCTGGACGTGGCAGGTTATGAGAACGGCATCAACAAGCTGCACCTCTTTGATCTGGAGAGTGTGGACGAAGGCATTGTAAAGAAAGGCATCGATTTTGATAAGGAAGATATAGAAAAGAATCTTACACTTTTCCTTTATCCCGATGATTCCGATGAAGCAGGTAATCTCCTGCGTATCTATCAGCAGTATTTCATGGTGAGCAATGCGGCACAGCTGATACTTTCGGAAATGAAATCCCATGATTACGATCTGAGAAAACTGAATGAGCATGCAGTGATACAGATCAACGATACTCATCCAACCATGATAATACCGGAGCTTATCCGTATCCTTGTGAACGATAAGGCGTTTACCATGGATGAAGCTATCGAGGTGGTGAGTAAGACCTGCGCTTACACAAACCACACCATACTTGCGGAAGCGCTTGAAAAATGGCCTTTAGCTTATCTGGAGAAAGTAGTGCCCCAGCTGGTACCCATTATCAAGGAACTGGATAAGCGTATCAAAAAGAAATATAAAGATCCGAAGGTACAGATAATAGATAAGGATAAGAGAGTGCATATGGCGCATATCGATATCCACTTCGGATTTTCCGTAAACGGCGTGGCAGCCATACATACGGACATATTAAAGAATACCGAGCTTAATCATTTCTATAAGATATATCCGGAGAAGTTTAACAATAAGACAAACGGTATTACTTTCCGCCGCTGGCTGATAGCCTGCAACAGACCGTTAAGTACGTATCTTGATGAGCTTATCGGAAAGGATTATAAGCATAACGCAGATGCCCTGGAGAAGCTGCTTGAGTATAAGGATGATGCAGAAGTATTAAAGAAGCTTGAGAAGATCAAGTATGATAATAAGAAGATACTGGCTGCATACATCAAAGAGCATGAAGGCGTTGAGCTTGATCCCGATTCCATCTTTGACGTACAGATAAAGAGACTGCACGAATATAAACGCCAGCAGATGAATGCGCTTTATATCATTCATAAATATCTGGAGATAAAGAGCGGTAAGAAACCGAAGCGTCCCATCAGCTTTATATTCGGAGCGAAGGCAGCGCCTGCCTATGTGATCGCAAAGGATATAATCCACCTGCTTCTGGTAATGCAGGAGATCATCAATAATGATCCCGATGTTAATCCCTATATGAAGCTGGTGATGGTGGAGAACTATAATGTAAGTTATGCGGAGAAGCTGATCCCCGCTGCCGATATCTCCGAGCAGATATCACTTGCCAGCAAAGAAGCAAGCGGTACCGGAAACATGAAGATGATGCTTAACGGCGCAGTTACTCTTGGAACTGCGGACGGCGCAAATGTCGAGATCGGCGAGCTGGTAGGTCCCGAAAACATATATGAATTCGGCATGGATGCAGATACCGTTATAAAGCATTATGAAGCAGCCGATTATGTCTCAAAGGATTATTATAAGAAGAGTCCAGTTATAAAAGAAGCTGTAGACTTTATCACAGGCAAGCAGGCACTTAAAGTGGGACATAAGGAGAACCTTAAGAGGCTTTCCGATGAACTTTTAAAGAAAGACTGGTTTATGACACTGGCCGATCTGGAAGAGTATATCGAAGTGAAGGATAAGATGTTCTCCGATTATGAGGACCGTGAGAAGTGGATGAAGATGAGCCTTACAAATATCGCAAAGGCCGGTTTCTTCTCATCCGACAGAACTATCCGTCAGTATAACGAAGACGTTTGGAAATTAAAGAATGCCGACGAGGCATAATAACATATTATTACGGAGGATAGATAAATGCCCATTACAGATTACTTAGAGCGTAACCACAGGGAATATGGTGATGAGGTTGCTCTCATAGAGCTCAATCCCGAGCAGAAGGAGACCAGAAGGATAAGCTGGAAAGAGTATTCACTCATTCAGCAGACTGAAGACCAGCCTTACAGAAGAGAGATCACATGGAAGGTATTTGACGAGAAGGCAAACCGCATGGCAAACATGTTATTAAGCCGCGGAGTCAAAAAAGGAGATAAGGTTGCCATCCTTATGATGAACTGCCTTGAGTGGCTGCCTATCTATATGGGAATATTAAAGACCGGAGCTTTGGCTGTTCCCTTCAATTTCCGTTATTCGGCAGATGAGATACAGTACTGTGCGGATCTGGCAGAAGTGGATGTACTGCTTTTCGGACCTGAATTCATAGGCCGTATCGAGTCTATCGTTGATGAGCTTTCAAAAAACAGACTTCTTATATATGTAGGAGAGAACTGCCCCACATTTGCAGAGAGCTATCGTGAGCTGGTTGCTGATTGTTCATCGGAGAAACCTGATATCGTTGTAAAGGATGATGATGACGGAGCTATCTACTTCTCATCAGGCACCACAGGTTTCCCCAAGGCGATCTTACATAAGCACCTGAGCCTTATGACGGCAGCAGAAGTTGAGCAGCATCATCATTCAACAAGCCGTGACGACTGTTTCCTCTGCATACCTCCCCTGTATCATACAGGCGCAAAGATGCACTGGATGGGCAGCCTGGTGGCAGGTTCTAGAGCAGTGCTCCTGCGCGGCACCAAGCCCCAGTATATATTCGATGCCGTATCGCGTGAGCATTGTACCATAGTATGGCTGTTGGTTCCCTGGGCACAGGATATACTCGATGCACTGGATTCCGGCGCGCTCCGTATAGAAGACTACGAGCTGGATCAGTGGAGACTGATGCATATAGGCGCACAGCCTGTTCCTCCTTCACTTATCAAGCGCTGGATGGAATACTTCCCGAAGCATCAGTATGATACGAACTATGGCCTGAGCGAGTCCATAGGACCGGGCTGTGTACATCTGGGCGTGGAGAATACCCACAAGGTAGGCGCTATAGGCGTTCCCGGATACGGCTGGCAGTGCAAGATAGTAGATGAAAACGGAGAGCCTGTAAAGCAGGGAGAAGCCGGCGAACTTTGTGTAAAGGGTAACGGCGTGATGGAATGCTACTACAGAAATCCCGAAGCTACCGCAGAGGTGCTTAAGGATGGCTGGCTCTTTACCGGCGATGTGGCTATGCAGGATGAAGACGGATTTATCTTCCTGGTAGACAGAAAGAAAGACGTTATCGTATCCGGCGGTGAGAACCTGTATCCCGTACAGATCGAAGACTTCCTGCGTCAGCATAATAAGATAAGCGACGTAGCTGTAATAGGTCTTCCCGATAAGCGTCAGGGTGAGATCGCAGGCGCCATCATACAGATAAAAGAAGGCATGACCTGCACCGAGGAAGAGATCGAAGAATTCTGCCAGGGTATGCCCAGATACAAGAGACCCAGGAAGATAATCTTTGCCGATGTACCCAGAAATGCTACCGGAAAGATCGAGAAGCCTCTGCTCCGTAAACGTTACGGCGTTGAGCAGCTGGTTGCCCAGGAAAACAAAGGTTGAGTATGAAAAGTATAGAAGAGATCAGGGCTTTCTTTGCAAAGGATAACTTCGCATGCGGACTTACGGGAGCTTATATAGAAGAAGTTGCACCCGGATATGCAAAGGTCAGTCTTAAGATAGAAGAAAAGCATTTAAACGGCAGCGGACATGTGATGGGAGGAGTGTATTACACGCTTGCTGATCTGGCGGCAGCCGTTGCGGTAAATCAGAACTTTGATGAAGAACTCTGTGTGGGTTTAAACGGGCAGATAAGCCATATAGCTTCTGTTACGGAAGGTACGCTCTATGCGGAAGCTACGGTGCTTAAGAACGGGCGCAAGGTACTCTTCGTGGATGTGCGCGTTACGAATGAAGAAGGAAAACTGCTGACACAGAGCAGCATGACAAGTTACAAAGTAGTTTCGAAATGATGAAAAAGAGGACAGTAGCGGCTGTCCTCTTTTTATACGCTTTCAATCACTTCCAAGTACATCAGCTTTCTTCAGTGCATATTCACCCAGCAGCTGCTGTTCCCAGCTCTGAAGGTCCTCCATCTTAAGACGTCTTCCTGTACGGGGCAGAAGCCCGTGGGAATCGCAGAGTTCCTGCGAATAATCTTCCAGGAAATATATGTGCCCGAATCGCATAGGGCCGTAGGTATAATGATTTATCATAGAGAGCGCACCGCTGTCTTCTTTTGATACTTTCAGACCGTCGCCGTCATCATATAACTCCACCCAGGCCATTGCCTCGTATACACGCTCCGGATAATCCTGTGTGGAAGTGTAATTACCTAATGAATAATAGACCAGAGCTTCGTTGCCTGCATCCGTAGTGATCCATTCTACGGGCTCTACGACATGGGGATGCGCGCCTATGATAACATCGGCTCCGGCGTCTATCATCTGCTTTGCCATGGTGGTCTGATAAGGCATGGGCTGGAAGGTGTATTCCACGCCCCAGTGGGGGCATACTACAACGGCGTCCGCAATGCCGTCTGCCTGTTTTATATCATCAAGGACTGTCTGGGAAACCTCTGTCATATTAAGTTTTCTGGTATTGGGATCATAGGGACAGAGGAAATCTAGATGTCCTATCGCATCTGCCGCAACGCTTTCCCAGTTGTGGCTGTATGTAGCATTGATGAATGCGATAGTATATCCCTTTACATCAAGAAGATAGATACGCTCATTATCAGTCTGTACCCTGGTGGAAGGGTGGGGAGTTGTGTTTTTTATGTTGCGCCAGCCTTCGGGTGCGGGAGGACCGATAAAGTCATCTTCGGAAACGGCAGCGGCTTCTGCTGTTTCTGCGTTATCGGCAGCGCTTCCGTGTATGCCGCACAGGAGTACTTCGGGATGATTGTTTTTCCAGTAATCCGCGAAGTTGATAAGTCCCGAATATCCCTGATCGTAAGCGTGATTCGTTGCAGCCAGTACCACATCAAAGCCGGCCTTGGCTTCGGCGTCGCCTACGGCAGTAGGAGAATTGAAAGTGGGATAACTGGTGAATTCACGGTCGTCACCGCCGAAAGGTGTTTCCTGGTTTATTATGGATACATCTGCCTTATCGAGGAATTCCTGTATGTCCTGAAACTCAAAATCGAAATTCCAACTGCCGTCATCCTGTTTTCCTGTCATGAAGATACCGGTATGGAGAAGATTATCACCCACCATCATAAGACTGATATCGACGCGCTCATGTTCCGGCTCCGGACCGGGAGTGGGAGTGGGCGTAGCTGTGGGGAGCTTGGTCACATCGATAACTTCGACGGTCTCTTCTCCGGCATAGCTCATATCCAGGTCTACGGGGGTGATATCCGCTGTTCCGCCTTTGGAGCATGCTGTCAGTGACAGTATGGCAGCAGCAGGCAGTATGATAGCGGATACGGATCTTTTCTGCATTAGTTTCTTCTCTCTTTCCATGATAAACATCTATATTTTGCGGTTGACAATAACTGATTATACCACAAGAGCTAAAAAAAGCAAAAAAAGCTTGCATTTATATTGAAATGATGTATAATGTTACAAAAATGTTACAAATGTTTTGAAAATGTTACAGAGTATTACGCAATTGTTTTAACAGATCAGAGAGAGTTTTATGAAGAATAAAAAAATAAACAGAAGTGCGTCAAGAAAGCTTTCACGTTTTGAAAGAAGACTTATAAAAGGAATAAACAGATTTGCAATACCGTCTGTAGGAGCCATCATTTTAGTCAGCTGTCTTTCAAGTGTTGTTCAGGCACATAAAGATACATCCGTTTCTTCCGATTCGATAATGGAAACGGATCAGATCTCACAGGAAGTACATACAATAGATCTTTTGAACGGAGCTGCAGATGCAGGCGAGTTTACAATTTTTGCCCAGACACAGGAAGAGACAACAGCAGACGAAATACTTCCCGTTGCCGGCGCTGCTGATGAAACGATCTACCAGGACGAGCAGATAGTACAGGTTGATACACAGGATGTAACAGTATCCGGAAATGTAGTTGCATATTCCGATGAAGAAGATCCGATGCTGGGCGGTGAACGTGCAGAAGAGGAAGAGCCTGTTGATGAATATGAAAATTTCGCCATCGCAAATGTTGCTTATGATTTCATAAATGTAAGAGGCGGCGCAGGCGTTAATTACGAAGTCGTCGGAAAGATGTATAATAAATCCGTTGCAGAGATCATTGAAGAATGTGAAGAAGCAGACGGCTTATGGTTTCATGTTACCAGCGGTAATGTAGAAGGATATATCAAAGCAGAATATTTCATCTATGGTGATGATGTTGCAGAAGCGATCGAAGACAGTATCATAAGATATGCAGTTGTAAAAGTTAACGTTCTCAATGTAAGAGGCGAAGCAGATATCGAAGGCGAGAGATTAGGTTATCTTACAACAGGTGAAAAAGTTCTGATACTTGATGAAGAAGACGGATGGTATAAGATACAGTATACCGATGAAAAGATAGGATATATCGCTTCAGAGTTTGCAGGTGTTGAAGAAGAATTCATCAGTGCAAAATCTGTTGAAGAAGAAAAGAAAGAATTAGAAGAAAAGAAAAAGAAAGAAGAAAGAGAAAAGCAGAAGACAAATCAGACTGTAGTTGAGGACGTTACATTTGCAGTAACAGCACCTGCAGGAAATTATACAAGCAATCCGGAATTACGACAGGCACTTGTTAATTATGCGATGCAGTATGTAGGTAACCGTTATGTTCCCGCAGGACAGAGTCTTGCAGGCGGTACAGACTGTTCAGGATTTACCTGCTATGTATACAGAGATTTCGGATACAGTTTAAGCCGTACACCTTCCGGTCAGCTGCAGACAGCAGGAAGAAGTATATCGCTTGCGGAAGCGCAGCCCGGTGATATCATCTGTTACAGTTACGGCGG
>CAMVRS010000119.1 GCA_947169935.1 uncultured Lachnospiraceae bacterium
GCCACAAACATCATATGCGAATGTCCTATAGGCATGGGCACGGGACTTAAGTATTCCTGGCTGTCCATGGTAGGAACTTTACCGTCGGTGGTATAGAATATACGGCAGTATTTCTGGGCTGTTGCCGATATGAGCTCAGGCTCTTCAAACTCACCGCCTTCAGGTTCTACAACAGGGGCGTCGGGTTTGATGATATCAATGGTAAAACGGCCTTCAACCGGATCGGAAACAATACCGTAATTATTTACAAAGATGGCCTTTACATTATAGATACCCATCTCAAAATAAAGAGGCGTGGTATAAAGTTCACTGTCCTGTGTGGGCTCGGTGCCATCAAGGGTATAATATATGCTGCCGCTGGTGGATGCGGAAAGCTTAAGCCATATCACATCCTCGTATACACCGGGTTCTTCGGAAAATTCCGGCGCGGGAGCCGTATATTCCTGGAACTGGCTAACTATGCTCTGGTCATCGCAGCCGTCAACTATGGTCTCTATCATTGCATAGTCGTTTTTTTCTGCATAATAGTCGATGATCTTTCTGTATGCCAGCTGTGAATTGACATCTTTGGAATAGATTATCTCCCAAAGCATAAGAAGAGCTTTTTCCTCTTCATCATTTGCAAAATAATACTCTACCAGGGTGAATTTCAGCGAAGTATCATCCGAATCGATCTCCAGGGCTCTTTCCATATGCTCTATGGCTGTAGGATAATCGCCTTCGGCAGCGGCGTCTTTTGCCAGCTGAGTCTGGTAGGATTGTGAATTCTCCGTAACGAAGCGTTTGCTTATCTTCGAAACTCCCCAGACGCCTAAACCGATAAGTACAAGGAAAAGGATAAGGATCAGCCAGCGGAACCGGCTTTCCTTTATGGCCAGCATCAGCTGATGCCAGGCGTCTTCTTCCTCAAAATCATCATCATCGATATAATCCCCGTCATATTCCTCATCAAAATCATCCAGCTCTTCTTCGTCGTCATAGTCATCATAATAAGAATCGGGGGAATAGGTCTTTACATCATCGTCATCATCGTAATATTCATCGTCATCATAATACTCATCATCATCATAGTAATCATCATCGCTGCCATCAGCGTCGAGGTCATGAATATCCAGATCATCAAACTCAAGGTCTGACAATCCGTCGCTTATGCTGTTTTCAATTGCAGGGTCGAAATCGGGGATAAGCTTAAGCTCCGCTCCGCAGTTACTGCAGAGCAGCAGGCCTTCCTCTATCTCACAACCACATTCGGGACAGGTCATAAAAAACTTCTACCTCCACATCATCAGAACAGACCGGTGATCCTGCCGCTGTCGTCCACGTCTATGTTATAGGCGGCCGGTGATTTGGGCAGACCGGGCATGCTGAGTATGCTGCCGGAAATAGCCACTACGAAACCGGCTCCGGCGCTGACATATATCTCACGGATATGCAGGGTAAAACCTTCCGGCGCTCCGAGCGCCTTAGGGTCATCCGAGAGGGAATACTGTGTTTTTGCCATACATACAGGCAGTTCATTAAAACCAAGTTCTTCAAGGCGTTTGATCTCTTTTTCCGCAGCTTTTGCATATTCAACATTGGCTGCGCCGTAGATCTTTGCCGCTATTGTATTTATCTTCTCCTTTATGCTAAGTTTATCGTCATAAAGGAATTTAAGCTCTGAAGGCTTATCGCAAAGCTCTTTTACTATCTTTGCCAGCTCAACGCCGCCTTCGCCGCCTTTGGCAAATACTTCGGATACCGCAAAAGGTACGCCCAGTTCTTCGCATATAGCCTTAAGCGCATCTATCTCGGCGGGGGTATCATCGGCAAATCTGTTTATGGTGACGGCTACGTTCACTCCGTATTGCTGCATGTTTTTAACATGACGCTTTAAGTTTGCGCTGCCGGTCTTAAGAGCCTCAACATTCTCCGACTTGAGCTCGGCTACGGGAATGCCGGCGTTGTATTTAAGGGCTCTTATTGTGGATACTATGACAACCGCATCAGGCTTAAGGCCGGTCTTACGGCATTTGATATCCAGGAATTTCTCTGCTCCCAGATCGGCGCCGAAACCTGCTTCTGTTATGCAGTAATCCCCAAGCTTGAGTGCCGTGCGGGTTGCTATAACGCTGTTGCAGCCGTGGGCGATATTCGCAAAAGGACCGCCGTGGATTATAACGGGCGTATGCTCTAAGGTCTGCACCATATTGGGCTTGAGAGCATCCTTCAGCAGAGCAGCCATGGGGCCGACAGCTCCTATATCCTTTGCAGTAACAGCCTTGCCGTCCAGATCATAGGCAACTATTACCTTTGAAAGCTTTTCCTTAAGATCCTTCATATCCTCTGCCAGACAGAGTATAGCCATTATCTCACTGGCAACGGTGATGACGAAGTGATCCTCACGTACAAAACCGTCATTTTTATCTCCAAGACCTACGACTATATTGCGCAGAGCCCTGTCATTCATATCCATGCAGCGTTTCCATACTATCTGTCTTGAATCTATACGCAGAACATTGCCCTGCTGTATATGATTATCCAAGAGAGCTGCGCACAGGTTATTTGCAGCTGTAATGGCGTGGAAATCACCGGTAAAATGAAGATTGATATCTTCCATGGGGATCACCTGGCTGTATCCGCCGCCTGCTGCTCCGCCCTTTACGCCAAAGCAGGGGCCCAGCGAAGGCTCGCGAAGAGCCAGCACAGCTTTTTCACCTATCTTTGCAAAGGCCTGGGACAGACCGACGCTTATAGTGGTCTTGCCTTCACCTGCAGGGGTAGGATTAATGGCGGTCACAAGTATGAGCTTGCCGGACTTGTTATTCTTTATGCGGTCCAGGCATTCGTTTGAGAGCTTGGCCTTATATCTGCCGTAAAGCTCAAGTTCATCCTCTTCTATCCCCAGTTTGGCTGCTATGTTCTTAATGGGGATGATCTGTGACTCCTGTGCGATCTCGATATCACTTTTCATATTTCGCGATCCTTTATTTGTCATGTTCTTCGCTTCGCTCAGAATGACAAACCTTTACTTTCGTGTCATCCTGAGCGAAGCGAAGGATCTTATTTTTTGGCACTTAGATACTCTTCAAACATCGGCATCGTCATAAGAACTTTACGGGGCTTGGTACCCTCTTCGGGACCGACTATGCCGTTAGCTTCCATCTGGTCGATTATGCGTGCAGCACGGTTAAAGCCTATCTTAAATACTCTCTGCAGCATACCGCTGGATGCTTTCTCTTTTTCTATTACAAAGCGGCAGGCCTTTTCAAAATATTCATCAAGTCCGTCGCCGCCGTCTGCATCCGATGACTGGTCATCTGCAGATGCTTCGGGAGCAGCCGAAAGATTGTTCATATCATCAAGTACTTTCTGGTCGTATACTTCCTGATGCGCTGTCTGTTTTTTGAGGAATTCGGCAACCTGCTGTACTTCTTCATCGGATACAAAGGCTCCCTGGACACGCATGGGCTTGTTAAAGCCCTGGGGCGAAAACAGCATATCGCCGTAACCCAAAAGCTTTTCAGCGCCGGTCGCATCAAGTATGGTACGTGAATCGACGCCGCTGCCGCACTTAAGTGCGATACGGCTGGGCATATTTGCCTTGATAAGACCGGTGATGACATCTACCGAAGGACGCTGGGTTGCGATTATCAGATGGATGCCCGCGGCACGCGCAAGCTGTGCTATACGGCAGATGGAATCTTCCACATCTTTGCCTGCTACCATCATAAGGTCTGCCAGCTCGTCTACCACTATGACTATCTTATAAAGCTTCTTGGCAGGATTACCGTTTTCATCCGTTACTTTGCCTTTTTCAACCTGTTCGTTATAGGCATCTATACCGCGTACTTCATGTTCCGCAAAAAGCTTATAACGGTGCGTCATCTCCGCCACGGCCCAGGCAAGGGCGGTATTTGCCTTTCTGGGATCGGTAACAACAGGCATCAGCAGATGAGGTATGTCATTATAGACAGAGAACTCAACCACCTTGGGATCGATAAGTATAAGCTTAACATCCTCGGGATCGGCATTAAAAAGTATACTCTGTATGATGGAATTGGTAAACACGGATTTACCGGAACCTGTGGTACCGGCTACCAGCAGGTGGGGCATCTTTCCGATATCCGCAACTATAACATGTCCGCTTATATCCTTACCTACAACAAAGGTGAGCTTTGATGTAGCCTTCTTAAATTCGCTGGATTCGATAAGCTCTTTTAAGGATACGGGGATCCTTTCTTTATTGGGGATCTCTATACCCACGGCAGCCTTGCCGGGAATGGGAGCTTCTATCCTTATCTCCTCGGCTGCAAGATTAAGCTTAAGATCATCGGCCAGATTGACTATCTTATTTACCTTTATACCTTCTCCAAGGGAAAGCTCAAAACGCGTAACCGAAGGTCCCTGGCTTATATCATTTACCGTTGCCAGCACGCCAAAGGATTTAAGAGTCTGCTGAAGCTGCAGCGCGGTATTCCTGAGTTCATCTTCGGAATCACCCCTGGCGCCCTTCTTAGAATCCTTAAGCAGCGAGATAGGAGGCTTTTCATAAGGTTTGGGTGCGGGGGCAGGGGCAGGTGCAGGTGCAGAAACGGGTTGCGGTGCGGAAGAGCTGCCGCCCATATCGATAGGATCATCCGAAGGCTTCATAACCTCAGTCTGAAGCTTCTGAGGAATCTTAAGATCTTCATCGTTTTCATCAAAGAAGGAAGGCTTGGGCTTCTGGGGGAGTTCCTCTGCAGGCGCCGGCGTTTCTATAACCGGATCTGCAGGTTTGATCTCGCTTATCTCTTCCTTGACGGGCTCCCGGACGGGAACAGGCTTGATCTCAGAAGTAACAGGTTTTACTTCTGCGGTATCGGCTTTAAGTTCTCCGTTTGCAGGTTTTACCTCGCGTATCTCATCCTCATAAATACGCTTTGTGTTTCCCGAAACGGCCTGATCACTGCCTGCAGCAGATTCATCTGTAAAAAGAGGTGTTTCCGGGATAAGGGTTATCTCGTGCATATCGTCGAGCTTATGCTTTCCGGGTATCTGCGCTTCCATTGCGCTGGTATTAAGACGACGGCGGCCGGGATTTGATGTTGCCAGGATCCTTTCATCCTCAGCCCTCTCCTCAGCTTCTTTACGGCGTCTGTCGTTTTCCTGCTTTTTAAGGCGTTTTTCTTCCCTGAGCCGTTCGCGTTCTTCCTGAATAATGCGCGCTTCTTCCTCATGACGTGCTTTCTTTCTGGCAGCTTCGCGCTGCTGCTCTATATGTTTCCTGCGGCGCTCTTCACGCGCAAGTCTTTTTTCTTCTTCAAGACGCTCCAGTTCATCTTCATCGAGCCATTCTTCTTCCGTATCGTCGATCTTTCTTCTGCTGACGTTTTCGCCACTTGAAGAAAGCATCTCCATCATCCAGTCAAAAAAGCTTCTTCCGGCGATGAGCAGCACGGAAAAGATGATAAATAAAATGACTACAAAAAGTCCGCCGCCTTTTCCGAAAAGGCCGTGGAAAATAAGGGCAGGCAGGCCGAAAAGAATGCCGCCGGTACCGTCTGCATAAAGCTCTTTATTTATAAGTCCAAGTTTTGCGAAAAATGTATCTTTAGCTTCAACGCGCGTGGAAAGCGCATCCAGATCCGTTCCCAGAAAAGCAAGAAACATGCCGGTAAAGACCAGCACCAGTATAAGACCTACTATCTTATGTTTGGGCGGGGTATTCTGGGCGATAAAAACCTGATAAAAGAACGCCACTGCGACCAATATAGGAAGTATATATGCGAGCAGACCGAAAATGCCCAGCATAAGCTCCTTGACAAAGGGGCCGAAACTGCCCTTTATTACGCCGAACATGCAGAGACATAATACAATAAGTACGCAAAAAACAACAAATAAAAGCACTATCGGAAAAATGCTTTCTTCCGGCTGGGGGCTTCTTTTTTTGCTGTTACCTTTCTTTGCTGCAGTGCCTGTTTTGCTGCGCTGCGTGCTGCCTGTTTTTGAGTTTTTAGCTTTAGAAGATGCGGCTGTGCGTCTTCTACCGTTCCCGGCAGTTGCCACGATCCTTCCTCCGTATCATCAAAGTGTCAGTTTATATCAAAATAGTCTATGCCGCTCATATCCACTACATCAAAGTGCATATCTGCAGGCGCTACTTCAAGATCAAAATCCATATCCCTGGCTATATGCTTTTTAGGCACAGGAAGTGGATTCTTTATAGGCTCAGCCGGATGTGCTTTAGCTTTATCCGCTTCCTTTTCGGGAGCCGGATTTACAGGCACCGGACCTGCGATATTGGGTATCTCTTTGGTGTCGCCTTTAAGAGCAGCCTCATTATCTTCGGGTTTTCCGTATGTCCCCGGAGCTATCAGTCCCTGCTTTTTCGCTTCTTCCACGGTCATCGCAAGCTTGAGAGCCGGCTGGGGACCTGCAGGTTTAGGAGGTGCAGGCTGCGGATTAACAGGCTTGGGACTTACAGGCTTCGGACCTTCGGGCTTGGGCCTTTCGTTATTATCTTTTTTATCTTCTGCTTCTTTCGGGGCTTCGGTTTTTTCTTCCTTCTTTTGAGCTGCGGCATTTTCCGCTGAAGCCTGCTGCAGTATATGCTTGGGAGGTGCAAAACGGCTTGCTCTCGCCCTGTCTAAAGCGGACATTCCGCCCAGGCTCTTTGTAGGAGCGGCTGTTGAAGCTTCCGGTGCTTTTTCTGTCGGCTGTGATTCATGTCCGTCAGCCAGCAGCGCATTATGAGACGGAAGCGACGGCGGCGTCGTCCCGTTCTGTGCTGCCTGAGGCGCCTGAGGCGCTTCGGCAGGCTGTGCTTTAACAGGCTCTTCCGGAGTCTTCTGTACTTTAAGAAAATCAAGCTGGCTTTCCAGCTCCCTAACTTTTGCTGCTTCTTCAGGAGTAAGTGTATTTGCCAATGTAAATACCTCCGCTGATCTGCTTATTTATCCAATAATTCCTCTATATGATACAGAGGGCGCTGTTTGACTTCGCCATATATCTTGCCGACATATTCACCGATAACGCCGATAGCCAGAAGCTGCACGCCTCCCAGAAACCATATTGAAAGTATCAGGGATGTCCAGCCCTTTTCCACATTACCGGTCATATAGGAAATGAACGCATAGACAGCAGCTGCCAGGCATACCAGGAGAACCAGTACGCCGGTCTTCTGTATTATCTTTATGGGCTCTGTTGAGAAGGATGTGATACCGTTTACAGCCAGAGCAAGCATCTTTTTTAAAGGATACTTTGACTCTCCCGCCATCCTCTCTCCGCGTTCATATACAACTTCGCCTGTCTTTAATCCCAGCAGGGGGATCAGACCGCGCAGATAAAGATTCGATTCTTTATATAACGACAGCTCATCCAGGGCCTTCTTTGACATAAGCCTGAAGTCGGCGTGATTATAAATGGTCTTTACTCCCATGGAGGAAAGCAGCTTATAAAAGCCCTGCGCAGTAGTACGCTTAAAGAATGAATCTTTCTTACGGCTGCCGCGTATACCATAGACTATCTCACAGCCGTCATGGTACTTATCAACCATTTCCTTAATTACGCCTATATCATCCTGCAGATCCGCATCTATGGAGATACTCAGATCCGCGCGTTCCCTGGCTGTCATGAGTCCGGATACCAGTGCAGACTGATGTCCGCAGTTCTTTGAAAGCTTCTGACCCCAGACATCGTCCGAATTATCATGATTCTCTTTGATGATCTCCCAGGTGCGGTCTTTACTGCCATCATCAACAAGAAGCAGGAAGCTCTTTTTACTGATGCTTCCTGATCCCTTCATTTCGTTAAGTACTCCCCTGAGCTTGGTTATACTGTCGGGTAATACTTCTTCTTCGTTATAGCAGGGTACGACTATCGCCAGAATCTCATTCATTGATCATTCATCCCAATTTGTATATACATTCTGAACGTCATCATCCTCATCCAGAAGATCAAGTATGCGTGTGAGACATTTGATGTTCTCTTCATCGGTTACTTCCACATAATTCTGGGGAAGTCTTGTAACTTCTGCGCTGACCATGGCGATCTTGTCATCTTCAAGAGCCTTGCGCACGGTCTCAAGATCATCGGGACCGGTGATTATCTCAAAGGAATCCTCTTCTTCGGAGAAATCCTCCGCGCCTGCATCCAAAGCCTTTTCCATAAGGGTATCGGCGTCCAGATCACATTCTTCCTTATCGATGATTATCTGGCCCTTGGTATCGAACATAAAAGATACGCAGCCGGGAGTACCGATATTACCGTTGCCCTTTGAAAATGCGGCACGCACATTGGCTGCGGTCCTGTTCTTGTTATCGGTAAGGGTCTCAACTATGATAGCCGTTCCGCCGGGGCCGTAACCTTCATAGGTGATGTGCTCGTAGTTAACGTTTCCGCCTTCACCCGAAGCCTTCTTGATGCCGCGGTCTATGGTATCGTTAGGCATGTTGTTAGCCTTTGCCTTGGCGATAACGGTAGCCAGCTTATAGTTGTTTGCGGGATCGGGACCGCCTTCCTTAACGGCCACAGCTATTTCACGGCCTATGATGGTAAATATCTTTCCCTTTGCCGCATCATTCTTTTCCTTCTTATGCTTGATGTTTGCAAATTTTGAATGTCCTGACATAAAACTCTCCTTATCTTGATTTATTCCACGGTATTTTACCACATATAGTTGTTTTGTGCAAGTTATGTTAATCGGTTAACACTTATGGACTTGATCATCTTATCCTCAACGTCTTCTACTTTGAAGTGATATCCGCCGATGTTCGTTTCAAAATGATCGCCTTCTTCGGGAATATGCTCCATCAGGGAAATAAGATATCCGTTGATGGTCTCGAATTCCGTATCACCAAAATCAATTCCCAGGCGTTCCGAAAGATCTTCAAGCTTTGTAAGACCTTCGATCAGATAATTGTCGCCCTTATCATCCTCGACTATGCGGTCATTATCATCATCATATTCATCCTGGATATTACCGACTATTTCTTCCAGGATATCTTCCATAGCCACAAGTCCGGAAGTCTGGCCGTATTCATCCACGACTATTACCATCTGTGTATTGGTCGACTGCATCTGTTTAAAGAGCGAATTCACGGTCTTTGTTTCCGGTACAAACACAGCCTCTCTTAATTCGCCCGATAATTCAGCCAGCGTGGGATTAAGCTTGGGTGCTTCCTCCCTCATCCTTATGGCGTCTTTAAGATGCAGTATGCCTATGATATGATCCAGATCTTCATGATATACCGGATAACGTGAAAAATTGTTGTTTATGATCTCTTTAAGCGCATCCTTAAGCTTGGTCTCATCATCAAAGGCCATGATATGGTTGCGGTTTGTCATGATATCCCCGGCTTCCTTATCGGAAAGCTCAAAGATATTGGCTATCATCTCCGCTTCCTCGGGCTCGATGGTACCGTTTTCCTGGCCTTCGTTAACGATGGCTATGATCTCGCGCTCGGTCCCGTCTTCATCAAGTTCTTTTTTCTTTTTAAAGAGCCGCTCAAACCATCGCGGCTTCGCGTCGTCTTCCATGCTACTCCTTTCTTATAAAGATCCTTCGCTTCGCTCAGGATGACACGACTTAATTTCTTATATAAACCCTGGGAACACGCTTTCCTATATCGCATACGGCCTCGTAATTTATACGGCCGGAAAGGGAGGCAAATTCCTCCATTGTGATGCATTCGTCGCCGTCAACGCCTACAAGCGTTGCCAGATCACCGGGTTTTACCCGGTCGTTTCCGGTAACATCCACCATCATCTGGTCCATGCAGACGCGCCCGATCACGGGATAACGTTTTCCATAGAGCAATACAAAACCCTTATCGGATAAGCATCTGGGATAACCGTCGGCATATCCTACGGATAAGGTGGCTATCCGTGAGGGATGCTGCGTGATAAAGGTTCCGCCGTAGCTTATGGGGGTTCCGGCAGGGACATCTTTTACATGGATAACACTGGCTTTTATCTCCATAGCCGGCTTTAAACTGATGCGTCCGGCATCAACTTCGTCGGAAGGAAGCAATCCGTAGGTGATTATACCGCTCCTTACCAGATCCATATGGGTATAAGGCAGCTCCATGATCGATGCGCTGTTGGCGCAGTGCTTTAAGGGGATACGTATGCCCATATCACCCAGTGCATCTATGAATTTTTTATATCTCTCGTATTGAAGCCTTGCGGGTTCCTTATCAAGTTCATCCGCCCGGGCAAAGTGCGTGAATATGCCTTCAACCTGTATGCCCGGCATTTCAACAACATTCTTTACAAATTCAAGACCCTTTTCATCGGGCTGTATGCCTATACGTCCCATGCCTGTATCCAGCTTGATATGGACCAGGGCGTCGCGCCCGCTGCGCATTGCGGTCTCCGATAAAAGCTTTGCACTGTCCATATCGAAGAGGCTGACTCTTATTCCGTATTCAACGGCCAGAGGGATGGTCGAAGGGAAGGTATAACCCAGTATAAGCACAGGCTTGCCTATGCCCTGTTCTATTATATCCAGGGCCTCATCTATCGTAGCCACGGCATAACCCCATACGGCATCGACCATGGATAACTCCTGGGCGATGCGTACGGCTCCGTGACCGTAACCGTCGGCTTTTATGACGGCCATGATCTTTGTTTTCTTGGGGATGGATTCCCTTACATGTCGGATATTATAGTGAATATTATCCAGATTTACTGTTGCAAAAACACGTTCCTGATGTAACATGGCTTATTCTCCGGATCCTTCATCGGAGCCGTTTGCCGCAGCACCGGCAGTTTTGTTATCTGCCTCAGCTTCTGCGCTCTTTTCTGCGCCGGCAGGTTTTGCGGGCGTTTCTGCTTTACCGGCAGGCGCAGTCTTTACTACATGTTCGGTTTCCGGATTGTACTTCATATCAAAGATATCTATTACTTCCGCACCGAAGATATCATGCATATAAGAATAGATCTGCTGGTTCTTTAACTCGGCTTCCTGTTTTCGGACCACATTCTTTTTGAGTTCAACGCGCATATCTGCGATCCATGATGCGATCTCATTAATGCGCTGGGTATTCTCCGCTATCTGCTGATAGCATATTTCCATGGTATCCAGCATGAGCTCAAAGTTTACCTCATCAATCTCTTTGGGCAGATCTAAGAGCTCATCCTGATACTCTTCCAATTTCTGGTTCAGGGCGTTTATCTGGGTCGAATAATCGGCCTGCTTCTCCTTGCCGCCCTGCTCGTCCATAACGCCCACGATCTCTTCCATGAGCTTTGCCTTGCGGGCGCGTATTTCTTTAGACTCTGTATTTATCTTTCCCTGGCGTTTCAGCAGTTCTTTAAGCTTATCTTCAAGCTCCTGCATATGCGGGGTATGTTCTATGCCCGCCATTAACTTATACCACTTGTTATCAAGTGATATTATAGGTATGCGTTTGCCTGAAAGCGCAGGTTTGAATACTTCATCCGTTCTGGACATTTTTTACCCCATTTCGTCAAAAGTAGCTCTGATCGCCTTGATGAAATCAAGACTGTTAAGTATAACGGGATTCTCGCAGGTCGAGATAAGGGAAAGGGATTTGGTCATCTTTCCGTCTTCAACCGTCTTTATGCAGGCTTTCTCAAGTCTGTCGGCAAAAGCGCACAGCTCCGGAATATTATCCAGTTCGCCGCGCTTTCTCAATGCGCCGGTCCATGCAAATATGGTAGCTATGGAATTGGTTGAGGTTTCCTCACCCTTTAAGTGTTTGTAATAATGGCGCTGTACGGTTCCGTGAGCTGCTTCGTACTCATATACTCCCTTAGGAGATACCAGCACGGAGGTCATCATGGAAAGATCGCCGTATGCAGTTGCCACCATATCACTCATTACATCACCGTCGTAGTTCTTGCAGGCCCATATAAAGCCGCCTTCGGAACGGATAACGCGTGCTACGGCGTCGTCTATCAGGGTGTAGAAATACTCTATGCCCAGCTCCTTGAACTTGTCGGCGTATTCCGCATCATATATCTCCTGGAAAATATCCTTGAAGGTATGGTCATACTTCTTGGAGATGGTATCTTTTGTGGAGAACCAGAGATCCTGCTTTGTATCTACCGCATACTTAAAGCATGCCTGTGCAAAAGATCTGATGGAAGCTTCGGTATTGTGAATACCCTGTATGATACCGGGGCCCTTGAATTCATGAATAGTCTCTCTTATCTCGGTGCCGTCTGCAGCGGTAAATACCAGCTCTGCCTTGCCTGCGCCGGGAGCCTTTATCTCAACATTCTTATATACATCGCCATATGCATGACGCGCGATGGTTATGGGCTTTTTCCAGTTTGCTACGTAAGGAACTATGCCTTTTACCAGGATGGGCGCGCGGAATACGGTACCGTCAAGTATTGATCTGATGGTGCCGTTAGGGCTCTTCCACATTTCCTTAAGGTCATATTCCTTAACTCTTGCAGCATTGGGGGTTATAGTCGCACACTTAACTGCCACGCCGTACTTATTGGTTGCTTCAGCGGAATCAACCGTTACCTTG
>CAMVRS010000120.1 GCA_947169935.1 uncultured Lachnospiraceae bacterium
AACAATGGCCGGTAATCAGGATCTTCTGAAGTTTCGTTCTGGAAAGATGAATTCAGATGTTAAGCGCTGCTCTTCTACCCTATTTTTACTTTTTAAGCCAAAAATAGACGTGTGAAGGGGCTTATTAACCGGATCCATGTAATAATAAGTGACTTATTGTATGACCCTAAACCCCTTATTTTAGGCGATTATTGCATATTATTGCTTTTGTAAAGGTGCGTTCTCCGGATCTGAATTCGCAGGATCCACGTTCTGCTGATCTGATTTCGTTATCTCCAGGTCTGAATTTATCGTTCTACGGATCTGAATTGGCATCCTATTTTCGTTCTCCAGAGATGAATTGGAGCAGTTTCTTCTAACTAAAGGATATTATAAGCAATATCATAAACAGAATAATATATCATACATAACATACATAAGGCTCTGCGGGGCATATATCCCTTAAAATAAGGCTTTTCAAGGAGTTATTTAGCCTTTGAGTGAGCCGGATTCTTATCTGCTTCATTTCACTTTTTGTTTCACAAACAGTGTTTCACGGATAAATCGGTGGTTTTTTTGAGCTTGAGTGACAGCTTTAGCCACTCTCCCGCTCTGCTTATCAGATGCGTTAATCGATCTCCGGTTTTGTGGGCGTTCATTTGGCGTTCACGGTATCAGACATGCAAATATGCAAGCAATTATTGCTTTGGACTATTGCGTTAATGCCGCTAAACATTCGTGCTTATTGTCTGATTTCAGATTATATCCATTTGCAATAAAAAATCAACCCTTGCAATAATCCGCAATTATTGCTATAATTCTTATGTCAACAAGTGTTATTGCATGTTATTGCTTTTGGGAGGATAAAAATGCCGTCAATGCAGTATAGAGAAGCGGAAGATGAGGATGAAAGGGACTACAGCCTGGAAGGCTTACATTTACAACATATTGCTGATGATGAGTCGGAAAATGCGCCTGCAGACGCTGTTGTAGAGGGATCCGACGAAGACGATGAGGATATAGAGGTAGTAAGGAAAGCCGATGGCGGGCCTGCTTTCGATCTTGATGATTTCCCTGATGATAAGATATTTACAACCAAACAGGTAGCCGAATTTTGCAAACTTAAAGGCCCTCAGGACGTACGAAACCTGCTTGCAGTATGGGATACCGTAATAAAAGTCGATAGAGATCCCAATAACCGTACATTGTGGAGCAAGAGCCATGTACAGAAGCTTCGGGAGATGCTCTATATCAAAAAAGAGCGTGGTTTTACGGGTAATGAGGTTCTGGATTTTTACACGACAGCCGCGGACATTGGCATTGAAGAGCCTTCACTGCCTTCTGCAGCTCCGGATAAACAGGCCATAGAGCTTTATGCCAAAGTGTTATCAAATGCTTTCGGGGAGAAGCTTATGGAGAAAACAGAGGATCTGCGGCAGAACGATGCCAAGATCCTTGAGGAGATCGAAAAGAGCAAACAGCAGAACGAAGCTTCCATGCAGGCTGTTATGGAGCTTGTAAAGAACCTGCAGGAAGGCCAGAATGCCCTTAAAGAGGAGCAAAAAGTTCGCGACGAGGAGATCCAGAAGCTCCGAGAGGAAAACGAAGCGCTAAAAGCCAGCCTGGAGGAATCAAAGAAGAAGAAATCCTTTTTTGGCAGCTTTTTCAAGTAAGGATTTTAGAAGCAAATAAACGTAATCAAGAGCCTTTTCGGAGGCTCTTTTTCATTATTGCGAATACGGTAAATTACAATAGGCATAACCATATTATACCTATAATATAATGAAATGTAATACAGATATATTTCATATATGATAATATATAATGACATGTAATACATATATAGCTATATTATGATGACAATATATTTCATATATAACTACTTTTTATATATGAGAAAGCCCGTTGAAAGAATGGAAGAGTAGTGCATTCGTAACAATTATATAACCATATTATATTGATTAATCTCCAAAACCGCATTAAATGGGCGTTTATTGCATGTTTCGTTATTGACATTTATAGATTAACATAATATAATTGCCTTACAATAATTCAATAAATTGCTTTTGGAGGTGAAAAATGGCAGTTATGGAAAAGGATTCCCGAATCTTTATCGCTGTTGATCCGGGATTTGATTCGATCAAAGTAGTAGTAAATGGTTTCTATGTAAAGTTCCCGAAGGAAGTAGTAGATGTTACTGATATAGACGAGTCTTATTTCGTAGGCAAGAAGAACAATGCCTACATGAAGGTCATGGACTATATCAGCGGCAAACAGCATCTGGTAGGCTCATATGCAGCGACATACCTTTCAGAACAGAAAGGTAAGATTGCTAACGGAATAGAAGAGAGTGAGAGACTGCATGATACCTTTGAGACATTCAAGACGGTGGAAAAGCAGATCCTGATTATGTCGGCTATAGCCAAAGGTCTCATATATTATGCGAAGGAGTCTAAGGATAACATAGTTAATCTCCGGAAACGTGATGATGGAGTATATGAGATCAACACTGGAGTCAGTGAGATATATGTAGGCGTGGCTCTCCCTCATGATGCGGTAGAGGGATCATGGAGCTATATGGAGAGTTGGCTTAAAGAGAAGCATCCTTTTACCCTTGAGACAAACGACGCCACTTATGCGGTTAATCTGGATACTCATAGGACTATGTCAGGCTCTCAGGTCATTGCTTCCCTTTATGGTGTGCTTACTAACGATATAGGAGAGCAGCTGGAAGAGGAGAGTGGAGTCTTGAGTGAGAGTAAGCTTCCGGCCATAGTGATCGACGGCGGATATCTTACCCTGGGTATCGCTCACTTCACATCTGTACAGCTGGTTGATTATTCTGATTCCAACCTCCAGTATGCCATGAAGAATATCAATGAGAACGTGGCAAAGAGGATAGTAGAGGAGACCGGCAGGCAGGATATAACCTCTATGTACGTAAAACAGATAATGCGAAAGAAGGACCATATCGTTCATTACCGCGGTAAGGACGGAAAGGGATCCTACAGCCTGGATGTGGCAGAGTACGTTTCCGAAGAAACCAAGAAGGTCTGCGAAGAGCTGGTTCAGGATCTGAGAAAAAGATATGATGATCTGCTTGAGACCAAGTCTATCGTGATAACCGGCGGTACCGGAATCGCTTATTATGAGCATATCAAAGAGCTGCTTTCAGACAGTGATTGGATAGATGTATCTCTTACAGACTATGATTTCTACAATGAGAAGATCACACCGGACTTTGCGATAGTGATCGGCATGTATAAGGTATTGCATCATGCGGTAGATATGAGGCAGAAGCAGAACAAGAATAAGAGGTAATCCCCATGGCAAGAACGTGCATGGTCAGGTTTGGAAAGAAAGACAGGGAGCTTCGCGGGCTGGTCAGGCTTGTGAAAGACAACGGCGAAGCCCTGTCTGCATATTGCTCTGCAGCAGTGCAGTATTTCCTTAAGTATGGCAACTTCATTCAGATAGCTACTGTTGTCCCGGAAACGGATGACGAACTATGCAACGTGGATTTATATTTTGAGCAATCTGTCATGGATAACCTTAAGGCATATATGGAAAAGGTCCAGAACAGGAACCGATCCAATATGGTCAAGCTTATCCTGATGAACAGTATCGAAGTGAGCAGGAGCGGAGTGGGGGAGCTTACTCCCAGATTTGACCTCTTAAGAGCTTTTGCAGGTACCGGTATGGTTGCTACGGAAGATAAGCCACGTAAATCTGATTCGGAAGATAAAGCTACTAAAGCTGTTAGTAAGCCTGTAAAGACGACAAAAAAGGAAATAGCTGCTCCCGAAAAAGCTGCTGTTGAGGAACAGGATATGGAAGAACCGGATGATACCGATCTGGATCTGGTCTCCAGCTTTTTCCCTAATATCAAAAAGCAGATGGCAGCATGGGATTGATTTATGCTTAACAAAAGGCTCTTCGGGGCCTTTTGTTATATTATACAAAAGCTGGTCTCATATTTTATGAACAGTTATATGAACATTTCAGTTGTATTATTGGTTTGTGAGCAGTAAAATGTTCATATAATAGTTCATTTATTCTTGAGGCGCGAATGAGAGAGTCACAGAAAGAGACAATAGAGCGTTTGAGACAGGAGTTGGAAGATGCGTATAAACGTATCTCCGAACTTACGGAAGCTGCCAATAATGCATACCACGAAACAAATGAATATAAAGCGACGCAACAGGAGCTTAAGAACCTGCGGACTATCGTTAATAGGGACATAATGCATATTGAGAGTCAGGTTAAGACGGACGAACGGACGCGGGCTTATATAGAGAAGGTACTTGCCGATAATAAAGCTCTATGCAAAAGGCACGGAGTCAAATATTGGGAAGGCATAGCACAGCAGGACAGATATGAGTACCGCGATATACGGGAGCTGGAGCAGGAGATAACAGACCTAAAGGCTCTGGTTAAAGCCAAAGATATAGTGATAGACCATTATAAGAATCTCCTCTCCGGAAAAGAAACGGAGAGGCCGGAAAAGCGCAAGCGTGGGAGACCAAAGACAGATGATGAGCAGGTGAAACGGATCCGGAAGCTACGCCGGGACGGATGGACGTTAAGGCAGATTCAGGAGGCAGAGGGGATATCGTTAGGAATGGTCTCCAAGATATGCAGGGAAGTAAAACAAAAAAAGGAGAAGAATGAGTAAGCTGATAGAGTTAAATAAATATCCGGTAAAAAATGTATTGCCGTTGCTGCTTAAGGATATGACCACCAAGAAGAATATCGTATTTGCGACGAATGAGTATTCAGTAGGTGGGCAGCCTGTCAAGGAAACGGAACAGATCACTATTGATGTTCTGTCTGAAATAGGCGAAAATGTAATACAGCCAAGGGTGAGCAAATCGAGGGAACAGCAGTCGGAGAGAACACGAAGGAAGGCAGAAGTATTTACGCCTTCATGGATCTGCAATAAAATGAATAATCATTGTGATACTGAATGGTTTGGCCGGGAAGGCGTATTCAATACCGAAGATGGGCAGACATGGAAGCCGACAAAAGCTAAGGTAAAGTTTAGTAAAAAAAGCACATGGCAGGACTATGTAGATTCAAAGCGATTGGAGATTACTTGCGGAGAAGCGCCTTATATTGTATCGCGATATGATACAACGACAGCTGATTTAATCCCTATAAAAAATCGTATTGGTATTCTTGATCGAAAGATTCGTATTGTTAACGAAAATACATCCGAAGAAAAAGAATGGATGAATTGGGTTATCAGAGCGTTTGAAAGCGTATATGGGTATGAGTTCCAGGGGGATAATCTTCTTATAGCCCGGGTCAATCTGTTGATAACATTTGTAGACTACCTGAATGATAGGTGGGAACGTAAGCCGACAGATGCTGAACTTAAGAAAATTGCAAAAATTATTACATGGAATTTGTGGCAGATGGATGGAATAACAGGTACAGTACCCTTTGGAAAACCTAAAGAGGAAAACAAGCAGATAAGTTTATTTGATTATATGGTTGGCATAAATGATACTGAACCGGAAGAAATGGATTGTGTAATATACGATTGGAGGAGTAAAGTTTCGATATCGTATAATGATATGAAAAAAAGCTAAAAACGGAGCGCTTGTAATATTTTAATTATAACGAATGGAGAATGTTATGAAGTTTGATTTTGCTATTGGTAATCCTGCATACCAGGAAGAAACTGATTCAGATTCCACAAGGAAACTTCCTGTTTATAATTCTTTTATGGATGAAACATTTAAGATTGCTGATGTAGTTGAATTGATTACGCCAGCACGTTTTTTGTTTAATGGAGGACAAACACCTAAAGCATGGAATCAAAAAATGTTGGAGGATCCATATTTTAAAGTATTGCATTATGAGCGGGATGCTTCAAAAATATTCTCAAATACAGAAATTAAAGGTGGTGTCGCAATAACATATAGAAATGCTTTAAAAGAATGTGGACCAATAATGGCGTTTGTGCCATACACGGAACTTAGCAGTATTCTTAAGAAAGCAGGGGCTAAAGATGTTGCAGAAAGCTTGACGGATATTGCTGACAGTTCTAATACATATGATCTGAAAAACATATATGCTGAACATCCTGATTATAGAAAGTATATTGGTGATGAAGGACGCCATAGTCAGCTTAAAACGAATGTTTTAAATATTAACCCTATTTTTACGGATAATCCTACCGAAAAAAATGATTATATGGTATGGGGTTTAGTTAATGGAAAACGTGGGGTGAAATATTGTCATAGAAGATACCTAAAATCAGAACATAAAAGTCTATTTAAGTATAAAGTTTTAGTTCCTAAAGCTACAGGATCTGGAATGTTTGGTGATACGCTTTCTGAAATGATGGTTGTTAAACCGGAGGTTGCTTTTACTCAAACATTTTT
This sequence comes from uncultured Lachnospiraceae bacterium, assembly GCA_947169935.1. Taxonomy (GTDB): domain Bacteria; phylum Bacillota; class Clostridia; order Lachnospirales; family Lachnospiraceae; genus NK4A136. The sequence continues at coordinate 6,372 of CAMVRS010000120.1, forward strand.
ATCTATTGGAACATTTGACACAGAAAAAGAGGCTTTGAATTTATTAAAATATTTAAAAACAAAAACATGCCGTGCGCTTTTATATGTACTTAAAATAACACAAGATAATTTGCCGGCAGTGTGGAGGTATGTTCCGAAACAAGATTTTACTTCTAAATCTGATATTGACTGGAGTAAATCAATATCAGAAATAGATCAACAGTTATATAAGAAATATGGGTTATCTAAAGATGAAATTTCTTTTATAGAAAATAACGTAAAGGAGATGGAATAAGTATGAATAAGCCAAATATCAAAACTGCTAAAGCTGTTATTCCTATCATATATGCTTATACCACTCCGGAGATAAGAAGACATGACGGCTGCACAAAGATAGGTGATACAGAGCGTGATGCCGACCAGCGTGTAGGTGAGCAGGCTATTACCGTTGATGTTGAATATAAGATAGAGTGGGTGGAAAATGCCGTTTATGCCGGAACGATGGAAATGTTCCGTGATTACGACTTCCATAAAGCTCTTGAAAAAGAGGGGATTGAACGCTTAAGAAGCATCAATACAGGAGAGTTGACTGAATGGTTCAGGATCACTCCGGACGACGCAGAAAAAAGGCTTTATGATTTCAGGCATAAAAAGATCACAATAGACGAAGAAAGCATCATTCCTTATGTCCTCAGAGAAGAGCAGGCGGACGCCGTTGAAAAAACATTAGCATATAGGGAAGCAAATCCAAATGGTGAGTTTTTGTGGAATGCGAAGCCCCGGTTCGGTAAGACGCTTGCAGTATATGATTTTATTAAGAGAATTGATGCCCAGAAAGTCCTTATAGTTACGAACAGACCCGCTATTGCAAACAGCTGGTATTCTGATTATATGAAGTTTTTGGGCCGTGCGAGCAAATATCTGTTTGTCAGCGGAACAGAGGCTTTGAAAGGTAAGCCCAAAGTATTGTCGTATGACCAGTATGTAGATAATGCTAAAAGCAGGAAAGAGAGAGGGCTGCAGGAAGTCCACAAGCTTATTTATTTCGTATCCCTTCAAGATCTGAAAGGATCCATGTATTTCAGTGTTGATGGCATCAATAAGCTGGAAGAGATAAGCTATCTTAATTGGGATCTTCTCATTGTTGACGAAGCTCATGAGGGCGTCGATACACTTAAGACGGATACAGCCTTTAACAGGATAAAGAGGCAGTTCACTATTCATCTGTCAGGGACTCCATTTAATGCGCTTGCTAATGAAAAGTTCAAGAAGGACGCTATCTTTAACTGGACTTACGCGGACGAACAGAAGAAGAAGCTTGAGCTTGCCAACAACCCGGATAATCCTTATGCGGAGCTGCCTAAATTGAACATGTACACTTATCAGATGTCGGAAGTTATTGCTGATAAGATAAAGCAAAGCGTGGAAATCAACGGCGAAACAGAAGAAGTTGCATTTGACCTTGCGGAATTCTTTAAGGTCAGGGAGTCCAGCAACGGTTCTCTAGGATTCATTTATAACGATTATGTTGATACATTTCTTGACACTCTCACATATAAAGAGAAATATCCTTTTTCGACGCCGGAGCTGCGTGACGAATTGAAACATACATTATGGATGCTGGATAGAGTTGACAGTGTTTATGCCCTTGAGAAGAAACTAAATAAGCATCCCATTTTTTCTGAATACCATGTTATCACCGCTGTTGGTGACGGAAGCCAGAATGAGGGGGCTATTTCAGGGCGTACGTATGATAAAGTGGTTAATGCCATTAAGAAATATCCTAAAACTATAACATTATCCGTTCGTCAGCTTACTACCGGTGTTACTATCCCGGAATGGACGGCGGTTCTGATGTTATCGAACATAAAAACACCATCTCTGTATATGCAGGCGGTATTTCGTGCACAAAATCCGTGCATAATGCCAACCGGTAAGATCGACGGAGCAGGGAATCCTACTTTTAAGAGAAAGGAAAATGCTTACGTATTTGACTTTGATCCTGCCAGGACACTGACTATTTATGAGCAGATAGCTAATGATCTGAAATATAACTCCGGTAAAGGAAGCGGAACGGTAGAACAGAGGCAGAATAATATCCGTGAATTGCTCAATTTTATGCCCGTGATCGGTGAAGCAGAGAACGGTGAACTTGTTGAGCTTGACGCTGAACAGGTACTTATCATACCCAGGAAGATACGTTCCGTGGAAGTGGTACGCCGTGGCTTTATGAGCAACTTCCTATTCAACATAAGGAACGTGTTTAATATCCCTAAAGAAGCTATGGATATAATCAATCAGTTTTCTCCTGTTAAAGAACAGGGAACAAGCAAGACTACAGATATAGTGATCGCTTCCTCTGATGGTTTTGAGGTTGATGATGACGGCAATGTAACGGCAACGGAAGAACACACTGCAGATAAAGTTAATGAGCTTTTCGGAGATAAGAAATATAGTGAGCATGTCGAATCACTTGATGACCTGATCGCTGATGCGGAAGAAAAAGACCCTATTGATACCTTTGCCGATAATCTGACAGAGCTTCTTAACGATACGGCACAGAAGATAATATCGGATGCTCAGGACGCGTACGGCGAAGATATGAAGAAGTCTGATGTTAATACCCTTTCCAGTCAGTTAAAGCAGGCTGCAGAACGTGAAGCTAAAGATATTGCGGTAGATTATCAGATAAAGCAAAATATCCTTGAAAAGGACCGTAATGAAATGCTGGAACAGAAGAGAGAGGAGCTTGACTCTACCAACAAAACTTCCGAAGAAATAGAAAAGGAAATGGAGCAGATTGAGAAAGAGGTAGAGGCAGAGTTTGAATCCAGAAAAGAGGAGCTGAAAAAGGAAACTTCTGAAAAAATCCAGGATTTATTTGATAAATTTGAGGAAAATTCAAAGACGCAGACTACAAAAAGAGTAGAGGAGAAAAAAGAGCAGAGAAGAGCTATGGAAATAATGGACGATATACGTGACCGGCTTCGTGGTTTTTCAAGGACTATCCCTTCATTTCTTATGGCTTATAGCAACAAAAAAGATAAGGACAATAAGCCTGTCGATATAACTTTGGCAACATTTGACAGTATTATTCCGGACGAAGTATTTAAAGAGGTCACAAGTATAACACTGGATGAATTCAGACAGTTAAGGGACGGATTCGATTATATAGATAGTGATGGAAACCAGCAGCATTTTGAAGGACATGTATTTGATGAAGTCGTTTTTGATGATTCAGTAATAGAATTCGTAACCCTTAAGAAGAAGCTTGCGGATTATTTTGATGAAACCCATAAAGAGGACATTTTTGATTATATTCCCCCTCAGAAGACAAACCAGATCTTCACCCCGAAGGATGTTGTAAAACGTATGGTTGATATGTTGGAAGAGGAGAACCCCGGGTGCTTTGACGATAAAGACAAAACATTTATCGATCTGTATATGAAATCGGGGCTTTATATCACAGAGATAGTTAAGAGGCTTTTCCAGAGCGAAGAAATGAAAAAACAGTTCCCTGATGAAAAGGAAAGGTTACGGCATATTTTTGCCAATCAGGTGTATGGCCTTGCGCCCACAGAGATCATATACAGGATAGCTACCAGTTATATTCTGGGATTTGCGGAGAATGTAGATGATTTGAAACATAATTTTAAACAGATAGATGCTCTTCCGTATGCCAAAGATGGTACACTGAATCAGAAATTAGATGAGATATTTGGCGGCAACACTTAATAGGTGCTTTGATTATGACAATGCCTTTTGACCTTCCAACTTTATCCGGAGCTGAACGTCTTTACGCGGATCTGTTTTCGTGCAAGGATTTATCGGAGATACCCTTAGATGTAGAAGAAACCATGTCCGTTGCTTTGGATTCGTTGGATGAATACTACGCTCAATATGTCAAGCATTATTATTGGGACGGGATGACGTACGCTGAAATGGCGAAGCCTACAAATTCGAATCCCGAAACCATTAAAAAGATAGTTAAACGTGGCGTTCTTAAATTAAAAGATCGCGCTCATTTATCTTATATCTTGCATGGAGACAAATATTACCGGGCCGAACGATATAAGCGTCTGCAGGACGAGATAGCTTTTGAAGAGCATGAGGTGGCCAAGCTTGAAAAGATGCTGGAGAGGCTTAAAGAAAAGCGTGTTGAGCTACAGGAAAGTATCCGCAGCAAGCTTGAGATAGAAAGCTATGAGGAATTTACAGAAGTTCTTGATTCTGATAATATTTCAATAAGTGAGCTGAATCTATCGTCCCGCTGCTGTAATGCACTTGAACGCGTCCATCTGCTTACAATCGGCGACTTAAGAAAGGTATGCCGTGATTATCGTGGCGGTTTATACTATGTTCGTAATTTGGGTAAAAAAGGCGTGACGGAGATCTGCGAAGCTGTTACCCAAAAGACTGGGATTCCGTTAGATATGGATCCGGAAAATCCATTAAAGGAAAAGGAATGAAGCAGACAGTTGACGTGATAGTCATGTTTTCCAAAGAGGGTGAGATAAAGCCCATGCGGATCCGCCTTGTGGATGAAGAAGGTGAACGCCGCAGCTTTGATATAAAGTCCTCCAGATTTATAGGAGGCAAAGGGGCACAGACACTTCCGGACGGAATGTATATCAGTAACGGCACAATAGCGTTTGAATGTAAGATAGAAGTGCACGGCAGAGCGCGAATGATACGACTATATTATACTCCCAGGACAGATAATACCTGGACGATGATAGATGAAATTTATTGAATAAGTAATTCAATATATATTTTAAGGAGGTGTAAAATGGCAAGAGCAAAGAAAGAAGAAGCTGTTAAGGAAGAGAAGAAGTCTGTAAAGAAGACGGCTTCCAAAACAGGAGAGAAGAAGGCTGCCGTAAAGAAAGAGACAGCGAAGAAGCCTGCAGAAAAGAAGGAAAAGGCCGCTAAAGCAGTGAAGAAGGTAGCAAAAGTAGCTGTTGCAGCCAAAGTTGCCAAAGATGTTAAGAAGGTCGTAGACAAGAAGAAGGATGCAAAGGCGGCACCTAAGAAAGAGGCTACAAAGAAAGCTGCGGCTACCAAGTCAGCCAAGAATGAAACCGGCGTAGCAAAGAAGAGCGTTAATGCCAAGAAAGATTCAGCGAAGAAAGCAACAACAAAAGCCAAAGATGCTGTAAAGGCAACCAAGGCAGCGACAAAGGTTGTGAAGGCTGTTAAGAAGGCGGAAAGTACGAAAAAGACCGCAGACAAGAAAGCGGTTAAGCCCGCAGCAAAGAAAAAGACAGCGGAAAAGAAACCCGCAAAGAAGTAAATGCGAATGTGCTCCTGACGACCGTTGGGGGCACTTTTTTGTCGCTGTCGGAGCCTAAATTGCGACTAATGTATGTGCCTTATGCTGCGACCAACGGTGGTGCCTGTTGCTAACTCTCAGGCATATAGCCATAATAGTTGTAATATGAAATTTTCTCCATGTATTCCTGGACGGTATCTTCTATGGATTCCAGTATAGATCTGCGAAGGTATTCCTTTATTGACGAAACCAGCTCATCTACTGTTTTAAGATGTTTTTGGCAAGGTAGAAGATAGCCCTTTTCGGTTTCTATGGCGGTATATATCATATACATACCGGCTATAAAGGTCTGCTGGTCCGGTGTGAAGTCTTCAAAGTGATCCGTTTCTGGGCTGCGGATCCGCTCGCAGAAATCTGATATATTTTCATGTTTATCCGGGCAGACGTCAGTTAGACCGTCATACAAGCCCCTAGAAGCCCCTGTATGACATTCTGGATGTTTTATGCTAATATCCTGCATATGAACGTTTTTTGAGCATTTCAGGGCAATTTCGCGATATTTTAGCATGATATATGAGCCGGTGTCCCGGAGAAGGCAGGTAAGGTACCCGGTATCCGTATCGTCGATATTCAGATAATCATTCAGATTATCAGAGTCGGTGGATCTTATGGCTTCATTCATTCCAGATATCAGCATAAGGTAGTCATATTTATCGTTCATTTTGAACACCTGCCTAATTT
>CAMVRS010000121.1 GCA_947169935.1 uncultured Lachnospiraceae bacterium
GTCTTCGTCGATGCCGTCTACTTCACCGGCGTATGTCCGATGCAGCTCCATTTCCCAATCGCCGGGGATGTATCGCTCCAGCTCCGCAAGCTTATCGTAGAGCTCCTGCTCTTTTGCGTTAAGCTCGATTTTCCTGAACTTATCCATAGCTGTCTCCTTTTTTTGTGTTAAACTATTGGTTACACAATAAATATAGGGAATATGATATGCTGATAAAAAAGCGCCCCGCTAAAGGGTAAAAAAAGAATGCCCCCAACTGTATAAGATGAGAGCATTTTAAAAATCTGGATAAAGGTTAGAGCTGACAAATGCATCTTGTGATACACCCAGCAAACGTCCGAAACGTAATAACCCTTCAATAATTATATTACATTATTCTTCCTCTTTCCGACAGCCCTTGATGGCTGTCTATTTAAATAATAGTTACAGCCATCAGGCTAATTCTTTGACTATGCAGCATTTACTACGGGCGTATCATCAGGTATGACCGGTATAACGTCTATCTTTTCACCGGAAGTGCTGAATTCAGCTTCGTAATATGCTGCATATTCCTTTTTCCTTGCTGCAGATGCGGCTTTGTTGATCCGGGCCCCCATAAGGCTGCCGACATCGAAGTTGGCTGCCTCATCCTCTGCAAGCAAAAGGCTTTCATCTTTCATATTTTAAGCTCCTTTCGTTATATTAGTATCTGCAAATAATATATCCGTAAGCGGAGGGGCATAAAAAAAAGAAGCCCGGAAGCTTCTGTTGTATGAAAAGTATTTTGGCAAAAAATAAAAATCCCCTCATTTTAGAATGAAGGGATTTGGTAAAACGGGCAGGTTCATGATAAATCATGCTCCTTTCTATACCACATATAGCAGATGGCCGAATGGATGGTCAGGGCTGCCACGGTATAGATTACCCCTGCTGAGTAGCCAAATGTAATAAACATTACAAGTGGCCCTGCACCAAAAATGGTGCAAATCAGGAACAATATGGCGAGAACACCATATTCCCCATCTTCATAAAGTTCTTTTATCATAATTTTTTCTCCTTTCGTTAGTATAGAATTTTATATAATATATAAGAAAGGATTTTGCGATAAAAAAATATGCACGTTTTTTGACTCAAAACGGCATATTTTTTGTAAATTTTATAAATATTTTATATTTAAAAAGGGTTTTATGTATGGATTATGCCATTTGACAACAGTTCCATGACAGTTTCGGTTACCAATTCGGGAGGGCAATGCAAAAATGTGCAGAGATCATTTATATCAATGACCTTTTTGACAGAGTTCGGGTTTATTATCACATTATAACGCTCTCCGCCTGTTGCATAAATGCTTTCTTTAAAGCTGGGATGGTCCTCAAATCTGAGTTTTTTTGCGAGGAAAGCTTTCTTCCCGGCGCGACAGAGGATGCATTCGTCTTGTTCCATGCCCTGCAGGAATGTTTCGATCTTACTTACCATCTGCTTTCTATGTTCTCTTTTATCTTCTTTTTCTTCTACAGACGACGCTTCGTATATGAGTTCAGCCATAAAGCTTATTGCTTTTAAGTCTGTAGATCCGTAAAAAAGTATGTTTCTCCTTTTTCTAGGCATACGTTTATACAAAAGCTCTTCAAAACCGGTTGTATCACGGCTTATGATCGAAGTATAGAAGTATTTATTATACTTTTCCTGGTTAGTCAGATCTTTGGGCTCATCAGGAAGCACGTAACAGCCGTCCATTATGAAGTGAAGGGGGATCTGTTTACTGAAAAGATCTCCGAACAGATTTTTATATCTTTTTGTCTGGAGGTATATTATCGCCTCAAAGCAGCGGGCTAAAGGTGTGTTGCCTTTTCCGGAGGTAATGAACAGGGCTGTCTTTTCCGTGTTCATCAGGTACTGAGATATATTGTTCAGTGTCCTGTATCCGGCAAAGCTGGTGTCCTTTGCGGCCGGACGCTTTTTTGAACCTGATTTAGGGCTCTTGCTGTTTTTTATATCTATGGACGAAATATCCTTCTCGGGCATACGGCCTGTCTCGCGAAAATAGTCGCCACTCTTTATATATGTTTCCTTATTATAGAATTTAGCATATTCCGTAGATGTCATGACCCGGTTTTTATACGTGGAGAAATACTGCAGAACGTTACGAACGGCAGATGTTATCCTTGTCATGTCAAAACCTGAATACATAGACATAAATTTATCGTAAAGCTTAAAACATTTGGCTTTGCTGTTGCTCTTTCTTTCCTTTAAGATGACATTTTTAATGCAGATCTTATGAGGGCTGTCCCAGGGCATGAATGAAAGGTCGGTCACGCTTGCCAGATTTCTCTTTTCCTGGGCGCCGCAGCATATTACGAACATGATGATAAAGGCAAGCCATAAAGATACCGCATTTGTTTCGTCCACAGACATATCCCGTAAAGCCCCTGAGCCCAGATTGTAGACCAAAGTGCTTGCCAGCAGGACTATATCATATGCCTGGGGTTCACCGTTCTTGTTATATACGTAATCCAGGGGATTGTACCGGTGTGACTGGTCGGGATTCTCAAAATTCAGATGCCAGATGGTATATCCCGCTTTATGCAGCATACCGCCGGTGTTTTGTAACAGAGTATTGCCGGAACCATGGGTACTGGTGCCGAATATGATATATGAGGTATTGAGCTGTGCTATGTTTGCCTGGGCATAGTTAAACGTCTTTCCGGTGCCGGGGCCGCCAAAGACTAAAGTATCGGTTGTGGTATCGTCTTTAGGGTCTATCCCAAGTCCATCTATAAGCAGGATCTGATCGCTGATGGGGGCACATGATCCGTTATCAGCATTTTTCTTCTGACGGCCGGAGACAATGGAGAGCTCTTTTTTTGCCTCGGTCTTTGTCATAAATATTTTTTTAAGATCATTTGGGATCGTACGCATCGCTGTATCCTCTGCCTTGTTATATTTTTTTGAAGATGTCGGTTATCTTCTTGCTGTTTACCAATTCGGGGAGGTCATATACATCGTTTTTGTCCTTTATGTGCTTTTCCTTTATCCTGGTCAGTTCCTCTGTAAGACGTGAACTGTTGCCGGCCCAGCCTTCTCTTGCGCTGTAATATTCCAGCAGGTCTATATCCAGGATCTCCCTTATCAATTCATTCATGGAGTCGTCCGGCAGCATTTCTCCACATTCGTACCGGTGTATGGTAGTCTTGTGCTTTCCAAGCTTATCTGCGAGCTGCTGCTGGGTGTAGCCGTGCTCTAACCTTTTTCTTCGCAGGAAGGCACCATATTTTTCGTTGTAAAGATTAGAGTCTGCCATAAAACCTTTCCATCTGATAAACGTGTCAAATAAAACATAGCACTTTATTTTTTTCTTCTAAATAGCGTAAAACGCAACAAGGTGGTGATTATTTTTCACGTGGCAGGTGAAACCGTGTGCTAATCCAAATCGTAATAAGTTCAGTATTTACGGGATATATGCGCGCATATACGGCGCTTTAGTGATGCTTATAAATGGTATTTAAAATATTGACATTTTTTGTTATGTTTGAATTTTTCTTATGCCGATCATAAATAAATGTAATAGTCCGGGGTAGTTTTAAGGTAGGAGACGGGATTTTAATATCTCCCGCCCCGGATCTCTCTCATCTTTACTTCATATTCTTCGTCAGGTTTGTGTGATACAGGTTTCGTGCGGCTGTCTATGATCGTCTTTCTTGCACCGGAGATTATATTGTCAAGCACTGAGTTGTTTACTTCCGGGCCGGTAACGGCAAAAGGGTTCTTGTATGATGTCTCTATGGGGAGTATTCCGCCTATGGGCTTCTTTTCCGGAGGAGCCATCTCAACGATATGGTTGAAGGATTCGATATTTTCGGAGAGCGCTTCCCTTATGCTCCTTATCCTTGCCCTGGATAAGGTTGACTTCATAATCATTATCTCTTCAAAGAGCTCAGGTATGTCTGCTAACATCTGGGGAGTGATATGGAAGTGGTTGACAAACTGTATCTGGTTCTCATGCAGGTTGGCAAAAGGCCGTGATAAGTTCATTCCGCGCAGGAGCTTGTTGCCCGCGTCATGGTTCCAGAGTGATGTACCGTTATCAAACAGCGGAGCAGGCCCTAAAAACTCAAGGGTGTTAGCGTCACGCAGGAAACCGAAGTTGCCTAGATGCCTGTCTGAATTGGCCAATATAAAATCGACCTGCAGCATACGGTCAAGGAAGTCTTCCATGTTTTCTATACCAAAAGCCCTGCAGCGATTGATAAGATGCTGGTAGATGGTGCAGTTGTCGGGACGCGGCTCAGTCTTATAAATGAGTGCTGCGGGAACATATTCTGTGTTTTCGTCCAGGAAGTTCCTGCAGGCACAGCAGGCAGCTCCTTTTATGGAAGCCAGACTGTAATGCACGAAAGGTATGATGTTTAAGGTCTCCAAAAGCTTTGTTGCAAGGATTTCATTTATGGGCTCCTGGTGGTTAGGATCAGACCCAGCCTTTAAGAGGTAACGGATACCGTCCTTTATCCGCCAGGTTTTTTTTAGCCAGCCATTGGTAGACAGATCCGGGGATACGGTATTTATCTCAGACTTGTCTTTGGTGGAAGTACCGAACATCGCTTTGCCGATATCCATGGAGAACGGATTGGTAAAGAAATTAACCTGAGCCCATGTAGAGGTGTCGGTGACGGGCTTGATCCAATATGCGTCGGATAAACTTAATCCGTAGTTCATTATCTGGAGCAGACCCTTGTTTACCACACGGAGATATCCCATCAAAGGCACCAATCCGTCCCTGTTGTCAGGCATTCCGCGCTTTGACCACCACTTGTTTAAGTCTAAAAGCTTGATCTTACGCTCTTTCTGCCAGTCAAGGAATAAGATATCCGGAGGCAGGTGTTTTTCATTCTCCACGCCGATTATCTCTGTAAAGGCTCCGGATTCTTCATCGTTGATCCTTGCTTCCAAAACGATGATATCTTTATGCATCAAATAGTATCTTCTATGCTGCGACATATTAAAACCTCCCGTTTTGTTCTTATGCTGTAAATATCGCGGAAAGCCTTATGTGATAACGGCTAATCATTGTGGTTACGGGAAGTATTCTTTGATATGTCCTTATGCTTTTTCTCTTTTTTATCCTTTGAGCCCTCCCGCAGATGCTTCTTTTTCTCCTCTATCACTTCGGTAAGCCCGCCGTCTTTGATCTCCGGGGCTTTAACTTCCTGTTCTTTCTGTTTTCTGGGCGTCTTTTCATCAAAGATATGCTTGTCGTTGCATACGACGTCGGTTATCGCAGCTGCAAGATCATCAGCATTCCGGTTATAATTGATGCGGTCGTGCATCCAGCTGCCTTTGGTATGGTTTATATCGTTAAGGAGCTTGATGCCTCTTGCCGGCGGCTGCCATAAGAGCAGGTTGTGGGTGTAGTCGTCGAGAAGGAAGTCATTATCGTCCAGATCCTTGATAGCTTCCTTTTTGTCCTGGGTACAGGTGACGAACATGCGGTTCTCTTTCTTTAACTCCGGCAGGAATTCATCCAGCCATTCGTTCTTTTCCTTAAGTGCGTATTCAGAGTCAGCAAGATAAGCCGAAAGTATATACACTTCCATCTTATTGTCGGCGATCAGCTTCTTTACCGCTTCCACCACATTAGTCTGCGGTTTAAGATCGCGAAAGTATCCTTTGGCGTACAGCTCCTCGGTGGACGAAATGTTGTTGTTGAACACCGCCAATACTCCGTCCATATCCACGAATAGTCTTTTACCGTTCTTTGCCATAAATCACTCCTCCTGTCCTTCGTCTTCCGGGGCGTCACCCGCGTTATCGCTATCCTTTAGCTCTTCGTTTTTATCTTCTTCCGGATCCGGATCTTTGCCTGAATCGTCAAGAGTGTCCTTTAAGGGACTGTAGGTGCGGTATTTACGCTCAGGTTTAGGCGCTTCTGCTTCCGGTTCTGTTTCTTTTTCTTCTGTTACCGGTTCTTCCGGTTCGCTGTAAGGGATACGGCCTATCATGTGGTATAGGACTATGCCTATCCAGACAAGGAAATAGACGGCAAATATGATCCCCGGTATCATAAAAGCGATCCTTAAGACCGTGGAATGCATCATATATGCCATCAGGCCGAATATCACGGTAAGAAGCAGGGATGATACCAGGTTTTGCCTGCTTTCCTTCTTTGTTATCGATATATTTTTCAAGAGTTTCTCCTGTTTTAAGCAGATTTTCTGTATTTATATAAAATATAGGAGAAAAAATCCAAAATAATTATTAGTATGTAAAAATAGGGATATTTTATTTTTTTACAGCAGAAAGGCACCCACATACCGGATGCCTATGAAATATCGTATTATCCCTTTGCTTTTGATTCAGCCTCACGTATAGCCATTTGATTTTTCTCTATCATTGTCTGGGTGCATTCAGCCAGGTACTTAAGCGTTGCATCATGGGAATCCTTCATGAGCTCATGGTTTATGCCGTTCTTTTTGGCAAACATAACGTACTTATCCCAGTTCTTCTCTTCTTTTCTTGTCTCCTTTGCAAGGCGCGTTATTTCTTTGTTGGTTTCTTTTATCTGCTCAAAAAGGCGTTTAGCGTCACCGGCCATGATCTTTGCCTGCAGCCCGAAAGTCTTGCCCAGCCGGTCCTTTAGATGTATGGTCTTACGGACAACGACATCATCAGGCGTTTTGGTCATGTTGCGGGCTATCCTGCTGACCTTTTCAGCCAGGGTCTTGCTGGATAAGAGCTGCTCTTTGGTGAGCATCTGCGTAGCCGTAAGTATAATAGGGTTGCCGTCTTTATCCTTCTTGCCGTCTCTATAGGCGATACTGAGCTCAAATTTATTGAGTTCTGCGTTATAGGTGATATTGACGTTTGTCTTTGTACCCCTGCTGGAGTGTATGATGAGTTCGTCGGTGGCGTTATGCCCTCTCTTTTCAATGGCATCGACGAAACCTTTGAGACCGTGACTGCGAATCTGCTCTATGGCCTTCCGGTTGATGATGGCTGTGCGGAACTTTGTGACGATCGCTACGTCCGGTGCCTCTTCTTTTGCAACCAGACCCTCAACACGGATCTTACGCTTATCACTGTCAAGACCGATGACCTTGCCGCTTTCATCTCTTTCTATCTTATAGGTTTTAGGCAGTCCGTTCTTATCGGCAACGGTAATGCTGCCTTTCTCAAGGGCTTTGTTGACCTTCTCCTCTTCCTGGTAGGGTTCTCCGACAACTGCTTCGGTCGCTCCGTAATAAACCCAGTCAAGATCACCGCGTTCAGTAGGTTTTGCAAGGCTGGTCGTACCGATATTCCTGGGAAACTCCGGATCCGTAACGTCGGTTATCTCCAATATGGCTTTGCCGTTTTCGTCTTTGGTCTTATGGAAGTTAAAGTATGCCAGCTCCTTATCGGTATGCCTGACGACACCCATGGTCATATCGGTCATTTTGGGGTCATCGGCAAACATGCCTGCTATGCGGGCTTTTGCGTCACCTACCGTTCTCTCAAAATCGGACATATTGATAAAGTATTCAACTCTTTCGGTATCGGGAATGAGCGTGAATGCTTCGCCTTTTTCGTAATCAACAGGTATGAATTCCTTACCTGGTGCTTCATATTTCATCTTAAGGGTGTCGTTTTCCAAGGCAAATGCCAGCTTATGGCCGCCTATGGTGCTTACCTGGATGCCGTCAAGTATGCCCTGTATCTCTTTTTCATCTAACTTTTCTTTTGCTTTTTCAACAGCTTTGCTTATTTGTTTGCCGACCTGATCCGTTTTTTCACGAAGTCCGGTGTGGTCATTTTCATTCGTGGTCTCCAATGCAGATGTGATACTGCTTACCAAAGCATCGTGCGCCACTTGTTTATTTAATTCCACGTTGCTGAACCCGCCGGAAGCTTTGATTAAAGCTGTCATTTCAGGAGATTCCAGAGGAAAGAATATGGTTCCGTCTGGAAGGTTTGTCATATCGATATCGTTACGGCTTATATTGTCCGTACTGTATATGCCCATTACCATAGGAGCGGAGTCTTCTCCCATATACATAGGCGTAATGAAGAGCTTTGTCCCGTTGCATAATGTAAATTCAGGCATTTTGTTCAGTCTTTCACTGTCGTCCGTTGCAAGGATGCGAACATTTTCGGCTAATGTTCGTATGTTTGAGGCTGTATTGTTGTAGGATATTTCGGGATTTTCTGAGGGGAAATCTTTTTCTATCTTTCTGAGGGTTTCTTTTGCCTGCGTAACCCTGGCATCTCTTTCAAAAGCCTCTTTTTTATGTGAAAACTCATTAAAGAAGTCTGCTGCTCCATTTATTCCCCAATTAGAGGAAAGCCTGTTACTTATATCAGATATCCAATCGCCTTTAAGATCGGTACTCTGTTTTATATGTTCGTCTTCTGTTATTTTTAACAAGAAGTCCTGTTCTTTATCGGTGGAGCGAGATTCATTGCTGTAAGCGATGACAGATACCATACCGATCAAGTCATTTGATGTTATATGGAGTCTGTCGTAGTTTTCATATTTAAGCATTGAGCCCGGGATCACATCTTCTTTGGTAATGAAGGCTTCCATTATATGGGCGCCGCGCATGTACCCGGATTCGATGATTCTATCTACGAAATCAGATTGATCCGGAGAAGGAACAAATAATCTCCTGCCGCTTTGCAAAACAGAATTATCTTCTACTGTTATTTCATTTCCAAGTAATGCCTGAACAGAATGCAGCAGGGTTTCACTTGCAATGAAAGACGCGCGATCTGATTCGGCTATTCCGTTAATCCTTGCCGTTTCAGCTGATGATGCCTCCAGTTTTTCGTAAAGCCCCGGGTTTATCTCATCAATCCGTGCTTTTACTGATTGCAGGAATTCTTCCTTTTTTGTTGCCATTTTGATACCTCCGTTAATGATTACGGTTATACAGTTCTAATATAGGATTTTTGATATACTGATAAAAAAGAACGATTTCCTACATATAAATACGAATTTTTGAACGTGGGACAGAGATATAGTATAATGCATTTAGTTCCAATGGACCGGTATATGTACATGAGGTGAGCATGGGCATTTTAAAAAATATATTTAATAAAAAAGATACAGATAATAAGAAGTCGGCTAAGGAATGGACTTATCCTGATTGGCTTCCGGAGGAGGAATATCCTGCGTATGAAGCATGTAAAAAGGAAAGCCTTGCCTTTGAGGAGTCGATCCACAGATACGCGGCTAAACCTATAAATACAGATTTATATGTATATTGTTTTGTGGATAACGTGTTAGATAAGAAAAAATCAACCAAAGAATCGTTGGAACGAATCAAGAATGAGCATGATATTCTCATGGAGAGGTATTACGAATTAAGAAGGATTCCCGGGATATGGAACCAGGAGATGCCTGATGGGTATGACGTGCTGAACGAGTCGAAAGAGGAAAGAGGTAAATATCTGCTTACTCTTCCGGCAAGGAAAGAGTATATATATTCGTGTGTTCTGTTTGACAACAGCATCAATGAAAAAGATGACAATACTTCTGAAATGAGTGGCTGGTCTTCTATTAATAGGTCTTTGAACATGCGCCTGAATTCATTATTCGGGCCGGGAATCAATTCGGAGCCTTATGCCTGGTATAAAGGCAGGGACATGGATAATCAGCCGGAAACAACATCATATCTGCGTGGTCTGGGCGTAGCCGAGGATATATGCAGATATGTCCCTATTTTTACTGACCATTACTCTTTAGGAAGGCAGTTATGGGATCAGCGTTGGATAACAAACGGCTGGATCTGGAACAGCGCGTTTAGAAGAGAAGCCCGAATGGATGAAAACGGGGGCGGCAGCATCAAATTCACGTATGCTCTTGAAGATACCAAGGGGTATGATGCGTATATGACTGTTCTTAATGCAGCAAAAGAAAAAGGGCCCGGCGCAGTAGAGATGTTTGAGGATGAACTCAAGGAACTAATGAGAAGAATCACATTTAGCGACGACAACCTTCTTACCCTGTTTCCGGTTGATGTATTAAGTGCCGATGAAACAGTGTACCAGCTACTTTACAGGATGCCTTATACCGGACTTAACAGACAGCAGGCATCAAAGATGATCTACCAGCTGGACTGTTCGGTAAGAGCATACGCTAATCTGTCCGATCTGATGGTAAGGTTCGGAGTACCACTTGAAGTGATGGACGAGATCCCCGCGGTAAAAATATGGATCAATGACGATAGGCGCAGCGGGGAGGCTTTACTTGAGTGCATAGAAAAGGGACTGTTCAAAGACGATTATTTTGAAGACACGAAATACTGCCGGGTGAGCGGTGTTGATCGTAAGGACTTTGACAGGCTGGTTAAGTGGTACCGGACCAGAAGTCGTGACGTGCTTCCTCCGGCTCACCACATTGGCAAAGGAGCATATGCAGTCACACAATAAACAAACACTATGGAGTGAACGCGTTTTTTATCAAGTACGGAGATTTGCGATAATATTATTATGATTTTTAAATTTTAACGAGAGGAGGTAATGGATGGCTAACGGAGCGATAAAACGCTTCCTGAACATATCCGGTTGCCATGTTTCGATCGAAGGATCCCGAGAGGCTGTTGACATAGGTGAGATCCTGATTAAGCATTTGGGACTTGATGGCAACGAGATATCAGACCGGTCAAAGATAGACAGACTTATAAGGCAGTATAAGAAGACAACTTTGGAATTCCCTTTAGTCTGCTATGAACGGTAACCAGTATAAAACCATATAACATTAAATCCCCGGGCGAACGTGCCTGGGGATTTTTTATTCCCTGCTCCAGGTATTGGATATGGCAAAACAAAAAAGCTGCCGAAGCAGCTTTGTAATTCCGGTTCAGGTGCTATATAGCGCTGTAGCCGGTATTATTTCCTTATATAGCAGTTACGTGCTATCATTCATTCATAAAATCGCTCTTATCTATATCATAGAGATTTGCCGGATCATGTTCGATCGTGGGGGTGGGTCCCTCCTCTACAACTATATCTTCTGATACTGTTTCGGGGGCAGCCGGAGTATCTGCTACTTCTGCTGCAGCCGGAGTGGTTTGGGATGTCTGGGTTGTTTCCGTGGTTTCGGCTGTCTGTTGCTGGGCGGGCTTTTTAGTATCAGTTTGGAAAAACTTCCACGGCTGGACGAACATCACTATGGCAAATATCAATATGCCTATCATTGCAAACAGTGAGCCTTTATTTTTCATATCATATCCTCCCGATTGTAATTTGATCTGTTAATTATAATATATCAGAAAATTTTGAAAATATATATCAGGTGTATCCATAGCTGCATGCTATATATCACCCTGCGGCAGATACATAGCATTCGATCATCAGGATTAAATATCAGTTGCTTACATCCGGTGCTATATTATATATCACTGATTTTGTATGTAACCTGCCTGCTATATATCAATATACGATATCATATATTCTGATCTATGGTTTATTGATAGCTATTTGAATAGCATGTATCTGCTATCATTTATGCAGGTATAAACTGCACGTATCTGCTATTCATCTTATATTTTTATATAGCACGAAACTGCTATTTAATATCGTATATTTACCATATTTAAATAGCTACTTCGTGCTATGCATTTATATCCTTTATATTTCAGCTTCGTGCTATATTATTATAGATTTTTCGGTATTTAATATAGCACGTATCTGCTATTTAACATAACCTTTTATATATCATATTCGTGCTATGCATCTTGTGTGCATTCGGTATTTTAAATAGCACGAATCTGCAATGTATATACCGTATTTATATAGCTACTTCGTGCTATTTTATGTATGTTAACACGCGGGGTAAATAGCGGTTTCGTGCTATGTATATATACTATTTGAATATCACGTATCTGCTATTTATAATACTGTATTGTATATCATATGGAGGCAGCGGTACGTGAATTTATATATCAATGTATTGATATCCGGAGGTATATACAGGCACATATCCATACGGATCTGCAGCACGAGTACGTGAATTTATGCTGTTACTGCCCTATTTTATCCGTTTTTATCGAGGTCGATGGTACCGAAGGGACACGTATATACAGGGTTCCAGAGGCAGACACATACAGAAAGGCCTGTAAATATGGCCTTTTACGTGAATTTAGTTACGGTACTCTATATGGGAGTAGGCATACAGGGTTATACAAACGAAAAAACATATATAAATAAAGGGCTATACGGTACTTTACGAGATTAAATGCACGTAAATAAAGGAACGGAGACATATAAAGCACCGAGATATACGGTACTTTAAGGGTTTTCTGAAAATATATATACTCCAACCGTTGTAATTACGGTACTTTAGGGGTCTTTGCGTTCGTTAATATACGTAAATACGGGCATGGGCGGAGCCACACAT
>CAMVRS010000122.1 GCA_947169935.1 uncultured Lachnospiraceae bacterium
GGAAGGGGATGATGCTTACGATTATCTTAAGGGAAGTGAGTATGACAGGGAAACAAAGAATACAGGCCACTGGCTTCTGGGTTATCCCTATTTTACCCAGGAAGATCCGCGCAGTTATTCTGAAGAGCTCCGGCGTTTTGATACCATGCTTTTACAGATAGATTCTGAATTCTCCAGGGAAAACCCCGATTACGAGATAATGTGGGGCGATGCCGGTGTAGCTAATTTCTTTATAAACAAAGAAGCTTTAAGGCGCGGGGATTTTTCGGAGATCATGTATACCTGGGATTGCGGGTAAAGTAAAAGGATTAAGTATGTATATACGTATATTCAAAATCGCGATATGTTTGCTGTTTTTTGCAATGTGGATGGCATTGTGTTTTTTTAAATACAGAAAATGGCATAGAAGAAGAAAAAACTGTACTAAAGAGTTACTGGTTAAAGTTATTGAGGTAAAAGAAAAGAAAGCCGCACGGGGCGGCATGCTCCATAAGCCTGTTTTTGAACCCATCGGATCATCGGAATACCCGGTGATAGATTCTGCATTTTATTCAAATATGGTATCCTTTGAGATAGGCGATAAGGTAGAATTGCTTATCGATCCGGATAATGCAAAGGAGTTTCTGTATAAAGATAATTCGCTGAATAAGGGAATACTTGCAGATATATTGTGCTGCTGTCTTCCAATGATATGTGTCATAGGATACTTATTGATGCGATAACGAGTGACCGGCGCATATCTCAAGCGTGAGTGGTTTGGGAAAAAAGAAAATGTGGACTGGCTGATGGTAGATGATCTTTCTGCCAAAGAGATGGGACAGAAAGTTAAGGAATGGTGCGATGCATGCATCAATAAAGCAGGAGAGAAAAAGGCATGAAAACACTTATTAAAAACGGAAGACTGGTAAACCCCGCAGGAAAGAGCGGTGCTATGGATATCCTTATAAAGGATAGGAAGGTTGAGCAGATCGCAGCCGGTATTGAGAAAGATGCAGACCGTATCATAGATGCCAAAGGCTGCATAGTGGCGCCGGGATTTGTGGATGTACATGTACATTTCAGGGATCCGGGTCAGACCTGGAAGGAAGATATTTATACGGGGGCGGCTTCGGCAGCAGCCGGCGGTTATACCTCCGTGGTGATGATGGCAAATACCATACCCGCAGTGGACAGCCCCGAAGTGATCAGAGCCATGCTGGATAAGGGCAGGGAAACGGCGATAAAAGTATACGCCTGTGCCAATGTGACCATGGGAATGAAGGGTGAGAGCCTTGTGGATATGCAGGCTATGAAAGAAGCCGGAGCAGTGGGCTTTACGGATGACGGAAAACCCATAATGAACTCCGCACTGACAGAGCAGGCCATGGAACAGGCGGCCGTGCTTAAAATGCCCATAAGCTTTCACGAAGAGGATCCGCAGTATATAGCTACACCCGGATATAATAAAGGTGCAGCATCCGAACATTACGGGATAGGCGGTGCAGACCGTATGGCCGAGATATCCATGATAGAAAGGGATATTGAACTGGCGCTTAAGACAGGAGCTGATATAGACATACAGCACATAAGTACAAAGGAAGGCGTGGAGCTGGTAAGAAAGGCAAGGCTTAAGGCTTCGAATATCCATGCCGAGGCTACGCCCCATCACTTTACACTGACTGAAGAAGCTGCCATTAAGTACGGAGCTATGGCAAAGATGAACCCGCCGCTGCGCACCGAAGAAGACAGGCAGGCCATCATACAGGGACTTGCGGACGGTACCATAGAGATGATAGCTACGGATCACGCTCCCCACAGCGCAGAGGAGAAGGCAAAGGGCTTAACGGAAGCGCCCAGCGGGATCATAGGACTTGAGACAGCGCTGGCGCTGGCCAATATGGTACTGGTGGATGGCGGATATATGAACGAAGAACAGCTCATGGAACGCATGAGCTTAAATCCTGCGCGTCTGTACGGACTGGATGCGGGGATAATAAGTGAGGGATCGGATGCAGATATAGTTATCTACGATCCCGCAGAGAAATGGATCGCAGGAAATTATGCGTCAAAATCCTCCAATACTCCTTTTACAGGGCAGGAGCTTAAAGGCAGGGTAAGATATACCATCTGCAGGGGAAAGATCGCTTATGAAGCCGCAGAGGGCTGATCAGGGATTCTTTCTCTCTTCTTCTTCGATATGTATAGTCAGGGTGTCGAATTTATCGGCATAGATTATCTTGAGCAGCTTATCTAACTGGGTCAGTGAATGCTTAAGCTGCTCGAGGCTTATCAGATCTTCATCAAGACAGGTTACCATCTCGTCGATATCCACGACTTTTACGAAACCATCGGGATATATGATCACATCCGCCAGAAGATCGGTAACGATCAGGGCGTCTTCTTCAGTACTCTTCTCAAAGTCGACTATATCGCAGTACCAGTAGAGCAGGCTGTTGTCTGCTGTATAGAATTTGCTGACTTTATAGCCTTCCTTAAGGAAATAGCAAGAATAGCCATGATGCAGGTCTTTCTTGGGTTTTAAGGCATTCCATTTGGTCAGGATGATATTCTCATCCCACTTAAGGATCTCATCATCTTTGAGCGGTACGCACTCCAGGGGGATAAGACGTTTGCGGTAAAGCAGCGGATAATTGTTGTCCATATCGTTACCTCCTTTAAGAACCTTTTGATGGTATGCCTAATAGAATATATGTCCGCCTATTCTTATTCCTTCAAGACCGGGAATAGGAGTACGGAAATAAACACAGTTTCCTACATTTGTTCTGCCCGACATGGCTTCATCAGCTGCACGGTAGCAGCTGTCGGTAGCTTTGTTGACATTAAGAGCATTGGCCAGCGTACCGTAATCCACGGGAGAGAACTGGTGGCGCTGGTAGATAACGCCTGTAACGGTATCGGGATAAACGGAGCTCAAAACCCTGTTGATAACAACGGCGCCAACGGCTACCTGGCCTTCATAGGGTTCGCCGCCTGCTTCGCAGTAGATCAGGTTTGCCAGAAGATAACGGTCGTTTTCTTCAAAAGTGACTTCCGATATATCACGCCAGGTGGACTGGGCAGCAAGGCGGGAGAGACGCAGCTCTTCCTCATACTTGGCCTTTATTTTCTGATATTCGGCAGTGGCATCAGCCACTTCCTGGGTCTTTTCGTTAACATCCTGCTCAAAGGCGTCTGCCTGGGCATTTGCTTCATCTATGGATTCGTTGGTATTTGCTATACGGACAGCGGTCTTATCCATCAGTTCGTTAACCCGGTCCTGCTGTCTGAAGATATCCTGTTTAAGGGCGTCCAGTTCATCCATCTCTGCCTGAAGCTGTATGCCGGCCAGGGTGATCTGTTCTTCGGTGCGCATATATTCGTCGAGCATCATGCGGTCATAGCTTAAGAGCTCGTCCATATAGTCTGCATAATTAAGAAAATCCGCGAAGTTATCCGCTGTAAGCATTATCTCGATGATATCGGTACCGCCGCCTTCATAAAGATAACGGATACGCGCTTTCATGCTTTCGTACTGGCTGATACGGCGCTGCGTTGCCTGCTCAAGTTCTTCCTGAGTCCGGTCTATCTCCATCTGCTTAAGATCGATCTTCGTCTCAAGCACAGCCAGATGATCGGCTACGAGCTGCATTTCTTCATTGAGGACCAGCATCTCGCCCTGGTAATCGCTCTTGACCGCCTGCAGGGTAGCAAGCTTTTCTTCGGTCATGGCCAGATCCTGCTGCGCCTGTGCCAGTTCCTGTTCCTTCTCTTCCTTTTTCTGCTCTGCCTGTTCCATCTTTTCTTTTGTGTCGGAAGTGGCGTCGGCAGGAAGAAGGCACAAAAAGAAGAGCAGTATCCCGCTTATGATGAGACGTATGGCTTTTCTTCTTTTGGCTTCTGCTTCGCTTATCATGATCAGAGGTCTATTTCTATCTTCTTTCCGCTGGGCTGGTATCTGTAATAACGCACCCCGGCTGCATTAAAAAGTCTTTTTGCTGCGGTATTCGAGGGAGTACCGTCATATTTGTCATCTGCATAAACAACGGTCTTTATGCCTGCCTGGATGATGGCCTTTGCACATTCATTGCAGGGGAAAAGAGTAACGTAAAGCTTGGTGCCGTCCAGAGACCCGCCGCGGTAGTTAAGTATAGCATTAAGTTCGCTGTGTGTCACGTAAGGATATTTGGTATCAAGCTCCTCGCCTGTTCTTTCCCAGGGGAACTCATCATCGCTTACTCCGCAGGGAAAGCCGTTGTAACCCATGGAGAGTATCTTATTATCGTTGCTTACTATGCAGGCGCCCACCTGTGTATTGGGATCCTTTGAACGCTGGGCGGAGAGAGTGGAGACTCCCATAAAATATTCATCCCAGCTGATATAGCCTGTGCGCTTGCCCATATTCAGCCCTCCTCGATCTCGGATATGAGTCTGATACGGCGCGCATGCTTCTCTTCGCCGGAGAATTCGGTATCCAGCCAGATCTCTGCAATACGTTTTGCGAGAGTGGGGGTAAGTTCTGCGGCGCCCATGGCAAGTACATTGGAATCGTTATGAAGGCGGGTCATCTGTGCGGTATGCTCATTATGGCAGAGAGCGCAGCGGATGCCTTTTACTTTATTTGCAGCTATGCTGGCGCCTATGCCGGTAGTGCAGAGCACGATGCCCTTATCTACGCTGCCGTCGGCTACGGCTTCGGCCACAGCCCTTGCATATATGGGATAATCGCAGGAATCATGGGAATCGCAGCCCTTATCGATTACCTCAATGCCCTTTTCCTTAAGCCAGGGGATCATGTCCTGCTTAAGATCAAATGCTCCGTGATCGCTTCCGATTGCTACTTTCATTTTGTCCCCTCCGTATTTATTATATTGAAGCCCGCGGCTTTGAGCAGTCTGTTCATGACTGCCTGGCCCAGACCCTGTGTATCAAAGCTTTCTGCGTAGATCTGTTCTACGCCTTCATCATCAAATTCCCTGAGAGCCCTGTAGATATTAAGGGCTACAGCGGACATATCATCGCGGCTGCCAAGCCGGCGTATGATGCCTTTTTTATACAGCCCGGCGTTTTCGTCACAGCAAAGTACGCCGCATTTCCTGGTTTCAGATGATAGTTTTTCATTGATCATGGCGGTGACATGGTCTGCAGCGCCGGTAAATATCTGCATGTCTCCCTTTGGAGCGTAATGCCGGTAGCGCATTCCCGGTGCCTTGGGCCGTCCGCCTTCTGTTTTTTTCATAAGCGTGGGATCCGTTTCCACCGGACCGATGACGCGTTCCAGCATTTCTGCCGTAACATATCCGGGTCTTAATATCATCGGGACCTCACCGCTCAGATCAACTATGGTGGATTCAATGCCTATACCCACTTCGCCGCCGTCGATGATCATGTCTATGCGGCCGCTTAAATCCTCAGCCACATGGGAAGCAAGAGTGGGACTGGGGCGTCCCGAGGCATTTGCGCTGGGAGCGGCTATATATCCGCCGCCGGCTTTTATCAGTGACAGAGCCACGGGATGATCGGGCATCCTTATGGCTACTGTATCCAGGCCGCCTGTGGTCTCTTCCGGCATATCCGGGAGTTTTTTTATTATCATGGTAAGCGGACCGGGCCAGAAAGCTTCGGCCAGCCTATAAAGCTTATCCGGGATATCTGTGCTGAGTCTGTCCAGGGATGCCATTTCTGCGATATGCACTATCAGCGGATTGTCGGAAGGCCTGCCCTTTGCAGCATAGATCTTTTTGGAAGAATCGGGGTTAAAGGCGTCTCCGCCCAGGCCGTAAACTGTTTCTGTGGGGAAGGCTACCAGGCCTCCTTTTTTAATTATCTCACCGGCCTTTTCAAGGTCGGTGTTTTTATCGGCTTTGATTATCTGAGTTTCCATTATTGATGCAGGTCTCCGTTTATGGCATCCCATACGCCGCTGCCTTCAAGTCCCAGTTTCCAGCCGGCCATGCTCTTGACGCCTTTTTCTTTCATGAGGCCGGTACGTGCGTGATATGCGGAAACATCCTCAAGCCATATCTGATAAAGTGCGGTGCCGTCCTGATATTCAACATAATACTGACATTCTTCTTCACGCCAGATAGCTTCCAGGCCGCGGTTGTTTACCCAGTCCCAGGCTGTATCCATACCCACGGCGTCAGAGGTTACGCTGCCTGCCTCTGTTTTCCAGATACGTGTATAGAAAGGCATACCGCATACGAGCTTCGCTGCGGGGATCTGATATTTCTGCAGTGAATCGTTAAGTGCCTTTTCCACAAAACCTATGGAAGCTACGCTGCCGGCGTCGGAACCGATATAGTGTTCATCATATGCCATAAGTATAACATAGTCCATGATGTAGCCCAGCTCTTCCATATCAAAACCTTTATTGCTTTCGGTCGGAGGCGGTACATCCACGGAAAGGCTTAAGCCGTTTTTGTGTGCCTCTATGGAAAGTTCACGCAGGAACTGTACATAATGCGTGCCTGTCTTTGAAAGCTTTGAATCCGTAAGCTCTATATCCATATTGATGCCGTCGATACCGTATTCAAGGGAATCGGCGATGAGATTTTCTATAAGTGCAGCTCTTCGTTCGGATGAGGAGAAGAGAGCATATTCATCAAAATCGGATTCCATGTTCTCGACAAGAGCCCAGACCTGATAGCCTTTTTCGTGTGCTTTATCAACATAGTTTTTGCGGGCTATCTGGGTATAAGCGCCTTCTTCGTCCTTTAAGAAGAACCAGGTGGGGCTGATAACATTCATGCCGCTGGCAGAAGCAGTGAGTTCGGCCATTGCTGTTCCGTCATCCGCCTCAAAGATCTGATGCCAGCCAAGGAGTACCTGTTCCACAGGAGGCGTCATATTGTAGTCCTTCTCCGGATGGTAAGCGCCTGTAGCTGCAGGAAGAGTGCGGGTTGTGGATTCATTTAAGGTCTTGTTCTCGACAAAGCCTATGAAAGCGTCTTCGGTCTTGATCTTGCTCCAGGTCTCCATGGTCTCGAGTATCTCGACTTCTTCGCCTTTATTTACCTGGCGCAGGACCTCACTCTTGATACCGCCGCGGATACGCAGCTGTGTATCGTTCTTTAAGGTGGCTACGCGGTCTTCTTCCCATTTGGTATATACCTGGACACGGTTGATGTGCTCATCATTTGTATAGAAATTGCAGTCAAAGTCTGCAAAGAGGTGAACATAGTCAGCATTGATATAGAAAGTTCCGTCCTTGCCGAAACGTGAGACGGGAGCGGAGAGGCTCTTGAGTTCTCCGTCCATGGTATAGGTCTTTTCTCCTATAACATTGCTTATCACCTGTGTGGAGGTGGAATAAAGCAGTTTGTTCTCGTCCGTATTGATATAGAAGCGTTTGGTAAACAGATCGCGTACCGTATCAATGGAGAAATAGACCGCGCCGTCCAATAATTTGGCGTGTGCGGCAATATGCTCATCCTGCAGGATGATAGCAACATCTTCATTATTAAATAAGGTAAAGTAATCCTTCAGATTTGCAGGATCCATGCCGTAGGAATACTTTTCGGGATAGAGCAGTGAAAGCAGCCAGCGGCCCCCCAGCTCTTCGCGGTTGGCAAGGCTCTCCTTGATACGGTCGCCGAAAGCGATCATTATCACTATTGCGATAAGGGCAACGGCAATGATAACCGCGAGCACGCTCTGCCCCAGACGTTTGAGAACGTCTTTGTTGGCGCGTTTAGCCTGAACCGGTCTTCTGCGTTTTTTACGGCGTTTCTTAGAAGAGCTGCTGCGCTTTTTGGGACGCGGTGCCGGCTCCTCTGTATATCCGTCATCGGCATATGATCCGGGGTATAGATCACCCTCATCGTAATTCATGTCGATTATCTCATTTGTATCCCCGATTTTTCCCATTAGTCTACCTTCATGTTTCCAAAATTATAACGATTAGGATACCACAAATGGCCATAAGTGTCAAAAAACGGGTGGAAAGTGGGAAAAGATGTCAGAAACAGGGGAAAAATGTCATTCAATAGGCAATAATTCCGAGAATGAGTAGTTAACATCTTTTTCCTCTGCATCCATGGTTATGGTATAGCTGCGGGTTCGGTATCCTTCCTTGCGAAGTGTTATGATACAGGTACCCTGGACCTTCTTGAAGAAGAGCGGGGTTATACCGATGTAAGCGCCGTCTTTGTAGACCTCAACGCCTTCCGGCGCGTCGATATAAACTCTGTATTCACCGGGAGTGATGGCGTTGCTGCTGTCACCGCCGCTGTTTTCGTTGCTGCCTTCATCACCGCTGACTCTGGCATCGCTGTATCCGCTGCCGCCTTCTTCGGACTGCGCTTCGGTGGGAGTGGGAGTTGCATTTTCGGATGCCGAGTTTTCCGATGCTGTATTGTCGGATGTGTTTTCCTCCGGAGCAGGAGTGGGCGTGAGGGTAGGTGTTGCTTCGATCACGCTGTTATCGGAAGCTGTATTGGAAGAAGAGCTGTTTCCCTTTTCCAGGGTAACATTGAGTTTCGCTGCATCCTGAGCCACTCTTATATAACGGGTCACGGTATTATAGCCGTCGGCCTGCGCTGTCATCTGATGTATGCCGTAGCTTAAGACGGTGTCTTTGCCGCGTGTTATCTTTTCTCCGTCGATCAGTATCTCTGCATCTGCGGGAGAGCTGGTAAAGAAAACCTTTCCGTATTTAGGCGCGCTGACCCAGGGCGATACGTCGATGCTGATCTCCTGACCTTTCGAAACGCTCACCTGTGTGGTACCTGCACTGCCTTTATTGGATACGGTAACATCATAAGTGCCTGCCGGTACTGCCAGCAGCATATCCCTGCTTATCTGGTATACGCGTTTATCGCCTATCTCTATGAAACCGCCGATAAAGTGTTCGTCATTTTCAAGCCGCAGATAGCCGTGGCTGTTCTGAACGCTGATGGAATAGACCGTATGGCCCACTCCGCAGACCATCAGTTTATCCACGGTATTAAGATCCATGGCTTCACCGGGACCGTCGGCTGTGAGTATAACGACTTTCTGATCCATGGTATAATTTTCGCCCATGAGGAAAAGCTGCCTGGAATCCGGTGATACCAGCAGATCCTCCACATCGGTGAAAGCAAAAGCTTCACCGCTTATCTGCAGGCTGTTAAGGCGCTTACGTGCATGCATGAAACTGATATCCACCAGGGCGCCGCTTTTTACCTGGTCGAGAGCTATGGGCTGTGCATATTTATCATGATAGGTAGTAGCCCCGTCGAAATTAAGGGTATAGAATCTGCCTGTTTCCAGGTTATAGAAACGGATGGTCTTCTGATCTTTATCATTGCCGACATAGACCGCGGTATCCAGGGAATCATAGTTACCTGGGGTAGCGGGCATAAAGCCGGTATCTTCATAGCCCTTCGGCTGTGTCTGCGTCTGAAAAGGCGCACTGCAGCCGGAGAGCAGCAATATCATTATCAGAGAAAAAAGCTTAATCTTTCTTTTCATTAACAAAATGCTCCAGAAGATACTGCCTGTCATTGTGTTCCGGTTCGTCCAGCACATCATCAAGCATGGTCTCAAGTATGCGGCCCATTTCCGGTCCGGGGCTGATCCCTGCCTCTATAAGATCGCGGCCGCTTACAGCCAGATCCTTTATACTGATGCACTGTTTCTTTTCTAATATAGTATCATAAAGAACGCGGAGCTGTTCTATGCGTTCCAGTTTTTCTTTCCGGTTAAAATCGCTCTGAGCCCGGCAGTCTGCTTCGTGAACATAGAACATGAGGGGAAAACATTCCTCGCCTGCCCTGTTCATTACGCGGCGCAGATTCCTTTCCGTAGCGGGATAGCGGTCTTCATGGTTTTCTACCAGGCGGACCACGTTCTTTATGGTGTCATTGTCATACTTAAGGCGGCGGAGTATTTCTTCTGCCATCTTTGCACCCAGCTGCGGATGACCTTTAAAGTGCGCGACGCCCTCTTCATCGATCTTCTTAAGAGGCGGTTTGCCTATATCATGTAGCAGCATTGTGAGCCTTAAGATACGCAGAGCTCTGGGATATCCATCACTGCCATACTGTTCTTTAAGACGGGCGGTATCTATGCTCTCCAGCGAATGAAGTATATGCTCCCCTACATTATACATATGATGGGGATTTTCCTGGGTAGTAGTCATGGCAGGATCCCATTCGGGCAGAAAATACTGCGTAAGACCGCTTTCGTAAAAAAGCTTAAAACGATAGGGATGATCACTGACCAGCAGCTTTTCCATCTCTACCCTTATGCGTTCCGCACTGACATGCTTAATATTGGGAGCAAGCTCTTTTATGGCTTTCCAGGTCTTATCCTCGATCGTTGCGTTAAGCTGCGCGCAGAAACGTATAGCCCGCATCATCCTGAGAGCGTCCTCTGTGAAGCGTTCTCTGGCTTCTCCTACGCAGCGTATGATCCCGGCCTTAAGATCTTCAAGTCCTCCGTGCAGGTCGACTATGCCCTTTCCGGGGGCGTAGGCCATGGCGTTTACCGTAAAATCCCTGCGTTTTAAGTCTTCCTCAAGGCTGGCGGTAAATTCTACCTGTTTGGGATGACGGCAGTCTTCGTATACGCCGTCGATGCGGTAGGTGGTCACTTCAAAGCCCTGCTGTATACCGTTATCACGCATCAGTACCGTAACGGTGCCGTGCTTTATGCCTGTATCCACGGTTCTTTTAAAAACGGCCTTGACCTGTGCAGGGAGCGCGGAGGTAGTGATATCCCAGTCACAGGGATCCTTTCCGAGTATGCAGTCTCTTACACAGCCGCCTACTATATATGCTTCATAACCGGCTTCGTTAAGCTGCTTTATTATCCTGCGGGCTCCGGCCGGTATCTTTTCGTCAAAATTCATTAATTGCCTCTATAACTGTCTGCTGTTCTTCTTTGGTGATACCATTATACATAGGTATGGAAAGAACGGTTTTTGCGTATTCTTCGGTAATGGGGAGGCTTCCCTCCTTAAGCCCAAGGAAAGCATAAGCCTTTGAAAGATGGGGCGGGATAGGGTAGTGGATAATGGTGTCCACGCCCTTATTCTTTAAATGTTCGGCAAGAGCGTCCCTTTCACTGCAGCGTATCACATACTGGTGATATACATGTTCGGCACCTTCCCTGCAAACGGGTTTTATTATCTTCGGATTGGTAATGCCGGCGTTATATACAGCGGCAGCAGCTTTACGTTCTTCATTAAGTTCCTTAAGGTGTGAGAGCCTTACGTTAAGCAGGGCTGCCTGCATCTCATCGAGCCTTGAATTGACACCGAGTTCTTCATTATGATAACGCACACTGCTGCCGTAATTGCGCAGCTGTCTTATATGCGCCGCATATTCTTCGTTATCGGTGACTATGGCGCCGCCGTCTCCGAAGCATCCCAGATTCTTGGAAGGATAGAAGGAGAAGCAGCCTATATCGCCTACGGTACCGCTCATCTTTCTGCCGGCGTACGCACCGTGGGACTGTGCACAGTCCTCTATCATCTTAAGACCGTGTTTATCGCAGATGGCTTTTATCTCTTCTGCTTTTGCGGTCTGTCCATACAGGTGTACCACCATAACGGCTTTGGTACGTTCGGTGATATGCTGCTCTATCTGTGAGGGATCGAGCTGATAGTATTCGTCAGGTTCGACAAATACAGGCGTTCCTCCTGCGGCGCTTATACCCATGGCGCTGGCTATGAAGGTATTTCCCTGGACTATAACCTCATCCCCTGCGCTTATGCCTATGGCGCGGCAGGCAAGGGTCAGGGCGTCCAGGCCGTTTCCGCAGCCCGCACAGAATCTGCTGCCGGTGAAAGCAGCATAGTTTTTCTCGAAGTTTTCAAGTTCTTTTCCCAATATATACCAGCCGCTGCGGAGTACCTTTAAAGCAGCCGACTCGAATTCATCCTGATATCTTTCAAATCCCCGGTCCAGCCGGTTTGTCATGATATTTCCCATAAAACTCCCCTTAAATAAAGAAAATCTCCCTGAAAAACAGGGAGATATGCCATCATACACTTATTCCTTGATATTACTTATTCTATGTCAATCCCCTGGGCTCTGATATATTCCATAACATCGCCTACGGTCTTTAAATTCTCGAGTGCCTCGTCCTCAAACTTGATGCCGTACTCATCCTCAACGGCAGTGATAAGATCCAGAAGTTCAAGAGAATCGGCTCTGAGATCTTCCTGGAAGGATGTATCCTCATTTATATCTATGCCATCTGAAAGATGAAGCTGTTCTCTTATCATTTCTGCTACTT
>CAMVRS010000123.1 GCA_947169935.1 uncultured Lachnospiraceae bacterium
TTCTTTCTTTCACGGATAATGTAACCGTGAAGAGGATCGATCCTCCATGCAGCCATTCTCTGCAGTCCCCAGGACATCAGAAGCATCGCTCCCCCGGACAGTACAACCCAGCCCCAGCCGCTCCAGAAACCTATGGGATTGCCGGAGAACAGATCATCTCCGCCCAGCATCAGTACAAACATCTCAATAATCGCAGCCACCGGATTGATGAGCATCAGTATCGATATTATGCTTCCGTAATTGGAAAATGATGCCAGCACTACTATCAGGGTAGGGATAACGCTGATGGTACCCACTACAAAGTAAAATACATATGTAAGTATGATGGCAGAAATGGATTTCTTTGTCAGGGTCGAGGCAAATATGCCTATGGAACCCGTAAGTATGGCAAAGATCAAAAATCCCACCATCGTTATCAGCAGATTAAACCAGCTGAGTCCTCCTATAGTAAAGGATATAGCCATCAACGGTATGCTGCCCACGATAAACACCATCATGCGGATAACAGCTGATTCAACCTTTCCGCGTACTATTGCCCTTGGCGTCATTACGGTGGTCAGCAAAAGGTCAAAGGTCTGCTTTTCCTTCTCACCGGATATCGCCGTTGCTGTAATGATGGGCATTACCAGGGCTATGATACCGAACTGCACTGCCGCCAGCACAGGGAAAAGCGCCATAAAATCCTGGTAATCCGAGGTATAGCCATAAGTCGAAAATGCGTCAAATATGATATATACCGCGAAAAAGAATATTATCGCCAGTACCGTTTCATACGCAAATACTCCCCAGGCTATCTTCATGCTCCTGGAGATCACCTTAAGATCCTTTTTAACTATGGGATTTATCCTGATCTTATCAGGCAGCTTAAACTTCGCCATTTCCACCTCCCACAGCCTCTCCGTTTTCTGCGGCAGAAGCCTGTGTATCCGTATTTGTCATGCCAAGGTTCATATCGGGCTGCATGTTCATATTTCCGCCCATGCTCATGCCGGGCTGCATGTTCATATTTCCACCCATGTTCATGCCGGGCTGCATGTTCATATTTCCGCCCATGTTCATGTTGGGCTGCATATTGTTCATGCCCATATTCATATTGGGCTGCATATTCATACCGGGGTTCATTCCCTGCTGCATGCCGCCGAATCCCTGGTTATTCTGAACAAAAGGCACATTACCCTGAGGATTTATAAAAGGATTTACCGGTCCGTTGTTCATAACCGGTGCTCCCTGGGGTCCATTGGGCGCCGTTCCGGAAGTAAGCTGGATAAAGAGGGTTTCCAGATTGCTCTCTTCGCGTCTGAAGCCGCTCACCATAACTCCGGCCGTCATAAGGGATCCTATTATCCTGTTAAGTTCCTGATCGTTACCGTCAAAGTTTATCACCATCTGGTTCTCACGAAGAGACACCAGGCTGATCCCCGGCAGTTCCTTTAAGCAGGTGGCTGCATGCTGGGTATCACTGCTTACGGATATGATCACATGGTGCTCATTGCGTCCCATGCCCAGGATATCATCCATCTTTCCTGCCGCTACCAACCTGCCCCTGTTCATAATTCCCATACTGGTGCACATCTCGGCGATATCCGACAGTATATGCGAACTGATTATTATGGTCTTTCCCATGGAATTGAGATTCATGAGAAGTTCCTTCATTTCAACCCTGGCCTTGGGATCCAGACCGGAGGAAGGCTCATCAAGTACCAGCAACTCCGGATTATGTAGGAGAGCCCTGGCCACACAAAGTCTCTGCTTCATACCGCGTGACAGGCCATCCACATAAGCGTCCTCACTTCCGGAAAGATTGACCAGTTCCAGAAGGTCGCCGGTCATCTTTTTGATGTCCATATCCTCAATGCCGTAGATGGAGCCGTAAAACTCCATGTATTCACGCACCTTAAGATTATCGTATACTCCAAAGAAATCCGGAACGTAACCTATGCAGCGCCTTACGGCTTCCGACTGTCTGCGCAGCTCATATCCTGCTATATAAATATTTCCGAAATCCGGTTTCAAAAGCCCGCAGAGCATCCTTATACTGGTGGTCTTGCCAGCACCGTTAGGTCCGATAAAACCGAAAAGATCCCCCTTAGGCACATGCAGTGACAAACCGTCCACTGCCCTGAAAGCTCCGTAATTTTTTATAAGCCTCTCAAGATAAAGCATCTTACTGTACCCCGTATACGCAAAGGAAGTTATCTTCCGCTGCGTTTCCTTTGATCACTTTTTCTCCGCCTTTGCATACCCCTATAACGAAGCTGCCCTGATCGTTAAGCTCGTGCGCTGCAAAAAACAGTGCCATATGAAGCTTAGCCTCTTCATAGTCGCCATAGTTGTAATACTTCTTGGCCAGATCCTCAAGAGTGCTTTCATTATTATAACGTTGGCGGGACTTGGAATTTATGGTAATATGATCACCACTTTTTACA
Organism: uncultured Lachnospiraceae bacterium; assembly: GCA_947169935.1. Lineage (GTDB taxonomy): Bacteria > Bacillota > Clostridia > Lachnospirales > Lachnospiraceae > NK4A136. Next base: position 2,427 of record CAMVRS010000123.1, read on the forward strand.
TCATCTATTATGTCATAGTATCCATAGCACACCAGGATAACATGATCAAAATCGTAATCCGTGCCGTTATCCAGCTCTCCCACGATCTTTGAATTATCCAGTTCGATCTCATGTTTCATGCCGCCGCCGGAAGTGCTGTTATCCGTCTTCACCCTGAAGAAAGCATTGTCAAAGCCTGAATCCGGTGAGAAGAAAAGCTGCATTCCCGCAGTAGTATTTGAGGTCTTATACTGATATTTGTCCTCTGATGAATTATGGGAATAATTATTCTCGTAGAAAATGGGTCCCGCAGCGTTGGCATTATCATTAAGGGTAATGCTCCAGTCCTTACGGTCCGCGGAATATCCGAAGATATAATCCGTTTCTTCTTCCTTTCCGTCTGCATTGACCACACGCACCGTAGTAAACTGCCTGTTGCGCATATCAAAACCGCGGCTGATCAGGAATACTATCAGCACAAAGATAAAAGACAGGGCGGGGATAGCCAGCCATATCTTTTCTCTCTTATTGAATTTCTTAAGAATAAGATAGAGACCCGGACCTATAAGGACAACGTACACAAAGATCACAATACGGAGCAGCGTAGGTGAAAAAGTACTCCTGCCCTGCATAACACCGTAGTCGTTACCCATATCATAATTATTCAGACGGTAAGAACTGGCAGCCGTACTTCCCGTAGATGTCTTTATACTAAGGAGATTAGTATAGATATCGCTTCCGAAATAGCTCTTATCAAGATCCGGATCCGAAAGCGAAAAGCCTGATACCACTATCGCTCCCCTGCCGACATTCATACTGTGCAGCTCTCCATAGCACAGCGCATTATAAGCCTTGTCGAAATTCAGATCCGCAACCGTGATATAGCCCGTATTTGAATAATAGCTGAAATCCGAATAAGTATACTTATTCGCAAGTTCAACTTTTATGAAATCTTTATCAAAAGTATCAAAACATTCATTAAGATTCCTGCCGGTACCGATCACCAGTATACCGCCCAGACGCGTCCATTCCTCTATCGCCTCTATCTGATCTTCCTTAAGGGTAGAAAGATCAAAATCATCGATGAAAAGGAAGCTCATCTGCTTTAAGGTATAGCCGTCAGTCAGTTCCGAAGGCATCATATACAGAGCAGTCCACTGATCGGAAGTTGTATTTCCGTAATAAATGCTGTAGGGATCGGCAAAAGCCTTCTCCAGATAATCAAGGTTGGAGCCGTTGCTTAAAATACCGAACTGCTGTGATGCATTGATGGTAAAAAGTTTCTTCTGCCTCGCCGAATAAAGCTCATTGCCCCTGGTATCAAGGATCTTAACCGTAGCCTCGTAATCCTCGAGATTAACTCCTTCAGGTACCGGAATGCCGATAGTAACATTCTCCGTAGCACCGGATGCGATGGAAACATAGGTTTCGTAAACAGTACAGTCGTAATAACTTCCGTCACCCATCAGCACTCTGACATATCCGCCGAAATCTTTTCCGTTATTTGTCACCTGGAGATATACGTAGGCAACATCCCCGTCGGCACTTGTGCCACTGGTACTCTTTACATTAAAATCATCCTCATCATCTCCTCCCGCGTATGCACTGAAACTTAATGCACATACCATGAGAGGCAGCAGAAGGGCTGCGAACAGTATCCTGCGAAGCTTTGCATTCATTAGGCTTTTTCTCCAATCAGCCAGTCATACATCTCCTGATACTTTCCTGCGGAAACATCCCAGGAGAAATCGACCGCCATATCTCTGTCTATCATTTTATTCCACTCACGGCGCTTGTCGTAGTAGATCTTCTCGGCATAACGTATGGTTGCAAGCATCTCGTGGGCGTTATAATTCATAAATGAAAATCCGGTACCGCTGGAATCATATTCGTTGTAAGGTTCTACGGTATCCTTTAATCCTCCGGTCTCACGAACGATAGGCACGGTGCCGTAACGCAGCGCCATCAGCTGTGAAAGGCCGCAGGGTTCGAACATGGAAGGCATAAGGAAAGCATCGCAGGCCGCATATATCTTGTGCGAAAGTTCTTCCGAATAGTAGATATTTGCCGATACTTTACCGCCGTATTTCCATTCGAAGTGACGGAACATGTTCTCGTAACGTTCCTCACCGGTACCCAGCACTACTATCTGCACCGCATCACGGCAGAGCTCGTCCATGATATAAGCTATCAGGTCAAAGCCCTTCTGATCGGTAAGACGGGAAACTATGCCTATCATCATGGTCTTCTCGTCTTCATCAAGTCCCAGCTGCTTCTGCAATGCCTTCTTGTTCTTTATCTTTTCCTTACGGAAATTCTTTGCATTGTATTTAAAATCGATGAAGTTATCCTTTGAAGGATCGTATTCATCATAATCAATACCGTTGACTATACCGCGCAGATCCCCGCTCCTGGCTTTAAGAAGACCGTCAAGTCCCTCTCCGTAGAAAGGCGTCTTTATCTCCTCCGCATAGGTATCGGAAACGGTGGTTATGGCATCCGCATAGACCAGACCGCCCTTTAAGAGATTTGCATCCCTGTAGCTCTCCAGCTTATCCGGGGTAAAGAATTCAGCAGGTATGCCTGTGATATCCCTGACCTCTTTGACATCCCATCTGCCCTGGAACTTCAGGTTGTGGATGGTCATTACGGTCTTCATCCTGGTAAAGAGCGGGTTGTCCCTGAAACGCTCCTTTAAATAAACAGGTACAAGTCCCGTCTGCCAGTCATGGCAGTGCAGCAGATCCGGCTCGAATCCCAGCAGGGGGATGGCGGATAAAGCCGCTTTTGAGAAAAAGGCAAATTTTACGATATCATCATAGAAATTACCGCTGTAAGGCCTGAAACCGCCAAACATCATCTCATTATCTATAAAATAGTACTTAACGCCGTCTGCTTCGGCCTCAAGTATGCCCACATACTCATTCTTCCAGTGGAAATCCATATAGAAGTGGGTCTTATATTTCATCTTATCCTTCATTTCCTTGGAAATGCAGGTGTATTTCGGCAGCATGACGCGCACGTCAAAATACTTTTTATCCACGCATTTGGGCAGGGATCCGACAACATCTGCCAGACCGCCGGTCTTGATAAAAGGTACTCCCTCAGATGCAATAAAAAGAATGTTCTTCATTACCTTCCCTCCATTATTTAATTATAACGGCAACCCTCATAACCCCCAGCCGTATTTTTGCTCCACTCTTAATTATACACTATTCAGGCTTTCTTTGCAAAGTTTTTATTATCCTGCTTGCTCTGTGCCGCGCGGCTTTTAAGCTCCCTTGCATTGCCCAGAACAGCCTCTGTCAGCTCTCCGCCGCCCAGCATCCTGGCCAGCTCCGCCTCCTCCTGTTCCTTATCAAGAGGTCTGATGCAGGTCTCGGTCTTACCGTCCACCTCTTCCTTTTCTATGCAGAAGTGCTTATCCGCCATTGCCGCTATCTGGGGCAGATGCGTTATGCAGATCAGCTGTCTTCCGGCAGCCAGGGTCCCCATCTTCCCGGATACCATCCAGGCGGTCTTTCCGCTTATTCCGCTATCTATCTCATCAAATATCAGGGTCTCGATATCATCTTTAGCCGCAAACACGGACTTAAGCGCCAGCATGATACGTGACAGCTCTCCTCCGCTGGCCACTTCCTTAAGAGGCTTGAGCTTCTCACCGGGATTTAAGCTTATCATGAATTCCACTTCATCCCGGCCAAAAGGCCCGTATTCCTGCCTCTGCTTTATCTCCGCCTCAAATTCCACTTTCAGGAAGTTAAGATCCATTAATACCCCGGTTATCTCGTCCTTAAGCGCCGCAGCCGCCTTTACTCTTGCCTTATGCAGCTTATCACACTGGGTATCCAGCTTTTTCCTCGCCGCCTCTATCTCCGCCCCTATCTTTTTCCTGGTGGCATCAAGGTCCTTAAGCTCCTGAAGTTCATCCCGGCGCTTTTCCAGATACTCCAGCACTGCCGCTTCACTGCCACCGTATCTGGCAGACAGCCTCCTTATGGTATCCAGGCGTCCTTCCACCTCATCAAAACGCTGCGGATCGAAGGCTCCGTCATCAAGGATATCCCTTACATCCCTGAGCACGCCTCTTATGGTATCTTCCGCCGTGGAAAGAGCCCCGGCATCCTCCGCAAGATCTTCATTCAGGCCTGCCGCCGCATTAAGCTCGTGCACCGCCCTGCCCAGGCCTTCCAGTACGCCCTCATAATCTTCATCCAGAAGCTCCCTGACCTTGCTCAATCCTTCAAAGCTGTCCCTGGCCCCCTTCATCCTGCGGAAGGCGTCCTCCAGTTCCTCTTCCTCTCCGGGTCTGATCCCGGCTTCTTCGATCTCGTTTATCTCATACTCCGCCAGTTCCGTCTCACGGGCCCTTTTTGCCTCATCCATATCAAGGCTCTCAAGCCGTTCGCAGAGTCTCTTATATTCTGCATATGCTGCGGCAGTCTTTTCCAGCTCATCCTTAAGACCTCCCGGGCAGTAGGCGTCCAGCAGTTCCCTCTGCCTGGACGAATGCAGCAGGGACTGATGCTCATGCTGTCCGTGAACATCTATCAGCAGTGCGGCAAGTTCCTTTACCTGCTTTGCGGTCACGTTCTCGCCGCATACCTTTATAGAAGAACGGTTTGCGGATATCCTTCTGCTGATGATCACGGTACCGTCTTCTTCTATGGGCAGCTCCATATCCCTTATCGCTGATATGATGTTCTCATTATCCACATGAAAGACCAGCTCAATAAGGGCGTATTCCGCCCCTTCCCTTATCATGCTCTTATCAGCCTTTGCCCCCAGGCAGAGGTTGACCGAACCTATCAGTATGGATTTACCGGCGCCGGTCTCGCCGCTCAGTATATTAAGCCCGTCGCAGAGCTCTATCTCCGCCTGCTTTATAAGGGCCAGATTTTTAACGGTAATACTGTCTAACATCCCAAAACCTCAATTTACAAGTTTCTTTCTGAGCACCTGGAGGAAACCGTCGCTTCCCAGCTTGATAAAGCGGCATACCCTCTTGCTCTTACGCACTTCCACATGATCGCCGGCATATAACACTCCCATGGGAACGCCGTCAAAGTAGGTGCTGGCAGCAGCCACTTTACTGCTCCTGCCCGGCAGCAGCTCGACCTTCACGATATCATCTTCCGAGAGGACTATGCTGCGTGTGTTCATCGTATGCGGGCACACCGGAGTCAGCACCAGCAGGCTTGCGGAGGGTTCCACTATCGGTCCGCCCGCAGAAAGATTATAGCCCGTAGATCCCGTAGGCGTACTGATTATTATACCGTCCGCGGAATACTCACTCAAAAAGACATCATTTACATATATACGGTAAGACGCCACCTGCAGATCCCCGTACCGGCTCAGTACGATATCGTTAAGGGCATGCTCCAGCTCTCCCTTTTCCCCTCCGATAGATGTAAAGCCCGCAAGCATCATCCGTTCTTCTATGGCAAATTTTCCGGCCATCAGGCGCTCAATAGCTCCTTCAACTTCACCCGCTTCCACTTCCGCCAGATAGCCCACATGTCCCAGATTGATGCCAAGCATGGGAATATCGGTCTTCCTCAGGCGTATCGCTACCGAAAGCAACGTGCCGTCGCCACCCAGTACCAGCAGAGCCTCAGTACCTTCTTTTACAGGCAGTTCGTCATCACACACATCCAGAAGCTGCGGTTCATCCCCGGGTATCATTTCCCTTATCTTTTTGCAGACATTTTGCCCTTCCTTCAGCCCCGGGTCCTTTATACTGTTGCTGATAACACAGAATCTGTTCATTTGTCTTCCTCTTTTTCGCTCCCTGCCTACAGTTCGCTGTGAGCTTTATTTACTACCCCGTTTATATCGTAAGCTGCATCCTCACCCAAAGATCTCTCCAGACACAGCAGATACTCTATATTGCCCTCCGGGCCGCGGACAGGCGAAAAATCCAGCCCCAGGATACGGAATCCCAGCGCCTTCGCTGCTGCCGTAACAGCCTCTATAACTTCTATATGTACCTTGGGCTCGCGTACCACGCCCTTCTTTCCGACCTTATCCCGCCCCGCTTCAAACTGTGGCTTTATCAGGCATACCATCTTCGCATCATCCTTAAGCAGGGGATACGCAGCAGGCAGTATCTTCGAAAGCGATATGAATGATACGTCTGCCGAAGCAAAATCTATGGGTTCCGTGATATCTTTTTCCGTAACATAGCGGAAATTGGTCTTTTCCATGCAGACAACGCGCTCATCAGACCGCAGTTTCCAGGCCAGCTGGTTGGTACCGGAATCTATGGCATACACTTTAGCCGCGCCGTTCTGCAGCATGCAGTCGGTGAAACCTCCGGTGGAGGAACCTATATCCATGCAGACAGAGCCCTTCAGATCTATGGGAAACACCAGCAGGGCTTTTTCCAGCTTAAGCCCTCCGCGGCTCACATATCTAAGGGTATCGGCCCTGAGTTCCAGCTTAAGATCCTCAACAGCAAAAAAACTCCCGGGCTTATCTTCCCTCTGGCCGTTTACAAAAACCTCTCCCGCCATGATATGCCGCTTAGCCAGCTCCCTGGAGCTTACCAGCCCGGCGTTCACCAGCAGCACATCCAGTCTCTCTTTTGCCGCCTTCTCACCCATTATGCCTCTCCAGTATGGCTTCCTCTATACTCTGCGCATCTATCTTAAGCTCTTTTTTCAAAATAGCCACATTACCGTGTTCCACATAGGAATCCGGAAGAGCTATATGCAAAAAGTCCGGCCCTGCTTCACCATGCACGCTTTCCTCATACGCCATACGGAAACGCTCACCAAAGCCGCCGTTCTTTACATTCTCCTCCATGGTCACCACAAGCTTATGCTTAGATGCCATTTCTGTCATCTTATCATCAAGCGGCTTTACAAAGCGCGCGTTGATAAGGCTACAGGAAAGTCCCTTAGCCTTGAGCGCCTCACGAACCTCCACGGCAGTCTTAACCATACTGCCTACAGCTATCAGGCAGATATCGCTCTCTTCAAAGATCACCTCGCACTTTCCGTATTCTATAGCCGGCCTGTGCTCTTCCAGCCCGTCATAAGCTTCCCCTCTGGGATAGCGTATCGCAACAGGCGCCGAATGCTCTACCGCAAAACGCAGCATATCCGCCAGTTCCCATTTATTCTTGGGAGCCATGATATCAAGTCCCGGTATGGTTGCAAGATAAGACAGATCAAAGATACCCTGATGGGTCTCGCCGTCGCTTCCTACCAGACCGGCCCTGTCTATGGCAAATACAACAGGCAGTTCCTGTATACATACATCATGCAGTATCTGGTCGTACGCCCTCTGCAGGAATGATGAATATATGGCGACAACAGGTTTAAGCCCGCCTGCTGCCAGCCCTGCCGCAAAGGTCACTGCGTGCTCTTCGGCTATACCCACATCAAAGAAACGCTCCGGATACAGATTATGGAAACGTTTGAGTCCGGTACCGTCTGGCATCGCAGCCGTAATAGCCACCACCTTATCGTCCATCCTGCCCAGCTTGCACATGACGGTCGAAAATACATCCGTATAATTGGCTTTCTCACGGATCTTCTTAGGCAGGCCGGTAGCTATCTCAAAAGGCTCCGCGCCATGAAAACGGGCCGGATGCCTCTCAGCAGGTATATATCCCTTCCCCTTCTGGGTACGCACATGTATCACAACCGCATTATCCACACGGCTGGCATATTCAAACATATGCACCATGGCGTCCACATCATGGCCATCCACCGGTCCCATATAGGTGATACCCATGTTTTCAAATATCATGCCGGGCACTATCAATCGCTTGACCGTGGATTTGACCTTTTTAATGGCGCGCACGGTCCCCTCGTTGCCCGATCTCATCAGCGAATTATAAACGCCCTCTTTCAGATCCAGGTACATCTCTGCGGAACGGATGGAATTGAGATAATTGGATACTCCTCCCACGTTCTCCGAGATAGACATGTTGTTGTCGTTAAGGATAATGATAAAATTCTTCTTAAGCTTGGAGGCGTTATTGAGCGCTTCATAAGCCATACCGCCGGTAAGGGAGCCGTCGCCGATCACCGAAATAACCTTATAATCCTGACCGCTTATCTCCCTTGCCTGCACCAGACCCAGTCCGGCTGATATAGATGTCGAGGAATGCCCTGTATCAAAGGCATCGCAGTCACTCTCCCTGCGTTTGGGGAAGCCGCTCATTCCCTTATACTGGCGCAGACTCTCGAAGCCTTCCCGCCTGCCGGTCAGCAGCTTATGGGTATAGGACTGATGTCCCACATCCCATATTATCTTATCCTCCGGCAGATCAAAGGCGATATGCAGAGCCATGGTAAGCTCCACACATCCCAGGTTTGAGCCCAGATGTCCGCCGGTCTCGGAAATATGCCTGATAAGGAAAGCCCTTATCTCATCCGCCAGTTCCTGGTAATCAGCCTTGCCGAAGGCTTTGATATCCCCGGGCTTCTTTATCTGATCCAGAAGCTGCGTTCCCACTTCTCCGGGAGCCCTGTATTCTTCCTCTGTTTTTTTCTTAGCCATAAGCCTTATTTTCTCCTGTTGCAGAGACTGCTGATGAGTTCCATCAGGAACTCCTTCGCCTTTAACTGTTCTTCGTTCTTTGTATCGATCTTTTCTATAAGCGCAACTGCCTCTTTCGAAAGCTCTTCCTGCTCCGCTTTAGCCGCATCCATTCCCAGATAGGAAACATAGGTCTTCTTGCCATTACGCTCATCGGAGCCCACAGGCTTTCCCAGTTCCTCCGTAGTGCTCTCTATATCCAGGATATCATCCTGAAGCTGAAAAGCTATCCCCAGATCATAACCTGCCTTTTCCAGCACTGCTGCCGCTTCATCATCTCCCGCAAGATAAGCCCCGCACATCAGGGACGCCTGCAGAAGCGCAGCTGTCTTATTTTCATATACGAAGAGAAGCTGTTCTTTTGTAAGCTCCATCTCTTTCTTTTCGGCCTCAACATCAAGACACTGGCCGCCTACCATGCCATATATGCCGGCCTTTTCTGCCAGCAGCGCCATAGCCTTTATATAGGCATCCTTATCTTCCGCTGCTGCCGCGTATTTAAGGACCGTCTCGTAGGCATAGTTCAAAAGCCCGTCGCCTGCCAGCACTGCCATAGCCTGTCCATATTGGATATGGGTTGTGGGCTTGCCTCTGCGCAGCTCGTCATTATCCATCTCCGGCAGATCGTCATGCACCAGCGAATAGGAATGTATCATCTCTATAGCTGCCATAAAAGGCTCTATGCTGCCGCTGCCGCCGCACATCTCGCAGGCGGCTTTCATCATCACAGGGCGGAGACGCTTGCCGCCGGCCATCACACTGTATTCCATGGCCTCGATGACCGTATGCTGATGAGGCGCTTCTTCGGGAAGATATCTCTTTACGATCTCCTCCGCCTGCTTTGTCCTGTTTTCAAGCTCATTCTGAAAATTCATCGGTACCACCGTCATCCCTTAACTGAAGCACTTTCTTCTCAACCCTGTCGATCTCTTCATTACAGCTTTTTAATATCTGCATGCCCTGCTGATACAGCTCAAACGCCTCTTCCAGCGGAAGGCTGTCATCCTCCAGTTTACGGAGGCTTTCTTCCAGGATCTCAAAATTTTCCTCAAGCGAAAGCTTCTCTTCGTTCTTTGTTTTCTTTTCAGCCATCGTTTATATCTCCTCCGTTCATGCTTACTTCCTCTATGACCACTCCTGCGCTGCCGTCTTTAAGGCGCAGCGTAAGCTTATCGCCCTTATTTAATTCCGCTGCGGACGAAACAGCCCTGCCCTGTTCATTA
>CAMVRS010000124.1 GCA_947169935.1 uncultured Lachnospiraceae bacterium
AAAAAAGCATTCTGGGTAGGTACATGTCCTCCTGTAAGGATGATCACATCTGTTTTACTTATGTTTTCTGCCGGAGCTTCTGTCCTGGCGTCACACATCCCGATCGATGAAACCTTTAGCCCGCTCATGGGAAGCGCTTCTTTATAACAATATAAAACAGCGTCATTCTTTTCATAATCTTCAGGATCTGCACATATCATAAGAACCCGCGCATCCTGCGGCCATATATCTTTAAGCTTCCCAAGCAGTCCATTCTTATCTGCTATCGGTCCCGGCAGACGCTTTCCGTCAACTTTATACGAACCGCCTAAATGACTTGTAAGTATAGTTATCATTTTATTCCTTTCTCAATCAGGGACAATCAGGGGGACGGTTCTGCGGTTGATTTCAGTATAAAATGACCCTTCTGTTGCTTAAAAAACCCCATTTTCCGGGCCGATCACAGAACCGTCCCCTGGTTGGTCTAACTTTCAAGTATACTGAGTTGCAGCTTATCTATGTTAAGTTCTGCCTCCGCACCATAGGGCAGGATGCAGATTGGTGATGTATGCCCAAAGTTAAGATTGCTCATTACCGGCAGATCCGGGCAATTGTATTTATCCGTGACTACAGCGCGGATACGCTCCGCATACGTATCAAAACTCTCCGGCCTTTTCATCTTTCCTATGATGACACCGCTTAAGATCTGCAGATAACCGTTCTTACCAAGATTGTCAAAGAAATCTGCCATATATTCTTCATCGCAGAAATCGGGTATGTCCTCGAAAAAGAGAATACTGTCTTCAAAATCTTCTTTATGTACAGCGGGATTTCCATCAGGCATCTTCAAAGAAAGCAGATCTCCGTGGCCGCCAAAGAGTTTTCCCTTTACTGTTCCTTTTCCCTGCACATACCGGTAACCGGGATCAGGTATATAATTCTTTCTGTAGTTTTTATCTGTATGCGATTCCTTATCATACGACCATTCTTCCGCCGGCTTAATGTTACCGATAACAGAATCATCAAAGAATACCTTATCAAACCAGTAACGGCTGTAGGTATGCCAGCCGGCGGCTTCTGCCACGGTCGTCAGCAGATTATCACCGTAATATGTCATAAGCCCCGCCCTGTAGCAATAAAGATGCAGGGCCATTACATCCGAATACCCGCAAAGGATCTTAGGATTATCGGCTATGTTTTTTAGAGACAGATACGGCAACAGCTTAACAGAATCATTCCCGCCTATATTTGCAATGATCCCCCTGATATCCTTATTTTCAAAGGCCCACAGGATATCCTCTGCCCTGGCCTGCGGATTATCCTTAAGATATGCAGTTCCTCTTAATGAATTGGGCGCAGCCACAACATTTAATCCCATTTCCTTAAGGCGTTCGCATCCCAGACGGTATTTCCATAATACACGCGGCGCTCCGGCACATCCCCAGGAAGGACTGATAGTGGCTATCGTATCACCCTTTTTAAATTTTTCAGGTTTTATCATGAGCTATCTCCCTGATCACCTTCCAGGCATCTGTCAGTTTCTCTAAAGTCCACGCTGCATTCGCAGGGCTTGTGGAAGGAAGACATACCGCCGGACGTCCTATCACATCTTTAGTATATTTGTTGTAATACTTCTCTGCTGTCTTTCCGTTAACAAATATTGCCCTGATATCTGCGGTATCAAGGATCAGTGAAAGGTCATTAGGGACCACATCTCTGATCGTAGAATCCGCAGAGCCCTCGATCTCACAGGCACCTATAACATCCCACATTGCTATATTATTACGTTTCAGGAAATCTTTCTTCTCTTCAATGTTTTGTGGCACGTCCTGTTCAAATACTGCCGCCGTTACTTTCCAGAAGCGGTTCTGCGGATGTCCGTAGAAAAACATCTGCTCCCTGGACTTTACTGACGGAAAGCTTCCAAGTATCAGTATCTTTGAATCCTTATCAAAAAAAGGCGGTATAGGATGATGTATCATAATTTAAATTCCTCAATCAGGGGCAATCAGGGGGACGGTTCTGCGGTTGATTTCAGTAAAAATTGACCCTTCTGTTGCTTAAAAAACCCCATTTTCCGGGCCGATCACAGAACCGTCCCCCGGTTGATGATTACCCGATAATCGCTTTTCTGACCGCAAAGTATGTCATTCCGGTCAAACGGCAGATCTGGCGCATGGTTATACCACGCTTACTAAACAATTTTAATAACTTGTCCCTTTCACCCTTATCAATCTCTTTAATGTCGGCCAGCATATCAAACCCTGTAATATCTTTAATAACTTCCTCAGCCTTCTGATCACCCATACCGCGAGCAGTTTTTTCTTCTATTTCCAGACATTTTTCCTCTATCCTGGCTTTACTATATGATACGATAGCCTCCCGTGTAACTAAGCTTTCCACATAATCCATGTCAACCAAAGAAGGATACTTCAAGTATTCCTTATAACTGCTATATGGATACTCATCTGCTTTTTTGCATATGCCGGCTTTCACAGGATTCTGGTGAATATAACCTGCAACAGTGATCAGATATCTTTCATCATCAACAACTTCACTCTTAAACCTATCCTGAAACAAGTGTCCACATCTCTGATATTTTTGATTATACCACTTTACAAATCTGACACCTATCCGCTTAAAGATCAGCTCAAGCTTTTCCTCATCTTCCTTTATAAGCAGATGTATATGATTTCCCATCAGACAATACGCCAAAATTTTAAACTCGCTTATATTTTTGCATTTGCGTAGAATACGTAAAAATACCCTATAATCCTCGTCTTCCTCAAAGATCTGTTGATGATTTATACCTCTCATCATTACATGATATATACCACTTTGCGCAACTCTTCTCGCTTTTCTTGGCATGGTTTTTCCCCTTTCACTCAAAAACAATCCCGGGGCCGGTTCTACGGTTGATTTTGGTTCAATATCGCTCTTCAAGCGTTTAAAAAGCTCTATTTTTCAAGCCGATCACAGAACCGTCCCTCTGATTGATATTAAACCATGCCAGGCAAAAAATCATTGGACGGATAGTCCAAAACGGAAATAGCCGGATATACCTGAATAATATGTGACCAAACGTTTCAATAATCCGGAATTATGATCCATGTGTTTACCTTCAAAGGTATGAACATCTTCTTTATCCTTTACGATCAGATTTTCCATATGAGTATGAAACAGTTCGCTTAATTTCAAAAGATTATCAACCGATGGTAGTATCTGTCCCTTATACCATCTGTAAACAGGTTGCGGACATGACAATCCTAAATACTCCTGGATATATTTAACACTATATCCGTAATTCCCTGCATATTCTTGTATTCTTATCCCGGTTTTCTTCATATTGATTGCTGACACTATTACACCTCCCCGCACAAATCATGATATTTCTCAAATCGGATTCCCACAGAATGTACAAATTCTCCGGATCGTATCATAGCCTTTATCTCTTCCTCAGATGCCCACTTTGCATCCACTGCCTCATCCTGCTGTAACACTATATCTTTTATATCTACATGTTTATTTAGCAAATAAATATCCATAAAATAATTCTTGTTTGTAAATGTGGTCATCAGCTTTAATTCATCCTTTGATACTGAAATACCGGTCTCCTCAAAAAGCTCTCTCACAGCCGAATCAAGCGTGGTCTCTCCTGCCTTAGTTCCTCCGCCTACAAACTCCCACTGATTACCTGCTTTTTTATCCGGATGACGTTTGGTAATAAGAAAATCGCCTTCCGGATCTTTCACCCAGATCTCGCAGCAGACATAATATTCACCTTCACCGAATTTCTCTCCGCGCGCATGTATATGTCCAAGAGGATTCCGATCAGCATCATAAAGATCCCAGTATTCCATTTTCTTCTTCCTTTCAATAGCTAACGATCACGGAACCGTCCCCCCGGTTGCTCTTTCAAACTCCGGAAGCCACCATTCCCTGTAGCCTTCTAAAGTAGGATGGATTGGATCTGCCATATACCGGTTATATTTTTCAGTGCTGATGGAATTAAATTGTTCATCACCCCAAAGATCTATGATGCTGATATTCCATTTTTCTGCAATCTCTCTAAGCTTTTTGACCATAATTTCATACAAAACAGAATCATAACGCGGCCCTGTATAAAACATCACCGGACAGTTCCACTTTTCAAATGCATAAGCGATAATGAATTCTATTGCTCCTGCAACTGTTTTTGTATCAAAGAAATTCATATCCCTGCTATCCGCTATTTTTCCCAAAGGCTTTCTTCCCGTAGCATCATTTGTAGAAAGCTGACAAATGAAAAGATCTGCATCATTCACGGTGATGTTCCTAAGTCTGCTTACATATGAATCTGCTCCTTCATCTACCAGCGTTGTTCCGGAAACTGCCTCCTTTACCATCTCATATCCATATTTTTCACATAACATATCTGCGAAAGAAACGCCTCCCGATGCTTCTCCGTATGTAACTGATGAGCCAAGAAAAACTATCCTTTTCACTTCAGAACCCCCTTATTTACATCTCTTCCTCATAGACCATTATATACTCTTCCTCATTCTGATCTATGATCCGAAAACCCACTTTTTCATACATGCGTACAGCATAGTTTGCTTTCTGCACTGCCAAAGAAGCCCTTTTATATCCTTTTGATCTGAGCAGGTCAAGCATCGCATACATGAGTTTTGTTCCGATGCCCCGGCCTCTGTACTCTTTATATAAAGAGATCGCAAATGACGGTGTCTCGTCATCAACATGCCCGTAATCATCCATTATCCTGGTCCAGACTGCTCCAACAACCCGTCCGTCTTCCTCCGCAACAAGGCAATTATCAGCGTTTCCTTTTCCGAAATCCTCATAATACAATCTGAGTTCCGGCAGTTCTATGATCTTACGGTCCGGAGGCTCCACACCTTCAGGGACAAATATCGCTTCATAAAGAAAATCTTTCAGAAGTTCTGTTTCCGATGTATTCAATTCACGTATCTTCATTATCAAGCCTTCCTGATTATCGTATTACAATGGATCTCCTTAAATCCCACTCCCAGGGCAGTTTTCATGGAAGCTGTGTTACCGGCTGCATGTGCCCATACCGGTATTTTTCCGATGTTCAATATCTCACGTATCATGTATCTTGCCACTGTCTTCGCTAAACCGCGGTTACGGTATGCTTCGTTTGTTTCCACGCCGATATCTACTTCTTTGGAACTCACTGCTGCAGAAAACGCTATGGCCGCAAACTGTTCCCCATCCATAGCGACATATCCGAAGCCATTCTTAAGAAACGCTTCATCTGAATCCCAGGAAAACGCCGGGATGATCCTTCCCTGTATTGCCTTTATATTAGAATCATTTATCCGTTCAATCTTAAGGTCCGTATTAAAATCTTCTTCAGAAAAAGTCACGTCATCACGGAAGCGGTACTCCTTGCGCTGATCCATGACCAGTCCCTCTTTTCCCTCAAAGAACTGTATTACTTTCTCATCATCGGTTATGAGAACAAAGCGCCGCTTCGTTTCCTTGCAGAGATAATCCTCACAGATCCTGTTTAGAAATGATTCCGTCACTTTCCCGGAAAGATATGCAAATCCGCAATAGTGCCAGAATAGAGCACAATGATTTACATTATCCGTAATAATATCACCACTCTGATATCCTTCAGCTATAGACAAAGGATATACCCGGTTGCTGCTTGTCTTTTTCGCATATTCTACAAAATCCATCATTTTCCCTTTCAATCATGGGGACGGTTCTGCGGTTGATTTTTGCCTCAAATCCCCCTTATCAAGTCAAGAAGGCCTTATTTTTCAGGCCGATCAGAGAACCGTCCCCCGGTTGGTTTTATCCCTCTGATGATCATGGTGACCGAAACTGAAGTATCCCACTGTCTGATACCGTTTCTGTATAAACGAAGTCTTTCATCATATTTTGAATTAATGATATCAATAATCTTTTCTGTGCCGGGAAGCCCCGCAGACGTCACTGCTTCAAGACTTGTCTGCCTCTGGGTATCGATCATTGCTTCAGCCATTTCGGCAGAGTATTTTGGTGCATCAGGTGTCAGATCTATCACTGCATATCCGGTTATAACAGCTGTGAATCCGTTTTGTTCCATAGACATGGGGATTTCAGCCTCGGTCATCGGATATTGGCATACCTGATAAATTTCATTAACCTCCTGCCAGGGTCTGGCTTTTTCCCAAAAGGCTTTTTCCTCCTGAGTTTCCATAACACAGGGAGCAGATGAATAGATCCCTCTTCTGGCTGAAAGACAAAGGCAGATGCCTCCCGGCTTAAGCACACGAAACTGCTCTCCCAAGAATGCCTCAGGTTCCACATGCTCCTGTACCGTATTCGATATGGTCACATCAAAGGTGTTATCCTCAAAGGGAAGTTTAGTTGCATCGCCCTCTATAAATTCAACTCCGCTGATATTGGCCGATGCATATTCTACGAATACACTGTCCCTGTCAACTGCGGTGATCTTTGCCTTCGGATACCATCTCTTAAGTGCTTCCGCCAGTGCTCCGGGGCCGCAGCCGATCTCCAGGATCCTTAATTCCTTTTCGCGGTCAAGTCCGAAATTCTTATCATACTGATCAAAGAACATATCATCAAACCTGAGTTTTCTGCTCATATAGAGAGTATTGATCCCCTGCACATGTTCAGACCATGTCGTATTCATCTAGATCTCCTTCTTCTTCAGTTCCATGACTTCACGGCATTCCTTTATCGGTTCATCAGCAGCTATTCTTTCCTCAACCAGTCTCCTGATCTTTGCACACCATTCATCTGTATTACGGATGTTTTCACAATACTCACGGAGGATCATTTCACTTTCCGCAAGTGCCGCTTCATATTGCTCTTTCGATAATTCCCCGGAAGAAAATGCCACATCCAGTTCATCCCTGTCGTCAATCTTGATATCCCCTTCCGGAGTGAAGATAACATCTATGTATTTATCAATGAAGACTGCGATGCCATCATCATCATACTCGATCCCTTCTATGACATCCACATACCAGATCGATGGCCGGTACTTTTCATCAGCAGGAACAGGATAAGCCTTTCTTTCAGGATCATGAGTTCCTTCAGGAAAATACTTGACGGTGATCACACGATGAGTATTATCCGGGATCAGTTCCAGCCAGGACATACCGCTTCCTGTCACCTGTATCCTGCCGGCCTTCGGCGTATTCCAATAATTTGCTTCCCCATCCGTCAGTTTTATAAGGCACGCGATCCCCTTAAATACAGGATCATCTATCCTCATCTGATAATAGGGATAATACTGGAATCCCCAGCCATCTCTGTTAAGCCGTTTATGTTTCATAAGACTCCTTTCAATCATGGGGACGGTTCTGCGGTTGATTTTTGTCCAAAGTCACTCTCATAGAGTCTATAAAGCCTTATATTTCAAGGCAATCAGAGAACCGTCCCCCGGTTGATCTGACCGCTTTAATGGTCTTTGTTACTCCCCAGCTCTTAAGTACTCGAACCGAAGTAAAACCGGCTTCATGCAATGCTTCTGTCTCGTGTTCCACAGTAAGCGGAGTATCGTAATGATAAAACACACCATCAGGAAGGTTCTGTTCTTTTCTTAAAGCCAGAAGCTCACTGCGTCTTTGTTTCTCCTCTTCGTCCGTAAGCGCAAAGTAATCGGTAAGTATAAGATATCCGCCATCCTTCAATGCTCTGTTAAGCTTAGTGTATAAGAGTATCTTCTCTTCCTTCGTAAAATGATGAAGCGACTCCACAGAAACCGCTGCATCAAAAACTTTCTCACCGAAGGGTTCCGTAAAATAAGAAGCATTTACCAGTTTCAGTTCCTTATCAGGATGCTTCTTTCTGAGCGCCCCAAGCATATCCTCTGCAAGATCGATACCTGTTATTCTCGCATCCGGAACTATCTTAAAGTACTGATCCAGTTCCAGTCCTGTCCCGCATCCCAGATCCAAAATACTTGATTTCGATTTCTTTGGCAAACACTCAGCCGTATACGGATAAAACTCTTCCGCAAATTCTATCGTCGTCATCTGGTGTTCTTCATAACCGTCTAGTCTGGCATTGAAGAATTCTCCCATCTTTTCAAGTTTATTCATTGTCTTCTCCAACTATACCTTTGCAACTCCATTTAAGAAACGTCTTATATCCAAGTTTTGAATACCAGTTTGTTTCATAAGTATAATGGATATAACTGTAATCATAGAATTCGTCCTGCAGTATCTTAGTGACGTTTCTCACCATTGTAAGACCAATTCCCCTGCCTCGGTACTCCGGAAGCGTACCCACACAGCCGGGTCCGCCTATCTTCCAGGACATACCATTAACCGTATGAACACCAAAATCCTCTATCATACAGAAACTGACTATCTTTTCATTTTCAAAACCGCAATACACCCGTGACTTCCCATCGAAAAACGGAACCCAATGCGGGAGTACTGCATTAACGGCTTCCTGCAGCTCTTTCAACTCGCCGTCGTAATATCCGAAGCTGATATTTTCCGGAAATTTCTTATCATAGATCTTCTCATCAAAACTCTGTAATCTGAGCAGCATCTCCGATGCAGGCTCGCCCTCCGGAACTCTTTGAATATAATCTCTTTCAAAAAATCCCGGATGCATCTCATTAAAGAGCTTTGCGTACTGCTCATGAGTCACCATATCACTGCGAAGGATCGAATAATAAGCCGTATCATGGAAGCCTAAATTGTTCTTCTTCGAGTCACGCAGTATCCCGTCAAAATGCATACCTGCCTTCTGCATAGCGCGTCCCGATTTTTTATTTCTTACATCATGTGTCGCTATTATGCGGTTAAGATCTTTTTCATTTTCAAAAAGGTAGCATATGACCGCCTTAAGCGCTTCCGACATTATCCCCCGGCCCCAGAACGTGCTTCCAAGACAATACCCCAGCTCGTAAGTACAGGTCCTTTCATTTCTGTCTACCACAGATATATTACCGATCACATGATCATTGCCCTTAAGGGTTATACCCCAATTATATATTCTCCCATCCTCATAACGGGATATCCAGTTATCCAGCAGCCCCTTACTCACCGAAATATCCGCATGCATCGGCCAAGTCATAAAAGTATTAACTTTCGGATCAGATGCCCAGTTTTTATACATATCCTCAGCATCTTCTATCACGTATCTGCGGAGTATCAACCTTTCTGTTTCAATTGTTTTTGTTCCTGCCGTATTCATCTTCCTTCTCCGATCAGCCGCATTTCTTCCATTCCACACTCGACAAGCCCGGTATCTTTGAATCCGACAGATTCATATAAATGTTTAGCCACTTTGTTACCGGGTGCCACTCCCGTATAGATATCAACAGAGCCGAACCTGTCCCATACATATTGCAGTCCAAGCTTAAGCGCCTGCCTGCCGTAGCCCTTGCCCTGATATTTTTGATCGATCATAAATTCCCACAGGGTATAATATTTCTTCAGCTCATAATACCCCATCATGATAAAGCCGACCAAGGTATCATCATCATACACTGCAAAGGGATATGCCGTATCAGAATATACATAAGCCTTGGCTAATGATTCTGCTGTGGAGATCACAAAGCCTTTCTGGTCATCCCGGATACTTAATGCAAGAACATCTTCAATATTCTCCGTGTCAATCATTTTTAATCTGATCAAATCTTTACCCTCATCTGATATCCTTAATGCCTATAATAGCTTAATATAACATATTATTCCATTATGGGTTACACCTGACTATTATCAAAACAGCTCATCAAGTAATATATAGTATCGCAGCTTTTCCGGGTCAGGTTCAATGCCAAGAAGTTTAAACAGATCATCTTCATGTATCCCCGAATATATTTTTCCATAGCTTCCGTTAGCATTATGCTTAAGACTGCGATAACAAAGCGCAAGATCCTGCCATTTATCAGCTATTCCCGCATTACCCAGGTCTATGAGGCAGCTGATCTCTCCGTCTTTAAAGAAAATATTCGGCAGGCACAGGTCACCATGTGATAATACCGGCTCTTCTTCCGGCCTGTTTGCTTCAAGCCAGGATAAAAGCTCTGCCGTATCCCTGAATCCGCCCTCACCGTATGTCTCAGGCTCCGCATCATCCACATCCACCATATCATGTTCCACACGGTATCTTGCCTCTTTAAGTTTAATATCCAGCGTACGTTTTCGCAGACAATCTGATATGTCTACACTCCAAAGCATCCGTATCGTTTCTGCCAGGAGCGGCACTAATACCTCCGGCTTTTCCATATAATACGGATCACAGGCCATGCTTCCTTCAGCTCTGCTCATCAGCAGATAACGGTATCCTTTGTTCACTTCCGTACATATCACCTTAGGTACAGGCAGTTTCCCCTCCAGCCACTTCATGAGAGAAACCATATCCTCAAGTTCCGGCCGTTCTTTCTCGATCTTCAGGACAAGATCATCGTAGATCCGGACCTGTGATTCAGAACAGCCCACATTATCGATATGATATGTTTTATGATCGATAAGCTTCCGGATCGTCTCCGGCAGATTATAAATGGTATATCTTTCGCTAATATCCTCTCCGAGCATATCTGTTTTAACGATTCCCAGATCATCCAGTACCTGTTCCCATCTGTCCTGCATATCTACATCATTATCAACCGGCAGAAATCCCGCAGAAAGATATCCTTTGATCGCGCCTCTGCGAAACTCATCCGTTGTAAGATAAATGCATTTCACGCCGGCACGCTTTAGTCTGAGTTTCCCCATCGCGTTCAGATATCTGCTCAGCCCCTTACCTCTGTATTCAGGACGTATACTTACCATATGAAGCTCGCCGTTCCCGTCCTCTCTTACAAAAGCGGTCACGGTACCTATCGCTTCTCCCTTATATTTCAGGAAGAAAACGTCTTTATAAAGATCAACCACGATATCATCCGACATCGAATCATCAAACGCCTGCGTTCCGGCATTCTCATCGATCAGCATGCCATCACGGCAGCATTCGCACCACGCCGGCTTATCCTCCTCGCCGGCATAGTTTTCCATCGTATATCCATCCGGAAGATCAAGTTCTATCGGATCATCATTAACTATCCAGCACATCTCCAATTGTTTTTTATCCATATCTTTTTCCTTCCGACCGATCATGGGGACGGTTCTGCGGTTGTTTTTTTCCATAATCACCCTCATCAAGTCAAAAAAGCCTTATTTTTCAGACCGATCAGAGAACCGTCCCCCCGGTTGATTCACTTCGTAAGCAGCATATTCATGATCAAATTCGTAGCCAAGTTTTTCCGACAGATGGACGGAATCAAGATTTGCCGCGTCCCAGCTCGGATATAGGCTTTCTTCAAGACATTTAAGGATCAACGCAGCTGAACATACTGTGGCAAGCCCTTTCCGTCTTTCATCCGGTGCAGTATCCACCTCAATCTCTATCCCTTCCTTATATCTTGTAAAGGATGATGCCCCGGCAACGATCCGCCCCTCTTTCATTATCACCATACCGCGTCCAAGTTCAAGATATCTCTCCTTACTTTCAAATGACGATACAAAATCTCTTGTTACCGGATCATTCAGACACAACTCATAAATCTCAGTGTCAATAGCTTTCAACTCATAAGCGGTGAATTCAGGATCATTTCGAAAACCCGTGATCAGCGAGTTGAGATACGCTTTATCAAATACAGTATCTTTTCTGATCGCATATCTGGTAACTCTTTTAGAATCCGGAAAGCATTCTTCTATCATCGCTGACCAGTCTTCATTCTGCGGAACCAGAATACTGAAACCATCAGGTTTTCTCATAATAAGTTCTTTATCCGGTATGCCGGCAAGGAAACCAAAACATCCGACATACGCCATTGCAGATTCAGGTGCCTCCGTATCCGTCACATATATCTTACCCATAACTTTCTGCAGACAGGAATAGATCAGCGTCTCCTCCCAGCCGGCAAACAGTTCTTCAATCTTTTTCACATCATCTATCTCATAAACCATTAAATTATCGACTCCTGTAATTACATTTTTACCGGTTTGGCAAAATCAATCCTCAATAGCTTTTTCCCGTTTGGCAACAGTGTATCAAACGCCTCCACCTCATCAAATCCCAATTCCTTCAGGCTTCGCCATAAAGGCTCTTCATCCATCTGATGATGGACCTCATCCAATCCGTCAAATGCATGCAGATATGGCGACTCCGATACCCAGTCCGATTTATCGGACTCATTATTCTGAGGA
>CAMVRS010000125.1 GCA_947169935.1 uncultured Lachnospiraceae bacterium
TGTTCTATTGAGATAATACCCATGTATCCTTAAATCCTCCTCCCTGTGATGAATTGACTATAAACGAATCGGGATTACGTGAAAAACGTGTAAGTCCGCTCTTCCATACCATCGGCTCATCTGCCATAAGTACAAACGCTCTCAGATCAGCCTTCCTGGGAACCACTTCTCCCTGATCAAGGATATCAATATCCAGAAAATCTATCACTTCCTGAGCTATAAACCTGCGTGGCTGAGCCTTCAGCATTCTTATAAAATCTTCCTTCTGGGCCGCGCTCATCTTGCTTCCGAAAACCACACCGTATCCGCCTGCTTCAGCCACATCCTTAAGTACCAGATCATCAAAATGCTCCAGGACATATGACATATCCTTTTCATAATACGGCAGATATGTGGGTGCATTATTAAGTATCGAATCCTCATTCAGATAATACCTGATCATCTGCGGTACAAAATAATAGATTCCTTTATCATCGGCAACGCCGTTTCCCGGTGCATTGAGAATCGCTACATTTCCCTTGCGGTATATGTCAAATATATGCGGTATCCCTATCAGTGAATCCTCTCTGAAGTTCATCGGATCCAGATAATCATCCGATATCCTGCGGTATACTGCGCCCACCAGTTCCTTCTTACCTGAATAATCTATAAAATACAGATGATCGTTTTCAACAGTCAGTTCATGTCCTCCTGCCAGATGGGCTCCGGTCTTTTCGGCCAGATAAGAATGTTCAAAGTATGCTGCATTATATCGTCCGGGAGTAAGGATAACCGTATGCCCTCCTGTATTTACATAGTCAAGTGTATCCCGCAGCATCTGTGCATAATTACGGTTATCTTCCAGATGATTTTCACGAAACAGCTGCGGTGCGCATTTTCTGCAAAGATCCCTTGCTATCATCGGATAAGAAGCTCCGGACGGGATCCTGAGATTATCCTCCAGCACATACCATGTACCGTCTTTCCCCTGTACCAGATCAATACCGGAAATATGGGAATATATCCCCTTTGAAGGCTCTATCCCCTCACAGTTTGCCAGATATCCGCTGCCGGCAAATACAAATTCCTCCGGCACCACACCGTCCTTTATGATCTTTTTCTCATGATAGATATCCTTTATGAACATATTCAGGGCCATAACCCTCTGCTTCAGCCCTTTTTCCAGATATGAAAATTCTTCCGCTCCTATCACTCTCGGGATCATATCAAAAGGAAATAACTGCTCATGAAAAGAGTTATTCTTATAAATCCCGAACTTAACACCATATCTTGCCAACAGCTCATTCACGGAATCTGTATTATTGATCAACTCCCTGGTATCCATGGCATCCCTCCTTTTAACCTTTCATTCACATAACAGAAAGGGCGCCGTATTCTTCATACAGCGCCCTTGCCTGAATATGTACTGTTACCCTATGTTGTATGCAATATAGCTTATTCAGGAGACCATTTCAACTGATCAAAATAACCGTTTTTCTACTACTTTTTAAGTATGTTCATTCCTTTCTTCTACATTTTTTAACATACTCCATCGCTGATAAAACACGTTGAGAATCACTTACATTCCCAAATATTCCTCCTGACATTTTTATTGATTTTATAGCTGCCAGATGATTATTAAGATCAGAACTTCCCACTCCATCCTTCATTAATACTACCCAATATCCATAATCATTTAAATCCCTTAATATACTGTGTACCCCTATATCAGTGAGAATTCCACAAAGTATTATATGTGTCACGCCCATAGATTTTAGGATCAGATTCATTTCACCTGTAATAAAAGCTCCTTTTCCGGCTTTATCTATTACCGTCTCACCATCTTGAGGATACAATTCCGGAATAATATCCCAGTCAGGCTCACCTCGTATAAGAAGTCTTCCTCCATTCTGCGGGATCACATCACCAATTCCAATACCGTTACCAATGATCTTGGAACGAAGCAGTTTATTAAATGTTGCATCAGAAAGATCCGGTTCATGCCCCTCTCTGGTATATACCACACTGATATCCGTCTTACGCGCACAATCTAATACATTCTTTATAGTAGTGATTACTTTTGTAATGGTACCGCAATTATTCGTCTGCATATCTACTATCATCAACGCAGTACGTGCAGAATCCATTTCCACATATGCAGTCTCACCAAATCTGGGACAATCTTCCACCTCCACCGTTATAAGATTTCCGATAGGATCGCCGTACAACCAGGACTGCCATTCAAATGTTCTGTTTTCCAAAAATCTATTAAATGCTTCTTCTACCTTTGTGAGCTTTTTTTCGCGACCTTTATTATAAAAGGATTCATACTTTCTGATATCTGACATAATATCCCTCTTACTATTTACAACACAATATTCTTTGCCGCAGTAATTTCTACACCTTCAGCCTCCAGAGCCTTGCGAAGATCTCTCATCAGATCTACCGCACCGATTGTATCTCCGTGAATACATATAGTCTGAACCGGAAGGTCTATATCCTCTCCCGTTACGGCAACGATCTTTTTTTCTTTTACAAGTCTGACATCTCTTTCGATCAGTCCAACCTGATGCTCTTTATCAGGACCTTTTCTAACCTGTATATAATGGGCATTGGCAGCATAGGTTCTGTCTCCGAATCCCTCAATAGCCACGGGCACTCCCATTTTAACAGCCATATTTGATATAGCAGAATTATACTCTGCAAAAGTGATAACATTTTTACCAAGCGTCGCGATCACTTCAAGAATTGATCTGGCAAGGTCATCGTCTTCCTGTGCCATAGTATACATATTACCGTGAGGTTTCACATGCTGGAGTTCCACTCCGGCAAATGTACAGAATTCTCTTAACGCCCCAACCTGATAGCGGATATAGTTCTTTATCTCTTCATCGGTACATATCATTGTACGACGTCCAAACCCTTCCAGGTCAGGAAATCCCGGATGAGCTCCTATTGCAACACCGTTTGCTTTAGCCATTTGAACTGTATGACACATCACATTGGGATCTCCCGCATGAAACCCGCATGCTATATTTGCAGAGGTAATGACTTGAAGCATTTCCTCATCATTTCCTATCTTATAATTCCCAAAACTCTCACCCATATCACAATTAAGATCTATTTTCATATAAACCTCCTCATCTTCTTCGATAAAAAGAGGACGAGATAACCTCTGTTTCCCGTCCTCTTTGATAACATTATTTTACTAATCCTGCTGCTTCTATAGCTGCGATAATATGATCAGAATCAGTTACATTTCCAAATACACCGCCCTGCATCTTAACTGATTTGATTGCCGCCATGTGATTGTTATAATCAGAGCTTCCTACGCCATCCTTCATCAATGTTACCCAGTATCCGCAATCGTTCAGTTCTCTCAGGATACTGTGTACGCATACATCGGTTATGATACCACAGAGAATTATGTGGGTTACACCCATGGACTTCAAGACCAGATCCATTGCACTGGTAAGGAATGCTCCTTTACCCGCCTTATCGATGACAGTCTCACCATCCTGCGGGTATAACTCAGGAATAATATCCCAGGTAGGCTCACCACGTACCAGAAGCCTTCCACCACCTCCGGGGATCACATCACCGATACCAATGCCGTTACCAATAATCTTGGAACGAAGCACTTTATTAAAAGGTGCATCTGAAAGATCCGGCTCATGACCTTCTCTGGTATGTACAACACTGATATCCGTCTTACGTACACAATCCAGCACTTTCTTTATAGGTGCGATAGCATTGGCGGTGGTTCCGGGCTCATTAGGATCCAGACTGTATCCCATTATATCTACATAACCGCCCTTCCCGCAGAAGTCCGTCTGCATATCTACTACCATCAACGCTGTACGGGCTGAATCCATTTCCATGTATGCAGTTTCCCCGAATCTTGGACAATCTTCCACCTCGACGGTGATCAGTTTTCCTATGGGATTACCATACAGCCAGGGCTGCCACTCAAATGTTTTTGTCTCCAGAAATCTCTTGTAAGCTTCCTCTACCTTTGCAAGTTTCTTTTCGCGTCCTTTGTTATAGAACGGTTCATACTTTCTGATGTTTGACATAATCTTTTCCTCCTTTTTTTGTTATATATAAAACGTTTGTAACGTTTTATCCATAATTATGACATCTGTAAGGATATAATCTCCTCTGCTGCCTTTAACAGTTTCCTCTGCTCATCAAATGGTGCAAATAAGGTAATACCGAAAGGCAAATCTTCTTTTGCGTTTATTCCGGGAATATCCACCGCACACAGATCCAATAAGTTGCAGTGATTAGTATATCTTCCCATATTACTGTTAGTCTCTATCGGATTGTTTCTTACTTCTTCCCTGCTGTATGTACCTCCGCAGGTCGGAAATATAAGCAGCGAATCCTTTAACTGGTTTACGGCCATCCTTTTGTAGTCGGCAAGCAAGTGCTGTACCTTGTACAAAAATGCTGCTGTATAATCACTCCTGAATCCGGTCATGAGCACTTCCTTTGTTACAGGAAAAATATCATCTCCGTTATGAGTGATAAACTCTCCAAGATCAGCCCATCGTTCTGCCACACAGGGGCCTCCGTAAAGCAATGATGCTGCTTCCTGATAAAAATCACAATCTTCTTTCTTTACGCTATAACCTGCAGCTTTGATTTTTCCCAAAGTTGTATCCCATGCCCTGTGATAATCTTCTGCATAAGGGCCGTAAAACACCGGGTCCTTGCGTGGAATTATAAAATTCATATCCCTGGGAGCTTCTTTTTCTATGATTTCTCTCGACCATCGATCTCCGGGATCATATCCTTTTACGATACTATCCACCAGTCTTATATCCTCCATGGCCTTTGCCATTACCGTAACACAATCCAGACTGGCACATGCAGGGACTACTCCTTTAGAAGGCCATGAGCCTCGTGGCGGTTTGTACCCGATCAGATGATTCAATGCTGCCGGAACCCTTCCGCTACCGGCAGTATCCGTCCCCAATGCAAATACTGCCAGATTTAATGCTACAGCTACTGCAGATCCTGAGCTGGATCCTCCGCTGATCATCTCATCTCTGATAGCATTGTGTACCTCCCCGTATGGACTCCTCACACCGACCAACCCCGTTGCAAACTGGTCAAGGTTTGACTTTCCTATCGGTATAGCCCCGGCTTCTATCAGGCGTGATACTGATGTGGCGGATTCCGTTGCTATGTATGAATACTTCGGGCAAGCCGCCGTGGTAGGCAGTCCTTCCATATCGATGTTATCTTTGATTGCAAACGGGATTCCCCATAAAGGCTTTTTCTCATAGTCCCTTTCTCCAAGTTTTTTTAAATACTTGTCGATAAATGACATATCCGGTCCGGTTATCCAGATATTCTTATCTGAATAAGCTTCCGCTTTTTTTATAATCTCTTCTATAAGCCCTGCCGGTGTAATGCTCTCCTGATCATAGGCCTGATGCAATTTTTTGATAGTCATATACTCTTCCATATTCATTCATCTCTCTGTCTGCTGATATATGCTTCCCAGCCTTCATATACTGAAATATCTTTATAATCCTCACCATAACCGGCCTGTCCTACAAAACCGATCACATCTCCGGATTGTAAGCCGATCTTTCCAAGTCCCAGGGGTATGGGGATACCGGCCAGGAAACTGCCCAGATTGCCGGCCGGTATTCTCCACACCTCCACTGCCATGGGAAAACCTTTTTCATGGTACATCAAGAATGGTTTTTCTATGTCCCCGGGTATCACTTTCATCCTGTAAAACGGAAGTGTTTTATCCTTTCGATCGTATACCGCATTAAGTTCCGTTAACTGGTGATTCAGTTGATATCCCCTCATATGGAGACCACATACCGCCAACTCAATGTATGCATCTTTCATATATCATTCCTCAATAGTTCCGATAACGCCTTCAACAAAGTAGTTCATAGACTCAGCTTCATCTACAGTCATCGTATGACCGTCTTCACATACCACATTTCCATTCTGATCCTTTATCAAACCGCTGAATGCACTGAATGTTCCGTCTATCATCTTCTGCTTAACTTCATTGATAGCATCCTTTGTTTCCTGGGAAACTGACGGTCCGAAGGATGCAAGATCCACTACACCTTCTGCAATACCGGCACGATATTTACCATCATATATACTACCATCGAATTTACCTTCAATCGCAGTCTCAGCCATATCACAGAAGAGTTCATCCCATTTCCATATAGCTGCCGTAAGCCACATATTCGGCGCAAGTTCAGACGCATCTGCATGATAACCAACTGCGTAAACACCTTTATCCTCGCATAACTCAATGATAGTTTTGGTACTGTCCTGATGCTGTGCTATTACATCACATCCACTGTCTATAAGCGAATTTGCCGCGCTTGTCTGTAATGCCGGATCACTCCAGCTCGAAGTAAAGATTACAGTAGTTGTAACATCAGGATTCATTGCCTTAGCACCAAGTTCAAATGCATTTATATTTTCAATAACCTGAGGGATAGGAAAAGATCCTACAAACCCCAGCTTATCAGACTCAGTAGCTGCTCCGGCAGCCATACCTGCCAGGTAATAAGGCTCATAAATGGTTCCGAAATAAGTTCCCAGATTATCAGCACACTCAAGACCGCCCTGATGATAAAATACAAGGTCCGGATGCTTTTCAGCTACATCCATTGCCGGATAAAGATGGCCGTATGATGTAGGGAACAATACTGTTGCCCCCTGCTGTATCATCTGTTCCAGTGTTCTGGACGCCTCTTCAGTTTCCGGAACATTTTCGGATCTTAATACCTTAACTTTATCTCCGAACTTTTCTTCGACAGCCAGACTTCCCAGATAAGCCGCCTTGTTATAACCGTAATCATCCTTTGCTCCTACGAAGATAAATCCTACCACTGCAGCATCACCATTATCTGCTGCCGAAACCTGTGCAGTATCTGCGCCTCCCTCTGTTCCGGTACATCCGCTTAACATTGCCGCAACTGATAAACCTGCCAATCCTGTACCTAAAAGTTTCTTCATTTCCTTTCTCATAATCTTATCCTCTCTTTCTTTTTATTTATTTAATTTGCAGAGCTCTCAATTATCTTCTTCAGTTCAGCAGGTGCTGACTGTTTTCCGCTCTTCGCAGCGATAAACAATGCAAAGATCGTAAAGATATATGGAAACATCTGCAAAATAAACGTTGATATGTTAACCCCCTGTGCCTGTAATAACAGCTGAAGAGCCTGGGCTCCGCCAAAAACATATGCACCGATCATTGCATATTTAGGATTGTATCCTGCAAGAACTACCAGAGCCACAGCTACTACTCCTCTTCCGTTCGTCATATTCTCAATCCATGTATGCGTATATGCCATTGATAACTGTGCACCTCCGATACCGCTTATCATTCCTCCAAGGATCACACCTGCCATTTTTACCAGTTTCGGATTATATCCATATACAGACAAAACCTCTGAATCTTCTCCTGCTGCCCTCAGTATCAAACCTGATCTGCTCTTAAAAAGAAACCACGTCAGCAACGGACAAAGTATATAAGATATATAAGTAAGAATATCCTGGTTAAAAACTACCGGCCCCAACACAGGTATTTGGGATAAAAGTGGAATCGCAACCGGGCTTAATCCTTTACAAGATACCGATACATAGTCAATTCCCAAAAAAGCTGTTATCCCTACTCCCATAAACATTATTGTAAGTCCTGTAGCCAGCTGGTTGGCTCCTCTGTAAATGACCAAAAGCGAATGGATAAATGCTAACAGGCCTCCGCATAGCGCTCCCATCAATACCCCCATGAACGGAAGGCCGCTCTTGTATGTAAAAGCATATCCTGCCAGAGCTCCGGCTATCATGCACCCTTCTGTTCCGAGGTTGATAACCCCAACCCTTTCGGTGATCGTTTCACCATATATTCCATACAAAACTGAAGTTCCTGATTGAATTGCCCCCGTTAATAAAGATGTAATAAAATTCATCATTTCTTTTTCCCCTTCCATAAAATTGACAAAAGAATGATCGCCATCAGTATCTTTGTACACGAAGAAGGTAAGCCACTTGAAATCTCTACAACATTTCCCGATACAGATAAGAATCCGATCAACAAAGCCGTAAAAATTGCTGCCAACGGATTATTCCATGCCATCCAGGCGGCCAGGAACCCGTAGTAACCGTAATTCGTTCCTGTGGTAGTTCTTAATCTGCCTTCCACACCTGCTATCTCTATCATCCCTGCCAGGCCCGAAATTGCTCCCGATATGAGAAATGCTTTTATCTGGGTAGCCGCTACCGGGATCCCGGCATGCCTGGCTGCTTCAACATTTCCACCGATAACTCTGAGCTTATATCCGCCTGTACTCTTGGATAAGATAAACCAGGTCGTTAATGAGATCACCACCGCTATGATTATACCTATACTCACTCCCGGATAGATCTCAGGCAGTTTAAGCTGCGCCCCGATCTTTGGTGACATAGGCCAGTTAAATGATTCCGGATCCTTAAGCCTGCCATATACAGCATACGCCACTATGTCATAAGCTATGTAATTCATGATGACCGTAGTAAGCGTTTCATTCATATTCCAGCAAACCCTCATAACTCCTGCCAGCCCGCTCCAAAACATGCCTCCCAGCATTCCTGCTACAGCCATCAGCGGGATGCCGATAAACGAAGGAAATCCGTCAAGCAGAAAAACCGCAGCGATCGTAGATGTCAATGCCCCCAAAACCAGCTGTCCCTCACCTCCAACATTAACCAGTCCGGCTTTTGCAGAAATGGTGGTGGCTACCGCCACAAGAATGAAAGGAGTAGATTTGACTATAACCTGTCCGATCCCGTATCCGTTCCCTAATGTCTGAGTAATCATCTGACTATATATATCAAGCGGATTTACGCCGGATATTATCAGGAAAATTCCATATACCAGAACCGCTACCAGCAGTGATACAAAAGTCATCAGTATGTCTTTTGTTCCTTTTAGTTTCTTAATCATTACCCATTTCCTCCTACCATTAACTCTCCGATCTCAGCTATAGAAACCTTCTTGGGATTATATTTCTGTGACAAAGTTGTTCCGGTCATTACTACTATCGTGTCCGATACAGCCAGGAGTTCTTCAAGATCTTCTGAAACAAACAGGATCGCACATCCATCATTTCTGAGGCTTACCAGTATTTTATGAACCTCCTCAACCATTCCCACATCAAGGCCTCTGCTCGGATAACTTGCCAGCAAAACCTTCGGTTTTCTCATAACGTTTCGGGCTATCATGCACCTCTGCATATTTCCCCCGGAAAGTGTTCCCAAAACTCTGTGCACTTCAGGAAGTTTTAACTGTTCCGATACCTCCGAGGCTTTAATGTTCTCTATCATCTGATCCCAGTCGATACCGATTTTTTTATACTTAACATTCTCGGTTTCCAGTGCCATATGCTCATATATCTTCATTCCCGGGACCACATTATCTCTTTTGGGATCCTCCGATATCAGGGCAACTCCGCTTTTGATATAATCATTTACAGACTTATTTGTCATAACTTCGTTACATATACTTATGACTCCTGCGCTTGCGTGCCTGTATCCAAAAAGTACATCTAAAAGTTCTCTCTGTCCTTTACCGGATATTCCTGCCAGCCCTGTTATCTCACCTCTTACAAGATTCAGATCCGCGTTATGAAGCATTGTTAATCCGTCATCATTCTTTATCTGTAATCCGATACACTTCAGGATTGATAAGCGGTCATCAAATTTCTTTTTCATGGAGTCGTAATTATTCTGAATCTTTATCTCACCACCCATGATCCGGTTTATAAGCCATTCTTGGTCAAAACCTTCATCCTTAGTCTGACTTGCAACTATTTCTCCACGTCTTAAAACAGTTATCACATCAGAACATGCGAGTATTTCTTTCAACTTATGAGTTATCAGTAATACTGCATATCCGTCATTCCTGAGTGAGCGAAGCATTCCTAAAAACTCTTTAGCCTCTTCCTGTGTCAGTACACTTGTGGGTTCATCAAAGATAAGTACCCTCATCTTTCCCATCATCAATACCTTAACAATCTCCACTCTCTGTCTCTGTCCCAGATCCATATTGGCTACAAGCATCTCAGGATCTATTGTGATCTTATATCTGCTGCTTATATCCCTGATTTTATTACTGATCTCTTCCTTTGAAACTTTTCTCTCTTTCTCCGGCATTGCCATGAGAATGTTTTCCAAAACAGTGAATGCAGGGATCAATCTAAAATCCTGAAACACCATACCTATTCCTGAGCTGATCGCCAATGTAGGCGTCATATTCATTTCTATTCCGTCTATCCTTATCCTGCCTGATGTAGGTTTATACACTCCGTAAAGCATTTTCATCAAAGTACTCTTTCCTGCTCCGTTTTCTCCTACTATGGCATGTATCTGTCCCGGATATACGTTCAGATTTATATTTTTGTTTGCTTCAAAATCTCCGAACTTAATTCCTATTGATTCTGTTTTTATGATCGGATGCACGATTTTTTCCATAATAAACACACCTCCGGGTAATACAAAAAGGAGTCAGATACAAGATCCGACTCCTTTGTCCTGCCGTATAAACTATCTTTATACCAAGGCTAACTCTGATTCTGTTTTATCTCTTATATATTAGCATTTGTTCATTTTGTTTAAATTTCTGCATTTGTTTTGTTTGTTTTGATATGCCTATAGTAAACTGTATGAACGCACAATTCAATATTAACGATTCACAATTATTTCGACTTTCATTGTGAACACATAACAATTATTGTGTGTAATTATAGACAAATCAACGCTATTATTTCATAATCCTATATAGTTAATACTTCAACCTGATTCTTCTCGTATAACAGGAAGGTAAAGCCTATGCATGGTAAAGTATCAGTAAAAAAAATCCTTTCTCTCCCATCTTTGGAAGGCGCTGAGATCATAGCCGGAAACTCCTTTGCCGACAACAAAATAACAACTCTTGCCGTAATGGAGGTCCCTGATGTTTCAGAATGGGTACAACCCGGCGAATTCCTGATGACCACAGGCTATATGTTTAAAGATAATATAGATGGCTTCATTAGTATCATCCCTGAACTGAGAGAACGTAATGTTGCTGCACTCGGTATCAAACCAAACCGTTTTATCAATACCATTCCAAAAGCGCTGATCAAAGCTGCAGAAAAAAACGGCCTTCCATTGATATACCTGCCCCCACATACCAATTTTTCCAAAGTAACCAGTGAAGTTATGGAAAAAATCCTGATCAAGGATATCGATGCAGAAGGATATATTATCCATAAGATCATAAAACCCACGCACACTTCGGTTGAAACCATAAATGAATATGCAAAACCTTTTAACATTGAATTTGGAAAAGATACTCTGATACGTCTGCTCGCAATTCCCATGTTGGACGATTATATATATTCATCCTTAAAACAGACCTTTTATTCTCTTTTCTGCAATTCCCAGATCAAAATCCTGACAACAAGGCAGGATAAGCTGATGGGAATCCTATGTATCTACGAAGATGAATCTGTCTGGAAAGAATTTGAGAGCAAACATTCCGACTATATGGAGCAGATCGTCAGCAACTATAACGCAAACCTGTTTATCGGTAATTCCCAAAAAGGTATCTCATCGGAATCCAGACTTTATGATAATATAATATCTCTTATAAACTTATCATCAGGTATGAGCGAAAAGCAAACTATAGTAAGCTGGGATAAAGTGGGTATTCTGTCAATTATCCCTTCTATAAGTGGATCTCCCTACCACATGTATCTTAATAACACATATATAGATCCGATAAGAAAATACGATCAGAAGCAAAAGCTCTCAATATACGAAACCTTAAAAGAGTATATTGCATGTAACGGTAACATGAAACTGGCAGCGGAAAAACTATATATTCATTACAACACCATGTGTTACAGGATCAACCGGGTCAAAGAAGACCTTAACTGGAACCTGAATGATATCTCTACTCTCACTGATTTAAACCTGGCCTTTTTATTAGACACTCATTGAGAGATGATCACTGATCATTCCTTTTCAAGTATCATCTTAAACAATCCCACTCGGTTATTGATCCCAAGCTTACGATACAGATTCAGTATATGTTTCTTCAGCGTGTTT
>CAMVRS010000126.1 GCA_947169935.1 uncultured Lachnospiraceae bacterium
TAAGCTGGGCATTGTGATCCTGGCTACACTGGGACTCAGCTGGAACCAGCCGGTTAATGCGGTATTTGCGGTAGCGGTAATGGTATTTATGTGTGTGACAGTCGCTCTGATGACGCTGGTCATCGGCAGGGATTACCACAAGACCACAGTACTGGATGCTCTCCGCGGCGGCATCAATACACATAATTTCAAGAAGAACCTTTTCAGCTTCGAAAAGACGGCTATCCCGGTAGCCTTTGTAATAGCACTTAAGGAAACCTTCGGTAAATTCCGTTCACAGCTGGGTATAGTGTTCATAGCCTTTGTACTGACTGTGGCAACGATGATAGGCTTTGGCATGCGTGACAGTTTTACGGATGAGATCTATCTTATGGGTATGGCGGGATATGCAGCTGCCGACGCCGATGTGTACGGTGATGACGCCATGGCTCAGAATATCAGAAGTATGGGTATGGTAGAGAGTATGAACGGAGAGAGCTGGGAGTCTGTTTCTTATACCTCCGGTAAAGTCCGTAAAGAGCAGATCATAAACTGCAAGGCTTTAAAGATAGAGACCACATCCGGGCTGCAGATGGTGGAAGGAAGGCTGCCGCTTCATAATAACGAGGTCGTATTTGCGACAAATGCTGCCGATCGTATGAAGATAAGTGTAGGTGATACGGTAACGGCAAAGTGCGGTCTGGAAGAAGATAACTATATAGTGACAGGTATCTGCCAGACCCTGAACAATATGGGCATGATGACTTTTATGACTTTCGACGGCCTGGAGAAACTGACCGGTGAACCTGACGGTCACAGCTGGCTTGTAAAGCTTAAGGCCGGATATACGCTGGAGGACTTTAAGGAGGCTTTTGCCAAGACCTATCCCGATGTGGAAGTGTATGATTTCATGGCGGAAGTAAGGGCCTCCATCGGTACGGTAATGATGGGCGTTCAGGTTGTTGCGGTACTGATAGCATTTCTGACCATCATCATAGTAGCCTTTGTGGAAGCACTGGTGGTAAGGACCCAGATAACCAGAAGCTGGAGGGATCTGGGAGTGAGCAAGGCTTTGGGTTATACTTCCGGACAGCTGATAACGCAGGTCATGTTTTCAAATATCCCTGCGCTTCTGATAGGAACTGTTTTGGGACTTATAAGTTCGGGCTTTTTAAGCAGCAAGGTAGTAGTGCTCCTGTTATCGATATGTGGATTTAGGAAAATGGACTTTACAATATTACCCGAATCTTATATATTAGCTACGATCATTATAATCGGCGTGGCTATGGGAACCGCGGCTTTTGCGGGAAGAAGGATCAGAAAGCTCGAGCCCGTCAAGATGATAACGGAAGAGTAAAAGGGATATGCATTATAATTGTCTGATAGTTGATGATGAGACCGATCTGGCCCGGATGACGGCTGAATACTTCCGGGCCTTCGGCTTAAGCTGCGAATATGTGGATGGTAAGGAAAGCTGCTTTGCCTTCTTTAAGGAGAATACTGCAGATCTGATCCTTCTGGATATCAATCTGGGCGACGGCTCCGGCTTTGATGTCTGCAGGAAGCTCAGGGAGGATATGCAGCTTCCCATACTTTTCATAAGCGCAAGGCAGAGTGATGATGATGTACTGATCGCTCTGACCATCGGCGGGGATGATTATGTTAAAAAGCCCTACAGCCTTTCCGTGCTGCTGGCTAAAGTAAAGATCATATTAAAGAGGCTGGAACAGATGAAGCAGCCTTCCGGAGCGGCAGCAGTGCAGCCGGCAGAATCTTCGGACGCTGAGGCTTTGGAGGATTTTAAGCTTGAGCCGGCAACCATGTCGGTCATGGTGGAAGGCAGGCGGGTTGAACTGAAAGCCAAAGAATACGCGCTGCTGGACTGCCTGTACAGACATAAGAACGCCATAGTCAAAAAAGAAGATCTTTTTGATGAAGTGTGGGGAGATACATTCTTCA
This sequence comes from uncultured Lachnospiraceae bacterium, assembly GCA_947169935.1. Lineage (GTDB taxonomy): Bacteria > Bacillota > Clostridia > Lachnospirales > Lachnospiraceae > NK4A136. The sequence goes on from CAMVRS010000126.1 coordinate 1,939, forward strand.
GTGATTCCACCCTGAATGTGCATATAAGAAGGCTCAGGGAAAAGATAGAAGAGGATCCCAAGAATCCTAAATATATCAAGACTGTCTGGGGAACGGGGTATTATCTTAAGCTATGAAGGCAATACGGAATTTAGCAGTTTTCTTTACCCTGTTCATGCTCGCTGCGGCGCTTATCTTTGTTGGCGTGAGCAGGAAATACACATATACAAAAAGAGATATCGTTTTTTATAACGATCAGCTGTATAAGGCGGAGGAGGACTTTCTTAAGGGGATGCCCGAAGAGGGACTGGAAGCCAAGTACGGCTGCTTTATCATTATGTCAAAACGTTTGGATGAACCGGAACTGGCAGAACTTTACAGCTCATATGCGTTTGTGCTGGATTTTGCTCCGGGAGGCGAATACCTGGGAAAGATCGCCTGGAAGGATGAGTTAAACAGGTTTGACCGGACCAAAAGTGATTTCCTGAAAGCATCCATGATGCTTTGGGGAGGAGTGCTTATAAGCGGGTATATCCTGCTGATACTGATCTATTATCTTTATGTAAAACCGCTCCGTGAGCTGGATGATTTTTCGAGGGAGATCGCCAAGGGAAATCTGGATGTTAAGCTTCCCATACACAGGGTAAATCTGTTCGGCAGTTTTACGGAAGCCTTCGATATCATGAGGGAAGAATTGAAAGCGGCCAGAAAGCGTGAGATCGAAACAGAGATAGCCAGGAAAGAGCTGGTGGCGTCCTTAAGCCATGATATCAAGACGCCGATCTCTGTTATCAAAGCCACCGGGGAAGTGCTGGACCTTAAGCTGGGATCCATGAAAGCCGCCGATAATACCGAAGATGTGCGGAAGGAAGCGGAAGATGCCATGGGGCTGACAAAAGTCATTGCTGCAAAGGCGGATACCATAGGTTCGCTGATGACCGAGATGATGCATGCCAATATGGAGGATCTTGAACTTATCGAGGTCAGGGCAGAGGAAGAAAACTCCACAGAGATAGAAGAGTTTATCAGAAAGCTGGACGGTTACGGAAAGATCACGATAGAAGACCACATACCGCCCTGCCTTGTGATGATTGACAGACTCAGGATGGAGCAGGTCATCGATAATGTCATAGGCAACAGCCATAAATATGCGGGTACGGAGATAAAGGTAAGCTTTGACCGCATGGATGATATACTTATGGCTGACGGAAAAGAGGGGAGCTTTATCTGCATAAGGATAAGTGACAGCGGCCCCGGAGTCTCGGAAGATGACCTGCCGCTTATAGCGGAAAAGTATTACCGCGGCAGTAATGCGAAGGAGAACAACGGCTTTGGCCTGGGATTATATCTTGTGAAGCGCTACATGACTCAGATGGGCGGCGGCATGGAGTACTATAATGATAACGGCTTTACCGTGGAACTGATGGTAAGGAAGGTATAAAAAAGATCCTTCGGCTTACGCCTCAGGATGACAGGTATCAATGTCATCCTGAGCGAAGCGAAGGATCTTATTGGTTTTACGATTTAGTCTTCATCGTTTCCGTTGTCATCGAAGAAATCTTCGCTGTCATCGGATTCCTTTGCGTCATCGGCCTTTTCGCCTTCTTCATCCTTTACGACTTCAACATCCTCTGCGTCATCCTTTTCTGCCGCGTCGTCTTTTCTGAGCTCTGCTACAGTCTTTGAAACGGTCTCAACTGCTTCCTTTGCAACTTCCTTTGCCTTTTCTACGGCGTCACCTGCAAACTTCTTAACGCTGTCGAGATTAACGTAGCTGCGTGAGCTTTCCTTTTCCTCCATATTATCCAGATCGTCGAAATCATCGATGTCTGCGAGTTCCTTTTCCCTGGTCTGCAGATAATGATATACTCCGGCAGCAGCGGCACCGGCAGCAAGACCGAATACTAATAAACCTCCGAGTTTCTTTGCCATGATCTACATCTCCTTTCGTGGAAAGATTTTTCTATATTTTAATACAAAAGCACAAAAAAGAAAAGGGATAGAGTTGAAAAATCATGAAAATATGATAATATATGCGATAGACTGATACGGTCAACTTGTGAGGGCTTATGAACGAGAAGTTTTATTCTCTAAAAAAAGAAAAACAGGATAAGATGATAAACGGTGCTATGCAGATCTTTGCAAAGTACGGTTACCGTCATGCGTCCACGGATGAGATGGTAAGGGCCTGCGGGGTTTCCAAGGGGCTCTGGTTCCATTATTTTGAGAATAAGACCGGACTTTATTCTTTCGTAGCCAGCTACGGACTCAAATACGCCATGCTGGAACTGAACATGGCCCAGATAAAGAGCGGCACGGATTATTTTGAACTGCGCTATAAGGTAGAGGAATGCAAGATGGTGATGATGGAAAAGTATCCCTATCTGCCTCTTTTCCTTTACAGTATAGTCAGGGAGGAAGATCCGGAAGTGGCCGATCTGATAAAAGAGCCCAGGCAGAAATACGCGGAAGCCCTTTCCAATATCAAGATGCAGGCGGATTATTCCACGCTGATGAGGCATGAGGATTATTTGCTGCTCATAGATATGCTGGATTATTCCATAGAGGCTCTTATGAACGACAGTTACCGTTCGCCTGTCTTTTCTCCCGAACGTTATCTCATGGAAGTAAAAAAACATATATCTGCGCTTCAGAAACTCTTATAAAAATTCAGAAGCTGTAAAAAAACATTTGCCACCTGCGGATAATTGTGGTATTATTTCCGTCAGATTTTTTATTTATGTCATCCTGAGCGAAGCGAAGGATCTTATTGCATGATCACTGAAAGAATAGGAGAGTAAATACCAATGGCAGAAGTAGCTGTATTGGGCTACGGCACGGTTGGCAGCGGCGTTGTTGAGGTTATAGAAACGAACCGCGATGTCATATCGAAACGCTGTGAAGGCCTGCACGTAAAGTACATACTGGATCTAAGGGATTTTCCCGGCGATCCTTATGAAGACAGGGTGATCCATGAATTCGACCCTATCGTAAACGATCCTGAGATAAAGATCGTATGCGAGACTATGGGCGGAGCTACTTTTGCATATAAATATACCAAAGCATGCCTGGAAGCCGGCAAGAGTGTCTGCACCTCAAATAAGGAACTGGTGGAGAAATATGGCGCAGAGCTTTCACGTATAGCAAAAGAGAAAAACTGCAGCTATCTTTTCGAGGCGTCGGTAGGCGGCGGTATCCCTGTCATCAGGACCATAAACGAAGCCCTTACTGCCGAGAATATAGAGAGCATCTGCGGTATCTTAAACGGTACTACCAATTATATACTTTATCGTATGGAAACGGCAGGCCTTGATTTTGACGCTGCTTTAAAGGAAGCGCAGGAGCTGGGCTATGCGGAGAAGGATCCTACGGCTGATATCGAGGGACATGACCCCTGCCGTAAGATAGCCATACTGGCTTCTCTGGTATGCGGTAAGAAGGTGGATTACGAGCAGATACTTATGGAAGGCATTAAGGATCTGAGCATAACGGATATTAAGTATGCGAAGGCTGCCGACAAGAGCATCAAGCTTATCGCAAAGTGTGAGTTTAAAAATGGTAATTGTTACAGCATCGTAAGTCCCAGGATGGTAGATAACTCAAATCCGCTTGCAATGGTAAAGGATGTTTTCAATGCCGTGCTCATACATTCGGATATGCTGGATGACTCCATGTATTACGGACGCGGCGCAGGTAAGCTGGCTACCGCATCTGCAGTAGTGGGTGATGCCGTTGAGCTGGCCAATAATATAGGAAAGACGATAAACTGCGGCTGGTCCGAAGATAAAGCTGTTTTATCCGATATCAATGAACTTGAGCAGAGCTACTTTGTAAGGGTAAAGAATGAGAGCGCAGATGCTTTCAGGGCTGCTGTAAAGACCACGGACCGCATTATCGAAGGTGTGGCTGAGGGTGAAAAGGGCTTCTTTACTGAGGCAATGCCCGAAGGCGAATTTAAGAAGACGATCGCCAACTTGGAAGGCGTGGTCGGATATATAAGGAATTAAGGGGAGGAAATTATGCTGATCGTAAAGAAATTCGGCGGTACCTCTGTTGCCAATAAGGAGCGTATCCTTAATGTGTGCAGACGCTGTGCCGACGAATACAGAAAAGGAAATGATGTAGTGGTTGTGCTTTCGGCCATGGGTAAGATGACCGATGAGCTCATCGAGATGGCAAAGAATATCAATCCCGAACCCTCCAGGAGAGAGATGGATATGCTGCTGACAACCGGCGAGCAGACTTCGGTTTCGCTGGCTGCAATGGCTTTTGCCACCCTTGGGATACCTGCGATATCCCTCAATGCATTCCAGGTGGCTATGCATACCACATCCAATTACAGCAATGCGCGTTTAAAGAGGATCGATACCGAGCGTATCCGTCATGAGCTGGATCAGAAGAAGATCGTTATCGTTACCGGTTTCCAGGGTATCAACAAGTATGGCGATTATACCACGCTGGGCCGCGGCGGTTCCGATACCACGGCAGTAGCGCTGGCTGCAGCGCTTAAGGCTGATGCCTGCGAGATATATACCGATGTGGATGGCGTATATACCGCCGATCCCCGTGTGGTAAAGAAGGCGCGCAAGCTGCCTGAGATAACTTATGATGAGATGCTGGATCTTGCGACTCTGGGTGCAGGCGTACTGCATAACAGATCGGTAGAGCTGGCAAAGAAATACGGTGTGGCTCTGGTAGTCAGATCCAGCCTTACAAATGAAGAAGGCACAGTTGTGAAGGAGGAAGTAAAAGTGGAAAGAATGTTGGTAAGCGGCGTAGCATCCGATAAGAATTGCGCTAAGATATCTGTAGTAGGACTGAGTGATAAGCCCGGATCGGCGTTCAGACTGTTTGACGCCCTGGCTCAGGCAAACATCAACGTTGACATGATCCTGCAGTCTGTAGGACGTGACGGCACCCAGGATATAGCATTTACCGTTAACGGTGATTATGCAGACGACGCCATCAAGGTTATCGAAGACAACAAGGCAAGACTTAAATACCAGAAGCTTGAGTGCGAGAAGGGCGTTGCCAAGGTATCCGTTGTAGGTGCCGGCATGATGAGCAACCCCGGCGTTGCTGCAAAGATGTTCGAATGCCTCTACAATTCAAACATCAACATCAAGATGATTTCCACTTCCGAGATCCGCGTAACCGTGCTGATCGATGAGAAGGAAGTAGAGAAGGCAATGAATGCAGCGCACGACATATTCGGCCTGGAGGAGTGATCTTAGCGGGAAAGCCTGTCTTTCCCGCTATTTTATTACTTTTTTGAATTGTGTAAAATAATTTAAGAAAATTTGCGAAAAAGTATTGACAATTTAAAATAATGTGATAAGATATACACATAACAACAAGAAAACAACTTGTTGATAACATAGAGAAGGGACTTAAAGGAGCCCACTCAAAAAAAACTATAAGCGAAGGGCTTAAGTCCCGCCAGTCAGAAAGAGAGGTATAGTCCACCCGAAACGTAAGTAATGTACCTTAGGAACTGCGCAGAAGCAGGATGAGTTCAGGTAACAATTGATCATATCATCCGCAGGAAGCAGGCAGGGTACAGGAACCGGATCAAGCAGCTTATTTAAGTTTCATCGAAGGGAAAGCAGCGAAGCAAATATTCCAACCGCTGCAGCATAAGTGCAAAGATGGAGGATGATAGGCAGTGACGATCGGGGAGCAGGTCAACAGAATATGGAACGTCCGCCGTAAAACCGGGTAACGGACAAGATGGACAAATTAGTTTCAAGGAGGTATGGTCCATTGGATAGTGAGTCAGTATAAAGGCCCTTGCAGAGGAAATACAGATCTGCAGGGGCCTTTATCATTGTCCGGGGGATTCCGGCTACCACATCATTTTGTATAGGAACCTTTGCCGTCTCTCAACTTATTGTAATGCAAGCTTGCAAATATCCGCGTATCATGTTATTATACTTCTGTTTACATAAGTCGGAGGTATATATGGACAGGAATGATATGGATAGAAGAGCATACAGACACAAGCGCAGGATCAGGAACCAGATCGGCTGCTGGCTTATTCTTGTTGCTGCCATAGCTGTACTTGGATTTGGCGCTTATTTTGCAACGGATGCACTGGGCAAAAAGTTCAGCAAGGATCCGGCGCCTGCGCAGGAGACAGCTGTATCCGATAATACCGTATCAGAAGATAATGCTTCCGGCGAAGAAGGGGGCGTTATCTATACGCCCGAACCCATGGAAGAGATAGAAGATGCTGTTGCCGAAGACGAGGAGCCGGAAGAACCCGAAGAGGATCCTGCTGTTATGGCGCTTCTTAACGGCATGAGCATCGAGCAGAAAGTGGACGGGCTGTTCCTGGTAAGCCCCGAAGCCATAACAGGCGTTGCAACGGCTACAATGGCAGGTGACGGCACCAGGGAAGCTATAACCCGCTATGCAATAGCAGGCATGGTCTATTCGTCAAAGAACGTAGTGAGCGGGGATCAGTTCATGGAGCTGGTGGCCACCACCAAGGACATGTATCATGAGACCTATAACCGTGATATGCTGGCCATGCTGGATGAGGAGAGCGGTTACGGCGCTCTGGCAGGAAAGACGGAAGATGCAGAGACCCAGCCCAGCGCAAAAGAACTGGCAGAGACAGGCAACAGGGATAATGTTACCGAAAGCTATAAGACTATAGCTTCGTATCTTAAGACCTACGGTATAGATGCGGATCTGGCTCCCCAGGCTGCAGTGCTTACCGCGGATAATTCCTACCTTGGAAACCGTATCTTTTCCGATGACGCCGATATAGCTGCCTCCATGACGGCGGCTGCAGTGGAAGGCTTAAATGACGGCGGCGTATTATGCTGCCTGGCTGCTTTCCCCGGTGAGGGCGGTGCTGCAACAGATCCCGATAACGGCGCCATAAAGACGGAGAAGAGCTCAGAGGAGCTCTCAGAGTGCGAATATAAGCCTTTTATCTCCGGCATAGAGGCCGGCGCAGATATGATAATGATCAGCAATATAGTAGCGCCTAATGCGGGCTCTGATGAGGATTCCTGCACACTGTCCGAAGAAGTGGTAACAAATATATTAAGAAACGAACTGGGATTTGAAGGCGTGATCGTGAGCGCGCCTCTGGATCAGGCTGCATGCACTTCCTCCGCAACTCCGGGCGCGGCTGCCCTTAAGGCTTTTATCGCCGGCGCAGATCTGCTCTATGTCAGAAATTCCGTTGCATTTAACGAAGCGCGTGATGCGATCCTTGGTGCAGTGAACGACGGGACCATCTCCGAAGAGCTTATAGATACGGCGCTTAAGCGTATTTATACGATGGAGATCAACAGATAAAAAACAAATAATAAATTTATAAAAAAAGTTCTTGACAAATGAATACGGATGAAGTAGAATACTCATTGTCCGTGAGGGCGAAAACAAAATGCGATAGTGGTGCAGTTGGTAGCACACGACCTTGCCAAGGTTGAGCTCGCGGGTTCGAGTCCCGTCTATCGCTCTTAAAGAATGCTGAGGACATCAGCATTTTTTTATGCAAAGACATAAAGACATCAGCATATCAGAGAAGATCATCATTCTTTTGGGGTGTATAGGGGTTAACTATTCGAAAAGGATGAAAAGAAGGATGATCAAACAGACTATCAATGTCGAAAAGGAATTCGGGACTGATATCATTCCCTATCTTGTGCAGTCGGCCTGCCATTATGACTGCTCCCTGCACATCGAATCCGAGGAAAAGAACATCAACATGAAGAGCATTATGGGGATGACGATCCTGCGTTTCGTCAGGGGAACAAGCTTTGACCTTATTGCCGAGGGTGAGGATGAGCAGATGGCTGTTAAAGAGATAGCAGCCTGCTTCCAGTAAACATAAGAGTTTATGGTCTTCTGTAAGGCAAAATAACAGAACAGAACTGCATTGTGAAAAAAGCCACAAAATGTGGCTTTTTTTGATTTTATTTTGCTATATCTGGCACTTGACATAATCACTATTAAAAAGTATTATGATTGTTACAAAAAAGTTACGAAAATGTTACGAATTAATACGATAGTGTTACATTTTCAGGGAGCGGAATGAAAAAGAGACTTTTGGCCCTGGCCGCACTGCTGGTGTTCACGGGAATGGGAACAGCCGCTATGAAGTGCCAGGCAACAGGAGAAGAAGAAAATCTTTATACGATCAGCGCAAGAGCCAATCTGCGCAAGACACCCTCTGTAGAAGGTTCATGGATCATGACCATACCCGAGGGCGCACAGGTGCGTCTTCTGGGCGGTGATAAGGATGGCTATACTCTCATAGAGTACGAAGGGACCAAAGGTTATATTTCTGCGGAGCAGATCTCCATGCCCGAAGAAGATATCGCGGCAGACGCTGAAGAAGAAAGCTATGTCCTTACTGCAGAGGCAGTCAGGGATATGGCTGTAGATGGCGCAAAGAGAAGGGAAGAGCAGGCTCAGGCCATAGCTCTTGATATGGCTGCGGCAGCAGGCAGGCAGGCTACTATGATAAGAGTGGCTGCCGGCGTTAACTTCCGCCAGGAAGCCAGCGCTGCCAGTTCAAGACTGGCGCTTCTGCAGAGCGGCGATGTAGTACAGTATATAGACGGCGGGGAGAACGGATTCCTGCATGTTAAATTCGATGGCATGGAAGGCTATGTTCTTGCATCCTGCCTTGAGTATATGGACGTAAATCCCGAGGGCCGAACCATAGCAAATACCAATTCGGCGATCCCTATGGAGCAGGTGGCTCTTATCGGCGGCGAAGGCATGCAGGGAAGCCAGACCGTTACGGCTGCCGCAAGTACTGCCATGGCTTCGGAGAAGAAGTCCGCAAAGAAGGATAATAATAAGCAGATCAGTTATCAGATCGGCGTAAAGACTTCCATGCGCGGCATGCCCGGGGAGTCTGAGGATCTCATTGCATCACTTCCTGCAGGTACCAGCGTAATGCTCCTTGGCGAGAAGGACGGATACGCTATGGTACAGTATGACGGAATGGTGGGATACGTTCTTGGAGATGATCTTATGAATTCCGTAGAGTACGCCCGTCTTAACGGCGAGGCTATGCTCTTTACCGTGACCAGCTATTGCTCATGCCGTATCTGCTGCGGAGCTTATTCACCGGAAGTCACCGGACGTCCCGCACATACAGCTACAGGCACCGAGCCTCAGGAAGGCCGTACTATAGCTGTTGATCCCAGCGTGATACCTTACGGCAGCCATGTCGTGATCGAGGGCTTTGGCACATACATAGCAGAGGACTGCGGTGGCGGCGTTAAGGGTAATCATATAGATATGTATTTCGAAAACCATGAGGACGCCATCAAATTCGGAAGAAGACAGCTTTACGTCACTATAGAGTAAAGCTGTAGTGATTTATCACAATATATTCGTATTGTACTGTAAGTAATTAGTTCATTTTTCTTGAATATTTTTTGCCGATATAATATAATACTGCTATATATAATGACCACGGGGGTGGGACAGGTATATTTTATTGTATGCCTGCCGGAAATGAGGTTAACATGAAGGTTTGTGCACAATGCGGAAATAAGCTTGGTATGATGGACCGTGCTTGTAAGAAATGCGGCTGCGCGGAATTCACCGAGACTAAGACTAATATCTTTGGGGGAGGCACTATCACATCCAAGGGCAGGAACTGTATCTACTGCGGAGTCTCCCTTGAGCCTAAGGCAAGATTTTGCTGGTCATGCGGCAAGCCTTGCGACGGCACAATATCCCTTTCATTTCTTGATGAGAAGAAAGAGGAGCCTGCTCCGGCAGCTCCCGAACTTGATTTCTTAAAGAGCGCTGATGATTTCTCGGCCGGCTTGGGTGCACCCGTAAAGCCGGAACCCGGACCTAAGGCGCCCACTTTTGTTTCAGAGCAGAACATGAACAAGCCCAAGACGCAGGAGATCGAATCGGCTCCTGATAATCCTATGCTGGCAGCCAGAAGAGGAGTGGAGACCGTTGCGGCTCCCGCACCCCAGCAGGCAGCGCCGGTACCCGGGCCTGCGAGTGTCCAGATCTCGAATGTTATGCCGGCGTCTAATGCGGCCGGCGTTGTTACTGCTGCAGCACCCGTTACGCCGGCAGCACCTGTTACACCGGTAAGTACAGCACCTGCAGCACCGGTTACACCCGTTATGACCGCACCCCAGGCAGCACCCGCAGCTCCGCTGACGCCCGTGCAGC